>JAVBNZ010000028.1:0-59653 GCA_031551145.1 Desulfovibrionaceae bacterium | reverse complement strand
CCATTCGATCTTCCCGTCATCCACATGATAGAGCGCGCCGGTGACGACGAGCGCCCCCTTGGCGTGGAGTTCCTGAAGCACGGGACTGTCGCGCAGCAGGGCGCGCATGGTCAGCAGCACGTTGCGCCGGGCGGCCTCGGTGGTGAAGGCGGATTTTTCCTCGATCGGCGGGGAAATGCGGCGCGTTTCATCCACGGCCGGTTGCAGCAGGGCGAGCAGGGCGGGCAGGCTGCCGGGTTCTTTGCCGCCCGAGGCGGCGGCCTCCACGGCCCCGCAGCGTGTATGCCCCATGACGACGAGCAGGGGAATGCGCAGATGGAGCGCGCCGTATTCAATGCTCGCGCGCTCCATGGTTCCGGCAACGTTGCCCGCCGCGCGGACAACGAAAAGTTCGCCTATGCCCCGGTCAAAGATGTGTTCCGGGGACAGGCGTGAATCCGCGCAGGCGAGCACGGCCGCGAAGGGAACCTGACCCTTGGCGCTTTGCGCGCGCTGCGCGGCGAGATCGATGTTTTGGCGCAGGTTTTCGGCAAAGCGGGCGTTGCCCTGCTTCAGTCGTTCCAGGGCCGTGCCCGGTGCGGACGTTGACGTGGGTTCGGCCGCCCCGGCGGGCGGGGCGGCGCAGACAAGAAACGCGCAGAGCAGGGCGGCCGCGGTACGCATGACCCGCGGCTAGTTCTTCTTGCCGAAGGGCGAGATGGCGCGCAGACGGGCCACAATGGGCGGCAGCTCCCTGATGGTGTAGTCGATTTCCTCTTCGGTGGTGTAGCGGGAGAGGGAGAAGCGGACGGAGCCGTGAACGTGCGTGAAGGGCACCCCCATGGCGCGCAGCACGTGGGAGGGCTCAAGGCTGCCCGAGGTACAGGCCGAGCCGGAACTGGCGCAGATGCCCAGGCGGTCGAGCATGAGCAGGATGGCCTCGCCCTCGATGTTTTTGAAGGCGATGTTGAGGGTGTTGGGCAGGCGTTGTTCCCTGTCGCCGTTAACGACGCATTCGGGCACGGCGGCGACCAGTCCGGCTTCGAGCTTGTCGCGCAGGGCGCGCACGCGGGTATTTTCGTCATTCATATGGGCGGCGGCCAGTTCGCAGGCCTTGCCCAGGGCCACGATGAAGGCCGCGTTTTCCGTGCCGGCGCGTCTGCCGCGCTCCTGGTGCCCGCCCATGAGGAAGGGCCGGAAGCGCGTGCCCCGGCGCACGTAGAGCGCGCCTATGCCCTTGGGCGCGTGCAGCTTGTGGCCGGAAAGGGCCAGATAGTCCACAGGCAGCGTTTTCAGGTCGATGGGCAGCTTGCCCACGGCCTGTACGGCGTCGGTATGGAAGGGGACGCCCCGGCTTTTGGCCAGGGCGGCGGCCTCGGCTATGGGAAAGATCACGCCGCTTTCATTGTTGGCGAACATGATGGAGACGAGCGCGGTATCGTCGCGCAAAGCGTCTTCCAGGGCCTGGAGGGGAAAGAGCCCCTTTTCGTCCACCGGCAGGAAGGTGACGGAATATTTCTGCGTTTTCAGATGATTGCACAGGTTGAGCACGGCGGGATGCTCCACGCGCGTGGTGACGATGTGGCGCTTGTCCGGCTGGGACTGGAGCGCCGACCATATCGCGGTGGAATCGCTTTCCGTGCCGCAGGAGGTGAAGACGATTTCTTCGGGTTCGGCGTTCAGCAGCGCGGCCACCTGTTCGCGGGCCGTTGTCAGGCCCTCGGCCACCTGCCCGCCGAAGCGGTACATGCTGGAGGCGTTGCCGTAGAGATCCGTGAAATAGGGCCGCATGGCCTCAAACACTTCCGGGGCCACGGCGGTGGTGGCGTTGTTGTCGAGGTAGACGGGCGCGGTCATATTGCCTCCTGCACCTGGATGTCGGCGCTGACCTGCTCGCGCAGGGTTTTTTCCACCACGTTCTTGAGCGTGAGGGCGCTGGAACGGCAGCTGCCGCACTTGCCGCGCAGGGTCACGGTGACCAGCGGGCCGTCCACGTCCACCAGTTCCACGTCGCCGCCGTCCTGAAGCAGGCGGGGGCGGATTTCCTCATCCAGGGCCTTGGAAATGAGGCGTATGCGCTGCACGTTGGTCAGACGGGGAGGAAGCTTCAGCTCCCGCAACGGCGTCGTGCCCTGTTCGGCGGCAATCAGGGCCTCAATGTCCGGCGTGCATTCTCCGCAGCCGCCTCCGGCCTTGGTGAAGTTGACCACCTCTTCCACCGTGTGCAGGCCGTTTTCGCGCACCGCGCGGCGTATCTGCCCCTCGGTCACGCCGAAGCACTTGCAGACCAGGGGGCCGTCGTCCTCCGCGTGGGCAAGGGGCGCTTCCCCGCGCCAGTTGCGCAGGGCGGCCTCCAGGGCCTCCTGCCCCATAACGGAGCAGTGCATCTTTTCCTTGGGCAGGCCGCCGAGCTTGGCGGCGATGTCCTTGTTGGTGATTTTCTGCGCTTCGGCCACGGGCATGCCCTTGAGCATTTCCGTGAGCACGGAGCTGGAGGCGATGGCGCTGGCGCAGCCGAAGGTTTCAAAACCGGCGTCCACGATGTGTTCGCTTTCGTCGATCTTCAGATAGAGTTTCAGCGCGTCTCCGCAGGTCAGGCTGCCCACTTCGCCGACGGCATTGGCGTCTTTCAGCGCTCCGGCGTTGCGCGGGTTGAGAAAGTGATCGTGCACGGCGTCTGTATAGTCCCACATAACGGCCTCCAGGGCGTAATTGCATAAAAACGGTTCAGGCAGTATAGAACAAAGCGTACTGAAGCACCAGCCGTTGCGCCTCTGCCCGGGCGATCGGCGGCATACATTTCAGTATAAGCTTTGAGGAGATTTTGTCATGACGTTGCGCCGCAAAATTTTCTGCGTCCTGCTTGCGGCGCTTCTGTCCGCGCTTTGCGTCGGATCGGCCCATTGCGGGCTGGGGCGCTGCGCGATCTGCCCATGCGAGGGCTTTGCCGGCGGCCCGACGAGCAACTGGCACTGCACCGTCTGCGCGCACCACTGGGATCAGCATTACAACAACAAAAAAGGGCCGAAGGGCGGAATGTAGAGCAGGGGTTAAGAGAATACTCCGTGTTCCTGCAGGATCGTGATTCCTATGGCGATCAACACCAGACCGCCGAACACGGCGGCCCCTTCGCCCAGAGCGTTCAGCCCCGGCAGCCGGCGCATCAGGCCGCCCAGATGCAGTCCGATCACGGTGATCGCAAAGCAAACCACGCCGATCAGCACCGCCGGGAACAGCACTTCCAGCCCCAGCATGGCCAGCGAAATGCCCACAGCCAGGGCGTCCAGACTGGTGGCCACGCCGAGCATCCAAAGCGTGCCGCCGACGGTGGGGTCTTTGAGGTCGTCGGGGGCGGCCGGCGCGCCGCGTCGCGCCCAGGCGTCCCACAGCATTTTTCCGCCCACGAAGGCCAGCAACGCAAAGGCCAGCCAGTGGTCGTAGTCTTCGATCCGGCGTTGGGCCACGGAGCCCAGGCTCCAGCCGATCACGGGCATGGCGAACTGAAAGCCGCCGAATACCCCGGCCATGCGCAGGGTCATGAAGGGCGTGATCCGCAACAGGCGCACGCCGGTGGTGAGGGAGACGGCAAAGGCGTCCATGGCCAGGGCCACGGCAATGCCGAAAAGCGAGAGAAGATCCACAACTGTATCCTTGATTGAAGATCGCCTGCAGCGAACCGCCGCGCCGGCGAAGCTCCGGCAGGGTATCAGAGCGACGTACCGGGTCAAGGCGTATTTCGTCGCTTCGTCCACCTCAATTTCAGCGTTGAGCCTTGCGTTTTCCAAAAAAATATGCGTACAGTACAATCGCAGATCCCGTATACATATTTTACATAAAGGAGTTGAGCAATGAAAAGCATCAAAAGGATAGTCTGCGCGCTGGATCTTTCCGAGGCCTCTTCCTTTGTGACGGAATATGCCGTAACCATGGCCAAGGCCTTCGGCGCGGAAATCATCGCCGTGTACGTGGCGCCGCCGCTCAACCAGTACGCCGCTTTCGAAGTGCAGCCCCAGGCCATAGAGACCTTTGCGGGCTCCATCCTTATCGGCGCGGAAAAACGCATGGACGAGATAGTCACCACCATGTTTGCCGATGTGAGCGTCGAAGCGAAGGTCGCGGTGGGCAGTCCCCCGGAGGAGATCATCAAGATCGCGACGGATTCCGGTGCGGATCTCATCGTCATGGGCACCCACGGCTTCAAGGGCGTCAAGCTGATGGTCTTCGGTTCCGTGGCCGAAAAAGTGGCGAAAAACGGAAAAATTCCGGTTCTGGTCGTGCAGCCGCCGGCGCAATAGGGCACTTTGGCCCCGAAAAAAAGCCGATCGTCAGACAACATAAAAACATGGGAGATTTCGGGCGGGTAAAGGCGTGAGACCGCGCCTTTCCGCCCACAGTCATGCCTTCCCCGGATGTTCCCTTACTGGAAGTCGATCCTTCGGAAGCCGGCCAGAAACTGCTCCAGTTTCTGACGCGCCGGCTGGGCCTTGCCCCGTCCATGCTCCACCGCTGGATACGCACCGGTCAGGTGCGGCGCAACGGCCTGCGCGCAAAACCCTTTGACCGCCTGGAAGCCGGGGACGGCGTGCGCGTGCCGCCCTTTGCCCGGAGCATGGCCGCGACGGTAGCCTCCACTTCTGTCGGCGCGGCCGGAGAACGGCTGCCTATCGACATCGCCGCTCAACTGCCCGATCTGCTGGTGCTCGGCAAACCCGCCGGCCTGCCCGTGCAGCCGGGTTCCGGGCACACGGACAGCCTGAGTTCCCGCTTGGCCGCGCATTTTTCCGACGCCCCCTTCAAACCCACGCCCGCTCATCGCCTGGACAAAGACACATCCGGCCTGCTGCTCGCGGCCCTGAGTTACGAGCGCCTGCGCGCCCTGCACGAGGCCTTTGCCGCGCGCACGGTCGTGAAGGAGTATCTGGCCTGGGTGGAAGGCGAATGGCCGCAGGCGGAAGCCGGCATTCTGCGTGATTTTATGGAAAAGGACGGCGCACCCGGCCGGGAGAAGATGCGCGTGCTCGCCGAGAGGGAAGGGGGGCAGGAGGCGCTGTGCGAAGCCGCGCCTGTGCTGTGCCGGGCCGACGCAAGCCTGCTGCGCGTCCGCCTGATAACCGGACGCACGCACCAGATTCGGGCGCAGCTTGCCGCGCGCGGGCATCCGATAGTCGGGGACGTGAAGTACGGCGCGCGCCGGCAGGGTGGAGGGCTTTTTCTGCACGCCTTTCGGACAGCGCTGCCGACAGGGGAGGCATTCACGCTCCCGCCGCCCTGGAAGGGCCGTTATGCGGTGGAGGCCACGCTGTTGGAAGCGGGAGCGGCGCCGCCGGCGTCAAAGCCATAGGCGTACTTACCGCAGGTTTCCCTCAATCACGCCCGCAAAGCGGCCGCAACGGCATCACCCACTTCCGAAGTGGAACTTGTGCCGCCCATGTCGCCCGTACGCGCCTTCCGTTCCGCAAGCACTGTTTTCACCGCGGCCAGCAAGGCGGCGGCGGCTTTTTTCTCGCCGAGGAAGTCAAGCATCATGCGGCCGGACTCGATGGACGCTATGGGGTTTACCTTGTTTTTTCCCGCCAGGGCCAATGCGGAGCCGTGGATGGGCTCGAACATGGACGGGCTGCGGCGCTCCGGATCGATATTGGCGCCCGCGGCCAGGCCTATGCCGCCCTGCAGCACGGAACCCAAATCCGTTATGATGTCGCCGAACAGATTTGAGGCCACAATCACGTCAAAGCGGCCGGGGTCGGTGATCATGAGCATGCTGAGCGCATCCACCAGATACTGATCGGTTTCTATGTTCGGATAGAGGGCGGCAACTTCCCTGAAAATCGTGTCCCAGTACACCATTGAATAATTCAAGGCATTTGACTTCGTGCAGTTTGTCACCCTGCCCCTGCCGCCTGCGGCTTTGCGTTCGCGTGCCAGTTCAAAGGCATAGCGCATGACGCGTTCGCACCCTTTGCGGGAAAAAACCGCCATCTGCGAAGCAAAGCCGTGCGGGGCATCAGGGGAAAAAAATCCGCCGAGCCGGCAGTATTCGCCTTCCGTGTTCTCGCGCACCACAACCATATCCACTGTTTCCGGCGTACAGGAGACAACGGGCGAATCCACGCCTTCGTGCAGCACGATGGGACGCAGGTTGACATATTGATCAAAGCCCTGGCGTATGGCGAGAAGCGGGCCGAGCGAGACATGATCCGGAACTTTGGCGGCGTCGCCCACCGAGCCCAGGAAAACGGCATCATACGCCCGAAGCGTATCAAGCGCGTTTTCCGGCATCATACGCCCGTGTTGCAGATAATGGTCGCAATTCCAACCATAGCTGTCGGCCGCAATGCCGAATCCGAAGAGTTCCGCGCAGACCCGCAGGACTTTTTCCGTTTCGCGGGCAACTTCCGGGCCGACGCCGTCGCCGGGGATAAAGGCTATGCGGTATGTTTTCATTCTTCATTTCCTCACTGCGTCGCGGTTCACGTTCACATCCGGAAAAATACGATTCTTCCGGGGGGAAGTAGTGGTATAATTTTTTTAAGAACAGCAGGGTGATGCAGCGATACGCGGTTATTTCGCCAGCAGCACCCAGGCTTCGCCCTGCACGTCGAGGTGCCCGGCGATGTATTCGGCGCGCGGGCCGTCGCCGCAGAAGATGTCGATGCGCCTGCCCTTGATGGCCCCGCCCGTGTCCTGCGCCAGGCCTATGGCACGCACGGGCAGGCCGCCCTTTTGCGGATCGGGCAGATTGACGCCGTAGGCCACCACCGCGCCCAGCGGGATATAAGAACGGCTCACCGCCAGACTGATCCCGGGCTGCACAAAAAAGCCCATCGCTCCCTTGGGCTTGGTTCCCCAGCGGAAGAAAACGTAGCTCGGATTGCAGAGCAGCATTTCGTCCCGGCGGGCGGGATTGTCGCGCAGCCAGTTCTTGATGGCGGGCATGTTGACGTTGCCCTCTTCCAGCAGGCCCTGCTCCTTCATGATGCGGCCTATGCTCACGTATTTGTGCCCGTTCTGCGAGGCGTAGTTGACGTAGGCCTCCGTGCCGTCGTCAAAACGCAGGCGGCCCGAGCCCTGCACCTGGAGAAAAAAGGCCTCCACAGGGTCCATCCAGGCCATTTCCAGGCCCTTTCCGGCCAGCGCCCCGCGCTTGTCTATGGCCGCGCGATCGTGGTAGCTTTTGCCGCGCTTCTTTTGTTTCGCCATGTCGGGCGGAGTGGAGTAGATGGGGATCAGCCCCGGTTTGGGCGTGCGGCTCGCGGGAATGGTCGGTTCGTAATAGCCGGTGAACATGATGCTTTCATCAACGCGCGCCCAGGTGAAGTTCTGCATAAGCAGGCCGGGCTCGGCATCCAGCCTGGGCAGCAGGCCGCGCAGGCGTTCCAGCGTGGCCGCAAGCCGGCCCCAGGTGACGGAAAGGCCGGGCCGGTTCACGGCGGATTCATTGGTTTTTTTTGTATTCACATAATTGATGCTGTTCGTCAGGGCGGGCTCCAGATCGCGCCAGGAGGCAAGACCCTGCCCGGCCGGCGTCAGCTTGCCGATGAAGGCCCGGGGACTTTCCTGCGGGAAGGGAATTTGCCCGGTCGCGCCCCGGTAGGGCTGGGGCGGCGTCTGGGCCGGGCCGGGGCCGGTGCGGGTTTCGGAGCAGCCGGAAGCAAGGGTGAGCAGACAGAACAAAAACACTGAACACAGAGGAGCGAGGACAGGCCTGTGCATGAGGAACTTCAATCCGCGTTTTGGTTTGCGCATCGGGTTTCCTACGGGGAAACGGACAGCGCGGGCGTTTTGTACTACGCAGAGTACCTGCATATTTTTGAACGGGCAAGGAATCAATTCCTGCGCGAACGGGGCCTGACCTACGTGGAGGTGGAAGCCTGGGGCTTTCTTCTGCCCGTGCAGGAAGCCCGCTGCCGTTACCGCAGATCCGTGCGCTATGACGATCTGATGCAGATCAACGCCGGCATCACGGAACTGGGCAAGGCATCCTTCATCTGCTCCTACAAGGTGTGGAACGAAGCGCGGGACACGCTCATGGCCGAAGGCATGACCCGCCACGCCTGCGTGAACAGGGACGGGCGGCCCGTGGCCATCCCCGAAAGGCTGCGCGAAGCGTTGTTGAAATAGAAATGGAACATTATGATGTGGCCGTTGTCGGCCTGGGGCCTGCCGGCGCGAGTTTGGCGCGCCTGCTGGACGCGCGCTTTTCCGTGCTGGCGCTGGACAGGGCGCCCGCCTCCGACGAAGAAGGTTTCCGCAAACCCTGCGGCGGTCTGCTCGCCCCGGACGCGCAGAAATCCCTGGCCCGCTTCGGCCTTGTTCTGCCTCTGAACATTCTCGCGGATCCGCAGATTTTTTCCGTGCGCACCATAGACTGCGCGACCGGGCTGACCCGGCATTATCAGCGCATGTATCTGAACCTGGACAGGCATGCGTTCGATTCCTGGCTGCGTTCCCTTATTCCGCCGCGCGTGCGGCTGTGCGATGCCGCCGCCTGCACGGGAGTGGAGCGCCTGGATGGGAGCAGGGGCTTCCGACTGCACTGGCGCAGTCGAGGAAAGGAACATGCCGCGACGGCGCGGCTGATCGTCGGCGCGGACGGCGCGAACTCCCTCATCCGGCGTGCGCTTTTTCCGCAGGGACGCATACGCCGCTATACCGCGATCCAGCAATGGTTCGCGGATCGCCGTGAAACGCCTTTTTATTCCTGCCTTTTTGATCCGGAACTCACGGACTGCTACGCCTGGGGCCTGACCAAGGGGCCGTATTTTATCTTCGGCGGAGCGTTCGCGCCGGCCGAAGCGCGGAAAAATTTCGCCCTGCTGAAAGAGCGGGCCGCCGCCTTCGGCTTTGACCTGGCCCGGCCGGTGAAGACCGAGGCCTGCGCGGTGCTGCGGCCGCAAACGCCGTGGGATTTCTGCTGCGGAGGCGCGGGGGCGTTTCTGCTGGGCGAGGCGGCGGGCTTCATCAGCCCCAGCTCTCTGGAAGGCATGAGCTACGCTTTGGACAGCGCCCGCGTCCTCAGTGAAGTGCTGAACGCCGGCGCGGCGGATCTTCATGCGGCCTACCGCCGCGCCACGTTCGGCCTGCGTCTTAAGCTGCTGTGCAAGATCGGAAAATCGCCCTTTCTCTACACCCCGGCGCTGCGCGCCCTGATTATGCGCAGCGGCTTGGGGAGCATGGAAGTGTCGCTCTAAAACCTGCCGCCGCTACGGTCTTTTCGTCCCTGCCTTTGTCGGATATCGCTTTTTACTCCGGTCGAGTACCAAAGAGTACACTCGCTTCATAAAAAGCTCATCCTCCTCGGCAGATGACGAAAACTCCTGTAGCGGTCGTATGTCTTACCGGCGATACTTCCTGTACTCGACCGCGCCGGCCTTGAGCAGCAGGGTGCGGCGCGCCAGAAGGTTATCAACGCGGCTTGCCGGGCACTCCGCGTTTCCGGCGGATGCCGATGCCGTGTCGAGCAGCATGAGCAGGGTTCTGCCGTCCGTGGATTTGGCGTTGGGATCCGCCCCGGCCGTGAGCAACGCTTCCGGCACTTTGATATTCGCATTGGAAAACAGGCTGCAGGCGAGCAGGGGCATGCCCGTGACGCCGCAAAGGCGCTCATCGTAGATCATGTTGGGATTGCCGCCGTTTTCCAGAAAAAAGAGCGTAAGTTCCGGGTGGGGGTTTTTCATCGCGGCGATGCTCAGCAGCTCTGGAATCTGTTGCGGTTCGCATGCTCCCGCCTGTTGCAGAAAGGCGAAAAGTTTTCCGTCGCGCACCGTTTCCGCCGCCCGCATCGGCACATGCGGCGGGAAAATGTTTTTGGAAAACATGCCGGCGTCGGCAAAAGCCTGCAACAGCCGTATTTGCTTGGCCTCGTTTCCGTCGTCGGACGCCCGGCTGCAATACGCGACCAGCGGCCAGCGCACGTGCAGCAACCCCAAACCCGGCCTGACAGGGGAGCTTGCCCGCGCTTCGAGCAGGATAAGGGCGTTTTCCGTTCTTCCGGCTTTTAGGGCTTTTTCGAGAGCGTCAAAGGATTCCTCGAAAGGGCCGGGGGCGAGAGCCGCCCCGCGCCGCAACAGCAGCCGGAGAACGTCGGGATCCGGATTCACGGCGGCCAGCGAAAGCGGAGGCGCGCCGCCCGCGTCCCTGCGCGGGAGCCACCACGGTCGTCCGTTTATATCCAGGTGATGTTTGTCGATGTAGTGTTCCAGTTGCGCCGCCGTGCCCTTCTCGTACATGTCGCGGTAGTCCGAAAGCGCGGCCGCGTGCCGCATGTTGATTTCCAAAAGAACGGGCGCGATCAGGCCGGCGGCGCAGAGCAAACAGATATAGCACGTTGCCGTGCGGAAAAACGGGCTGAAGGGTTCTTTTTCTTTGGGGGCTTTGGCGTCTTTCGCGGGGTACAGCCGGCGGGAGAGCCACAGCGTGCCGATAACGCCCGGCACGGCGCAGATGAGGGCATACGGCGCGGAAAGCAGCACGATGAGCCAGCCGCTCTTCAGGCCGAGCCACAGGCCGTCGAGCAGATAATTCGTCGGGTCGGAAGGGAAAAAGCCCGCCAGCATGTCGTGATATTTCCAAAGCATGCCCCCCGGGAGTGAAGCCGCCGGGGGCGCGGAGAACACCACCCCCACGGCGGAAAGCCGGGCGCGGCAGCCGGGTCGGCCCATAACGGGCGCAAAGCAGGCGGCCGCCAGGGCGTAACAGAGGCAGACAAGGGCGATGTACTGGAAAGGATGGGCATTGTGGTAGGCGGGCATGCGGAACAGGCTGCCGAAAATGTCCGACCGGCCGTTTTCCGTGTGCCGGAACAGGGCCGTCAGCAGATAGATTCCCGCCGTCGCCGCAAAGGAGCAGGCGAAAAACAGCGTGAAATCCCGTAGACGACGCATGCCGGCTCCTCGTGATATTCCGGGCCGCGGCGTCGCGCGTCCGGGTTCGCGCTTTCCGTTATTTCCGTGCGGGACGGGAAGAAACGGGCAGGTCCCGTTGCGATTCCGCGTTGGTCACCAAGTAGCTGGTGACGCTTTTCACGCCGGCCACATTGTGCGTTTCGGCGATTGCGCGGCGTATTTCGTCCTGATCCGCCATAATGCCCAACAGAATGACGTGACCGCCCCAGACATCCACATGAACGCGCGTGGAAGCCACGTCTTTCGCGAAAAGCAGGTTGGAGTCGATGGCCGATTCGATCTGCGTGTCCTGCACCAGATCGGAACTGCCCGGCGTGAACCAGCGCGTGGTAAGCCGGCGCATGCCGGGCGTGGAGCGCGCCTTCTGCTCCGCGAATTCGCGAAAGGAGTGATCACCCTCGCCTATCAGATACACGTGGCCCCTGAAGCTGTATACGTTTACGGACGTGCCCCTGCGGGCGTCGTACTTCAGAAGTTCGGACTTGAGGGACGCTTCGATCTGCATGTCCGAAGATTGATCGTCAAGCGAACGCTCGTCCTGCACGATGGAAGGAACAGCGGCCACGCAGCCGCAAAGGCAGAACGACAGGGCACTGGCGATCAGAAAGAGATGAAGGCGCATGGTTATGCCCTCCGGGCGGTTGAAAATGCCGATATTGCCGATGTTACGCCATATCCGCCCGTCTTTCAATCGGAAATTCAGCCGAAAAAGCGGGCCAGACGGCGCATCCACGAGGGATCGAGATTGTAGCCGGCCAGAACGATGAGGCCGAGCAGCGCGGCCAGCAGCACATATTCCCGCAGGCTGCCGGTGGAGACGAGTGGAAAGCGCAGGCGCGGGCTGCCCCCCAGAGGGGAAAGCGGCACGCCGCTGGGATTGAGCGCGTCCATGGCAACGTGCGAGAGCGCGCCCAGCATCACGCCCACGGCCAGGGCGCGCTCACGCGGGGCAAGCGGAGCGGCCAGGGCCGCGACCAGCAATCCGGCGTACCAGCCGAACCAGTGCAGGCTCTCCCTGTGGATGCGCAGAAAGAGTTTTTTGTTGCCCCTGGTGATCGTCTGCTCCACCAGATCGGGCAGCACGGCGCCGCCCAGCATGCCCGCGCACACGGCGGGCTCGGCCCTGAAAAGCAGGGCAAGCGCCAGAGCGCCCGCCTGATGCGTGATCCATTTCATGCTGTGATCCCTTTACCCGTCATCCCCGTGCGCGCGAAAATCCAGTCTCACGGGCGTTATCGAGAGCCTCGGAGCAATCCAACTTTTTCAAAGTCGGCATGTCTCAATGATATTTCTGATTGCAGCCGTCGCCCCGGCCGGATCGGCGAATTCGCCGTGCCGCGTTCCGGGGCCTTCGATCACCCAGCGCCCCGGCGCGTTCTCCCGTTGTTTTCCCGGGCGAGGCAGCATGAGGCGGAAGCTGATGCGCGCCTCTCCCCGAGGGCAGACAAGGCGCACGATGTCCCCTTCTTCCAGCAGTTCGAAGCCGGGAGGGTTGTCGGCCAGATCGAGCAGTTCGCGCGCGGCCGCCGTGATAAGGCGCAGCTGTTCCCCGGCCGGGGCGCTTATGTTGCGGTCCCTGGTTTCCGCGCCGGTTTTGCGCAGGCGCTCCTCAAACTCCTTTTTGTGCTCGGAAAAGTCGCGTCCCAACCCTTTTTTGACCACGCGCGCAAGCACGAAGATGAAGAGTACGGCCAGCGCCCCCATGAGGAGCAGATTGAAGGTCATGGCAGTCCTTTTTTCCGTATCCGACGCCGTCCGGCGTGCAGGCGGGAGGCATGTTCCGCTTCCATTTTTCCGTTGAAAAGTATACAGTAAAAAATCTGTCGTAACAACAAGGCTTAGCCGGCCGCAGACTGACAAAGGGGAACCTCATGTCCAATCCGTTGGAAGCGCAGCGCACATACGCCATAGTGGGTACGGGCGGCTGCGGTAAAACCTCCCTGGCCGAAATGCTCCTGTTTCAGACCGGGGTCATCAACCGTCTCGGCGCCATAGAAGACGGCGCCACAAGCCTTGACTACGAGCCGGAGGAAGTGCGGCGGCGCGGTTCCATCCAGCCCGGTTTCGCCACCTGGCTCTGGAACAGGAACCGGCATTTCGTCATGGATCTTCCGGGCGACGGCAACTTTATCGGCGACATGTCCTGCCTGCTTCAGGGGGTGGATGCGGCCGTCTTCACCCTGGACGCCGTGGACGGTGTGCGCCCGCTGACGAGAAAGATCTGGAGCATGACGCGCGCGGCCAAGCTGCCCGCCATGTTCTTCATCAACAAGCTGGACCGCGACCGCGCAGACTTCGGCATGGCCCTGGAAGGGCTGAATTCCATGCCGGGCGTCAAGCCGGTGGTGCTCTACCTGCCGATCAAGGAAGGCGAAAATTTCATCGGCCTGGTCGACGTGTTCGCCGGCAAGGCGTACAAGTTCGGCGAAAACGGCGCGGTGAGCGAAATTCCCGTGCCCGATGCCATGAAAGACGAAGCGACCAAATTGCGCGACGCGGCCGTGGAAAATATCGCGGAATCCGACGAAGCGCTGATGGAAAAATATCTGGAAGAGGGCGAACTCAGCCCCGAGGAACTGGACGCCGGCCTGCGCGCGGGCGTGGCCGCCTGCGCGCTCGCGCCCGTTGTGCCGGGCGCGGCCCTGCAGAACAAGGGCGGCGTGCAGCTGTTGCAGGTTGTGGAGCGTCTCTTCCCCTCCCCCCTGGCCCGCGCGCCCTTTGCCGGTGCGGAAGGCAAGGAGCGCGCCTCCGTTGCCGAAGGTCCGGCGACCTGCTTCGTGTTCAAAACCATTGCCGACCCCTTCGCCGGTCAGCTTTCGATTCTGCGGGTGCTTTCCGGCTCCATCTCCACGGAATCCACGCTGAAGAACATGCGCAGCGGCGATGCCGAACGTTTGGGCAGCCTGGTCTACCTTACCGGCAAAAATCAGGCTCCGGCCAAGGAAACCCTCGGCCCCGGCAGCATCGTGGCGGCCGCCAAACTCAAAACCACCCGCACCGGCGATACGCTTTGCGACGAAAAAAATCCCTTTGTCCTGCCCATGCCGGAACTGCCGCCCCAGCTCATCACCTACGCCCTGGCCCCCAAGGAAAAGGGCGACGAAGACAAGGTCTATGCCGCCGTTCAGAAACTGCTGGACGAAGACATCACCCTGCGCCTGTCCCGCGACGAGGAATCGGCCGATATCCTGCTCTCCGGCATGGGGCAACTGCACATTGAGCTTTCGGTGGAAAAGGCCAAACGCCGCTATAAGACCGAAATCCTGCTCAAAACGCCCAAGGTACCCTACCGTGAGACCGTACGCGGCAAATGCCAGGTGCAGGGCCGGCACAAAAAGCAGTCCGGCGGGCGCGGCCAGTTCGGCGATTGCTGGATAGAGATGGAAGGCTTGCCGCGCGGCTCCGGCTACGTGTTCGAAGACGGCATCGTGGGCGGCGTCATTCCCCGCCAGTACATTCCGGCCATCGACAAGGGCATTCAGGAAGCGGCGGCGCGCGGCTACATCGCGGGCTTCCCGGTGGTGGATTTCAAGGTGCGCGTCTACGACGGCAGCTACCACACCGTGGATTCTTCCGAAATGGCTTTCAAGGTCGCCGGCTCCCTGGCCTTCAAAAAGGGCATGGAAACGCTCAAGCCCATACTGCTGGAACCCATCGTGCTGCTGACCGTGACCGTGCCGGACGAAAACATGGGCGACGTGATCGGCGACCTTTCCTCCCGCCGGGGCAAGGTGCTGGGCTCGGATTCCCAAACCGGCGTCACCGAAATCAAGGCCCACATCCCGATGAGCGAAGTGCTGCGCTACGCGCCGGATCTGCGCTCCATGACCGGCGGCCAGGGCGTGTTCACGATGGAATTCGCCCATTATGAGGAAGCGCCCCCGCCCGTGGCCGAAAAGGTGATCGCGGAAAACGCGAAAGACAAGAAAGAAGAGTAGTTTCCCGGTATTATACAAACCCAAAAGCCGCCGACGGGAGCATTTCCTGCGGCGGCTTTTGGGTTTGCGCGGCGGCCGGGGTCAGACTTTTTTGTGCCGTATGTTCACGCCTTCAATCATGAAATAGGTGTGTTCCGCGATGTTGGCGCTGCGCCGCAGCACACGGTTGAGCGAGCGCGCGATGAGGATGAGGTGCATGGCGCGCCGGTGCGCGCCGCCGTCTTCCTCTTTTTCGCAGGGCAGGCTGTCCATGAGTTTTTGCAGCAGGTGCACTTCCATCTGGGTGAATTCGTCCTCGCCCCGGCAGATCATGAGCGCGGCCTTGGTGTCCGCGGTGCGGAAGGCGGTGACGGCCGCGTGCAGCAGTCTGCGCGCGGATTTCATCATTTTCTCCAGCAGGGCGAATTCGGACGGACGGGGCGCCTCTTCCATCAACAGGGCGCGTTCGGCCACAGCGGCGGCCTCGTCGCCGATGCGTTCCAGATCCGTCACCATGCGCAGCGCGGAGGCCACAAAACGTAAATCCCGCGCCACGGGCTGCTCGCGGGCCAGAATGGAAAGCACGGCCTCGTCGATCTCGTTTTCCATTTCGTCTATGCGCGCATCCTGCCCGACAACGGCCTCGGCAAGCGCCCTGTCGTTGTGCGACAGGGCTTCGCAGGCTTTTTCGAGCGCTTCCTCCGCGGCGGCGCACATGACGAGCAGGCGCGTGCGCAGATCTTCCAGACGGTAGTGCAGTTGGGTTTCAGCGCTCATATTATCCAAACCTTCCGGTAATATAGTCTTCTGTCTGCTTCAGCTTGGGCCGGGTGAAGATCGTGTCCGTGGCGTCGTATTCGACGAGTTTGCCCATATAAAAGAAAGCGGTGCGGTCCGACACCCTGGCGGCCTGCTGCATGTTGTGCGTGACGATGATGATGGTGAGCCGGCTTTTCAGTTCGTGCACGCCTTCCTCAATCTTTTGCGTGGCAATGGGGTCGAGCGCGCTGGCCGGTTCGTCCATCAGCAGCACTTCGGGTTCCACGGCCAGGGCGCGGGCTATGCACAGGCGCTGCTGCTGCCCGCCCGAAAGCCCCAAAGCGGAGGAATGCAGGCGATCCTTCACTTCATCGAACAGAGCGGCGCGGCGCAGGGCGGCCTCCACCTTGTCCGAAATCTCGGTCGCGTTGCGCAGGCCGTGGATGCGCAGGCCGTAGGCCACGTTTTCAAAAATACTTTTGGGAAAAGGGTTGGGTTTTTGAAAAACCATGCCCACCCGCCTGCGCAGGCCGATCACGTCGGCATCCGGCGCGTTGACGTCCTCCCCGTCCAGTTCGATGCGGCCTTCGGCGCGCGCTCCGGGGATGAGGTCGTTCATGCGGTTGAGGCAGCGCAAAAAGGTGCTTTTTCCGCAGCCCGAAGGCCCGATAAGCGCCGTAACCCGCCGGACGGGAACCTCGAGCCCTATGTCGTACAGGGCCTGCTGCTTCCCGTAATAGAAGTTGAGCCCGCTTACGCGGACGGCGTCATCCATGCATGTCTCCGGCATCGGCAAGGGGAAGGGTAAAGAAAAAGGCGCAGGCGGCGTCTTCGGCAGGGCTTTCCGCCCAGATGCGGCCGCCGCTGCGTTCGACAATATGCCTGCAGATGGCGAGCCCCAGGCCGCCGGGGGCGACGTGGTGCTTTTCCACCCGGTAAAAACGCTCGAAAATTCTGCCCAGTTCGCGGGGCGGAATGCCCGGCCCCTGATCCGCCACGGAAAACAGCGCTTCTTTGTCCGCAATCCGTATGCGCACGCGTATTTCGCTCTCTTCCGGCGCGTAGCGGCAGGCGTTTTCCAGCAGGTTGCGCAGCACGCGTTCCAACTGTGACTGTCCGACCGCCACAGACGCATCTTCCAGTTCTTCCGCAACGCGCAGCCGTTTTGCCGCAACGGCTTCCTCCACAAAGCGCAGCGCGCCGGCCAGGGCCCGGCGGGGATCGGTCGGGCCGGGCTCCATGGGCACGGCGTCGTTTTCCAGACGGGAAAGCGTGAGCAGTTCGTCCACCATGCCGGAAAGAAAGACGCTGTGCCTGCGGATTACCCCGGCGAAACGACGGGCCTGTTCCGGCACGTCCGGCATGTCTTCCAGAGTTTCGGCGCAGCCCCGTATGGCCGTAAGCGGGGTGCGCAGCTCGTGGGAGACGTTGGCCACAAAGTCGCGGCGCACGTTTTCCAGACGCACAAGCTCCGTAATCTCGCGGAACGCGGCCACCGCGCCGATCTTGTGCCCCAAACCCTCGCGCGGACGGGCCAGCAGCACGGAAAAAATCCGCCGACCCACCTCTATGCGCAGTTCGACGCTTTTGCCGTGGCCCTGGGGATCGGCCAGCAGGGCGCTCAAGGCTTCCTGCAGGGCCGGAGCGGGAACGGCTTCCACAAGCTGGTGCCCGTCCGCCCCGTCCGCCGCGGGAAAATATTCCGCCAGTGCCCGGTTGACGCGGCGTATGCGCCCTCTGAGACCGAAAACCAGCACGCCCTCGGCCAGGGTTTCCAGCACAGTCTCCAACTGGCCTTTTTGATCGGCCTCGGCCCGTAAAAGTTCTTCGATAGATTCGGCCATGCGGTTCACCGCGTCGGCCAGAGGGCGCAGTTCCCTGCCCGGCACATTGTGCAGTCTGCGGGAGAAATTGCCGAGCGAAATTCCCTCCACCCCCCGCACCATTGCGGACAGCGAGGCCTCCATGCGCCGCGAAAAGAACCAGGCCAGAAACAGGGCGAGCAGCACGGCCGCGCCCACGGCGGGCACAAGCTCCGCCCACTGCGATGTTATGCGTCGTTCCAGTCCCTCAAAGGGAGCGGCCAGACGCAGAATGTCGCCGTTTTCAAGGCGCAGGGCCGTGTAGATCAACTGCTGCTGCAACGTGGCGCTGAAGCGCGTGGCCTCGCCGCCGCCGACCTGCATGGCATGGGACACTTCGGGCCTGTCGGCGTGGTTGTCCGCCGTTTCGCCGTCGCGCAGGCCGGAATCGAAGAGCACAAAACCCTTGGAATCCATAAGGGTAAGACGGATTTTTTCTCTTTTCAGGGCGATGAGCGCGGGTTTTGTCCCGGCTTTGCCTTCTTTATTCAATATCACGCGTACCAGTTCGGCCTGCTGCTGCAGGCGGGCAAAGGCGTCCCGCAGGAGCGCGTCGTGCAGCATGGGCCGCACGCGCTGCAGGGGCAGAAGCAGGGCCGCCGCCGCCACCACGAGAAAGCAGACAAAAAGCCTGCCGCGAAAAGAGGAAAACAGCCCTGTCACGATGTCACTCCTTAAAACGATAACCGACGCCGCGCACGGTTTCCAGCGCGTCCGCCGTCTTTCCCAGCTTGGTCCGCAGCCGGCGCATGTGCGTATCCACCGTGCGGGCGTAGCCCTCAAACTGATACCCCCAAACACTGTTCAGCAACTGCTCGCGCGTGCGCACCCGGCCGGCGTGGCGCATAAGATGCTCCAGCAGGCGAAATTCCGTGGCCGTCAGAGCCACGTTTTCCCCATGCACCGTTACCTTGTGCGCCGCCGGATCCACCAGCACCCCGCGGCGAAACAGGGAGGAGCCGCCCGCCGCCCGCGCCCCGCGCTGCAGCAGCTTGCGGATGCGCAACAGCAGTTCGCGCACGCTGAAGGGCTTGACCACGTAGTCGTCCGCCCCCAACTCCAGTCCGACCACGCGATCCGTCTCCTCTCCCCTGGCCGTGAGCATGATCACGGGAATGGGCAGGGTGGTGGGGTCACGCTCCAGCTCCCGGCAGACGGAAAGCCCGTCCATGCCCGGCAGCATGAGATCGAGCAGGATGAGATCGGGTCGCTCGGAACGCGCTTTTTCCAGGCCCAGCCTGCCGTCTCCGGCCTCCAGCACCGTGTAGCCTTCTTTTTTGAGATTGTAGGCGAGCAATTCTCGAATGTCGGCCTCATCCTCCACCACCAATATGGTTTGCGTATTCATGATGGTCCGCGTTTCCATGCGTCTCCCGCTTTTTTCATATATGCATTTGCATCAGCTTCGCGGCTTTTGTATGAAGGAATTGTGACAATCGCGTGACGCGAGCCTACGCAACAATTCCGTCCGTCACAATACCTTCGGCGGGTTGACATCATTTCGTCACATACGCGGATCATAACGAAAGCACGCCGGGTACGCATCCGGCATAAAAAACCATGGAGCACATATGAAACTCAAACAGATGCTTTTCGCGCTTCCGCTTTGCCTGTTCCTCATTCAGCCGGCTTTTGCCGCTCAGGAAATCATTGTCAACGGTTCCACCACCGTGCTGCCCATCATGCAGAAGACGGCCGAAAACTTCATGGCCTCCAATCCCGGCACGGCCGTCGTCATTTCCGGCGGCGGCTCCGGCAACGGCATCAAGGCCCTTATAGACGGACTGTGCACCATCGCCATGTCCTCCCGCGACATGAAGGACAACGAAAGCGCGCTGGCCAAGAGCAAAGGCGTCAACCCCGTGCGCATCCCCGTGGCCGTGGACGCGCTGCTGCCCGTCGTCCACACTTCCAACCCGGTGAACGCCCTCAACGTCGAACAGCTGCGCAACATCTATATCGGCAAGATCACCAACTGGAAGGAAGTGGGCGGCGCGGACAGGAAAATAGCCGTCATCTCCCGCGATACCTCCTCGGGCACCTATGAAACCTGGGAGGAAAAGATCATGAACAAGCAAAGGGTCACCCCCGCCGCCCTGCTCCAGGCCTCCAACGGCGCCGTGGTGCAGGCCGTTTCCAAAAACCCCAACGCGATCGGCTACATCGGCTTCGGCTATCACGACAAAAGCACCAAGGGACTGGATATAGGCAGCCTCAAGGCCACGCCCGAAAGCGCGCTTTCCGGACAATGGCCCATTGCCCGCGAGCTGTATATTTTCACCAACGGCGCGCCTCGGGGCGAAGTGAAAAAGCTCGTGGACTATATACTCGATCCCCTCAAGGGACAGAAGGCCGTCAAGGAAACCGGCTTCATCCCCCTGCCGAAAAAGTAGAGCAGTTGGACAGCTCGGCGGGTAGGGGGGATTCCCCTGCCCGCCGGAGCGGGCCGGAAAACCGTGTTTTTCCGGCAAAGCGATATGGGTTGCAATATGACACATGAACCCTGGAAAGAACGCTGCCTGCGCCTTGCGCTGGCGGGAGTGGCCGCCACCTCCCTGGCGGCCCTGCTCGGCATCATGATTTTTCTGTTCGCCGAGGGCCTGCCCCTGTTCACATCCTACAGCCCCGCGGACTTTTTTTTCGGCAAATTCTGGTATCCCACGGCCGAGCCGCCGGATTTCGGCATTCTGGCACTGATTGTCGGTTCCGTGAGCGTAACGCTGCTTTCGGCCTGCATGGCCGTGCCCTTGGGCGTTTTCAGCGCGGCCTGTCTGACGGAGATCGCATCGGACGGCGTGCGGCGGGTGGTCAAACCCTTCATCGAATTGCTGGCGGCCCTGCCTTCGGTGGTTATCGGATTTTTCGGCATGGTGGTGGTTGCGCCTTTTCTGCAGGAGACTTTTGACCTGAACACGGGGCTCAACATGTTCAACGCGGCCCTGATGCTGGCCTTTATGAGCGTGCCCACGATCTGCTCCGTTTCGGAGGACGCGTTGTTCGCCGTGCCGCGCGCTTTGCGCGAGGCTTCGCTGGCTCTGGGCGCCACGCGCTGGGAAACCACGCGAAAAGTGGTGCTGCCGGCCGCGCTTTCCGGTATAGGCACGGCGGTGATGCTGGGCAT
This sequence comes from Desulfovibrionaceae bacterium, assembly GCA_031551145.1. GTDB lineage: Bacteria > Desulfobacterota > Desulfovibrionia > Desulfovibrionales > Desulfovibrionaceae > WRKB01. Next base: position 39,111 of record JAVBNZ010000028.1, on the reverse strand, counting down.
GTCGCGCGCCATAGGCGAGACCATGGTGGTGCTGATGGTGGCCGGGGGCGCGGCCATGATCCCGGAATCGATCTTCGATCCCGTGCGGCCCATGCCGGCTTCCATTGCGGCGGAAATGGCGGAAGCGCCTTTCGGCGGCCCGCACTATCACGCCCTGTTCGCCACGGGTCTGGCGCTCTTCCTTTTCACCTTCTGCTTCAACATAGCGGCCCACTATGTGGCGCAGCGCTGCAAACAGACAGGAAGTTCGAGCTTATGACGCAGATAAACGCGACAGGCGCGACAAACGCCGGGAGCCGCCTGAGGTTGGAAAAGGTCATGTTCGCGTTGCTGCGCTGCTGCGCGCTGATCAACATCGCGGCCCTGATCGGCGTGTGCGCGTTTTTACTGGTGCGCGGCCTGCCGGCGCTCTCCTGGGAATTTCTCACCGAGCCGCCCCGGCGCATGATGACGGCCGGCGGCATATGGCCCTGCATTCTGGGCACCTTTTATCTTTCCCTGGGCGCTATAGTGGTGGCCTTTCCCCTGGGCACGGCCACGGCCGTGTATCTGCACGAATATGCCGGCAGAAGCCGCTTCGCCTCGCTGGTGCGTTTGGGCGTGAACAATCTGGCCGGCGTGCCCTCGGTGATTTTCGGCTTGTTCGGCCTGGCGTTTTTTGTCACCTGGTGCGGCTTCGGCGTAAGTATTCTTTCCGGCGTGCTCACTCTGGCCGTGCTGGCCCTGCCGCTGATCATCAGCACGGCGGAAGAAGCCCTGCGCCAGGTGCCCGACACCTACCGCGAAGCCTCCTTCGCCCTGGGCGCGGGCAAGGGCCAGACCATAGCCCGCGTGGTGCTGCCCTGCGCCCTGCCGGGTGTTCTAACCGGCGCGGTGCTGGGCACGGCGCGCGCGGCCGGGGAGACGGCGGCCGTGATGTTCACGGCGGCGGTCTTCTATACTCCGAAAACGCCGGATTCCCTGTTCAGTTCCGTCATGGCGCTGCCCTATCACATGTACGTGCTTGCCACCGCCGGCACGGACATCGAGAAAACCCGCCCCCTTCAGTACGGCACCGCTCTGGTGCTCATCCTGCTTGTGCTCGGCATGAACGCCGCGGCCCTCATCCTGCGGGACAGGTTGAGAACGAGGAGTTAGAGGCGGCGCCTATCTCAGCGCCAACTCAGCCAGGGCGTTGACCGCCGCCGCGGCGAGGGGAGAACCTCCCTTGCGGCCGAGCAGGGTGAGATGGGGGTACGGGCTCGCCGCGAGAAGTTCTTTTGATTCAGCGGCGTTGACAAAGCCGACGGGCATGCCGACGATGAGGGCCGGAGGCGGGAGTCCGTTGCCGAGCAGCTCGAGCAGAGCGAGCAGGGCGGTGGGCGCGTTGCCTATGGCGACAATGCTGCCGGCAAGCAGGGGCGCGCCTTCGAGCACGGCCGCGCGGGAAAGGGTGATGTCCTCCGCCTTGGCGCGCGCTTTAACGCCGGGCAGGGAGAGCAGGGAGCAGGCGCTGGTGCCCAGGGCGTCCAGGCGGCGCGCCGGAATGCCGTGAACGGCCATGCGCGTGTCCGTGAACACGGGCGCCCCCGCGTGCAGGGCGGCCACTCCGGCGGCCACGGCGGCGTCGGGCAGGACGAGCCGGGGCAGGATGTCCACATCGCCGCAGGTGTGGATGAGGCGGCGCGCAACGCTCCAGGCGTCGCCCGTAAAGGGTTTTGCGGCGATTTCCGCGTCGATGATCGCAAAGGAGCGGGCTTCTATTTCACGGGGATTGAGCAGGGCGGCGTCCTTCATGTTCGGGCTCCGGCGCGCAGAAAATTGTTCCAGAGCGCTTTGGCTCCGTGGGGCGCGAGATGCACCCAGGAACCGGCGACGTTGCCGGACAGGGTTCCTTCGGGGGCGAGCGCTTTGCCCGTGCGATCCTCCGGCAGCCAGAGGGCCGGCAGTCCGGACGGCCTGTGCGTGAGGCGGGCGTAATGGAACTCGTGCCCGCGCCCGACAGGCTTTTCTTCGTTCGGGGCAAAAAAGCCCGGCCCGGCCGGGCGCACCTGCCTGTAGCCCAGAGCGGCGCGTTGTGCGCCCGCGTCGCAGCGCAGGGGCAGCAGGCCGCTCATGGGATATTCGACGCCGTCCGCGCGCACGCTTTCCATGAGGTAGATATAGCCGCCGCATTCGCCGTACACGGGTCTGCCCGAGGCCGCAAAGGCGCGCAGAGCTTCGCGCAGGGAAGCGTTGGCCGCCAGGCGCGCGGCAAAAAGCTCGGGGTAGCCGCCGGGCAGATAGAGCAGCTCCGCTTCCGGCAGGCCGGCGTCTTCCAGCGGGGAGAAGAAGGCGCAATGCGCACCGCTTTCCTCGAGCATTTCCGGAAGATCGGGATAGAGAAAGCAGAAGGCGGCGTCAAACGCCACGGCCACGCGCCGGCCGCCGGTTTTCGAAGCAGGCGGCGGGACGGGAGGAAGATCGACGGCCGGCAGGTCGCGCAGCAGGGCGTCGATGTCGAGTTGCTCTTCGAGTAAGCCGGCCAGGCGATCCTGTTCTTCGGGCGAAAGAGGCGCTTCATGCGCGGTGACCAGCCCCAGGCGGCGGGCGGGCAATGCCGGCGCGTCTTTTTTGGTCAGCAGACCGAGCAGGGGGGCGGGCGCGTCGTGCAGGGCTTCGCGCAACATGGCCTGATGGCCGGGGCCGCCCACGCCGGTGCAGGCCAGACCGGCGAAGCGCAGGGCGGGCTGCCGGCGCACAAAGCCTTCGGCCAGGGCCGCGACGGACTGGGCCATGCCCGAGGCGTCGAGCAGCAGGAGCACGGGCAGATTGAGCAGCAGGGCGGTTTCGGCCGTGGAGCCGTTGCCCGGCCCGGCGTGCGCGCCGTCAAAAAGGCCCATCACGCCTTCAACAAGCAGCACGTCCGGAGCGGGTTCGCGGCGCAGGGCATGGGCCGCCGTGCGCAAAACGCCTTCGGGGCCGTTCATCCAGGAATCGAGGTTGTAGGAGGGACGTGAACTGACGACCCGGTGATGGCCGGGATCGATGAAATCCGGGCCTATCTTGCAGCACTGCACGGTCAGGCCGCGCCGCGCGAGCGCGGCGGCCAGCGCCAGGCAGACGCTTGTTTTTCCGCCGCCGCTGCGGGTGGCGGCGATGATCAGCCCTTTTGTTTCGGCCATAGAAAGTTCACATCTGTCGTTTCACGGCGGTGCGTTTTTTCGCGTCAGGCAAGGAAGGTGAGTTTTTTATGAAGGGAGTGGACTCTTTCGTCCATGACCGGAATAAAAAACGAAACCTGACGCGGCATCACGCGAAAATCCGCGCCGCCGACGCTTCTGTCCTGCCCCGGAGCGGAAAACACGTCTGACGAAGTATCACACAAAAAGACGCGCCTCCGTCAGTCGCGTTGTCGCAGGCAATCACAGATAAAGGCCGCATCCTCCGGGCGGGAGTGGAGCCCCAGTTCCGCGTGCCCTCCGAAGCAGTGTATGCCTCCTTCCCGCAGTTCCACATAGCCCGCGGCAAAGGCGCTCTTGTAAGGGAGTTGTTCGCGCATGTCCGCGTGATCGACGCGCCTGGGAAAGATGAAAGCAACGGGCCGGCCTGAAAAATCTTCCATAATAAGGTATTTCACGGCGTATTCTCTTTTTTGCGTTGATCGCGCTGAAACTGCACCCATTGGCGTACGGCGCGGTTGTGATCGTTCAGGTTGGTGCTGAAAACATGGCCGCCGTCGCCCCTGGCGACGAAATAAAGATAGTTGTTCTCTTCCGGGGCCAGCGCGGCCTTGACGGCCGAGAGGCCGGGCGAGCAGATCGGGCCGGGCGGCAGGCCGGGCAGTTTGTAGGTGTTGTACAGATTGTTGGAATCGTCGAGCTGGGCGCGGCGCAGGTTGCCGTCAAAGCGCGGGCCCAGGCCGTAGATGACGGTGGGATCGGCCTGAAGGGGCATGTTGATCTTCATACGGTTGGCGTACACGCCGGCCACGCGGGGGCGTTCTTCGGGCAGGGCGCTTTCCTTTTCCACGATCGAGGCCAGGATGAGGATGCGGCGAAGTTCCTGTCCCTTAAGGCGGACGCCGTCCGGGCTCAGGGCGGCGGTTTTCTGCCGGAAGGTGTCCACCAGGCGATTGGCCACGGCGCGGGCGGCGGCGATATCGGGCACATCCGCCTTTTTCAGCAGATAGGTGTCGGGGTAGAGAAAGCCCTCGGCATTATGGAAGGGAATGCCGTGGTGACGCAGAAATTCCGGGTCGAAGATTATGGCGCGGAAATCCTCGGCCTTGGCAAAGCCGGCGTCTTCGATGATTTTGGCGGTCTCCCACCAGGTCAGGCCTTCGCGCAGGGTGAGGCGGTAGAGCAGAGCCCGGCCGTTGACAAGCTGGTCGAGCAACTGCTCGGGCAGCATGCCGCTGTTGAGTTGAAAGCGCCCGGCCTGGAGGCGGTTGTCCCATTTTTTCCAGCGGGCGAGCCGGATCAGGTTTTTCGCGCTGGTGGTCAGGCCCTTTTTTTCCAGCTGATCCGCCGTTTTTGAAAAAAATGCGCCGGCTTCGACGTCAAAAAGTACGTCCGTGCCCGGACTCGACGGAGGAGTGGAGAGAAAGCGCCATGCCTCAAAGCCCAGATAGCCCGCCGCGCAGACGATGAGCAGCAGGCAGAGCAGAAGGAGGCGCATAAAGGTTTTCATACGGGTTTCCGTCGGGCTTGAGGCTGGGCGAGGAACGATTCCAGAATACGCACCGCGGCCTGTTGGTCAAGATCCCCGGATTTGATTCTGCGGCCCGCAGCGCGCAACTGTTCTTCCGCCTCATAGGTGCTGAGTTCTTCTTCCATGAAATACAGGGGAATATCCATAAGAGGCGTCAAGCGGCGTTTGAGGCTCGCGGCAAAGTTGCGCGCCTCGCGGGTGGTGAGACTTTCCGCGCCGTCCGCGTGCAGGGGCAGGCCCACGACCACGGCCTGCGGGCCTTCCGCCAGGACGAGGGCCAGAAGTTCGGCAAAAAAGGCCTCGCGCGTGTTCTTGCGCAGCACGCCGCGCGGAAAGGCCATGCGCCCGCCCGCATCGGTAACGGCAACGCCCGTGCGGGCGGAACCGTAATCAAGGGCGAGAATTTTCAAAGCCTTACAAGCCCATACACCGCCGCACCCGGGTCATGGCGGAGGCGGCGAGTTTGCGCGCCTCGGTATTGCCCTGGGCGAGCACTTCATGCACCAGGTGGGGATTGGCATCGAGAAATTTCCTGCGGGAGCGCAGCGGGTTCAGTTCCTCAAGCAGTTTTTCGAGAAAGATCTTTTTGCAGTCCACGCAGCCGAGTTTGGCCTGCGTGCAGTTTTCACGGATTTCGGCCTGCGTCTGCACGTCGCAGAGCAATTTGTGGTAGGGGAAGAGGTTGCATTCGTCCGGCCTGCCGGGGTCGCTTTTGCGCAGGCGGGCGGGATCGGTGAACATGCCCTTGATTTTGCGTTCGATCTCTTCGGGGCTGTCGGTCAGGGCAATGGCGTTGCCGTAGCTTTTCGACATCTTGCGCCCGTCCAGGCCGGGGCATTTGGGAAATTCGGTCAGCCGGGCCGCGGGTTCGGGAAAGAAGGAACCGTAAAAATGGTTGAAGCGGCGGGCAATTTCGCGCGTCAGTTCCAGATGGGGAACCTGATCCTGCCCCACAGGCACGAAGGTGGAACGATAGAGCAGAATATCCGCCGCCATCAGTACGGGATAGCCGAGAAAGCCGAAGTTGCCGAGGTCCTTGTCGCGGATTTCCTGCTGCTGCTCCTTGTAGCTGGGGTTGCGTTCCAGCCAGGAGACCGGGGTGAGCATGCCGAGCAAAAGCGCCAGTTCCGCATGGGCCTTGACCGAGGATTGGCGGAAAATAATGCATTTTTCCGGATCAAGGCCGGCCGCCAGCCAGTCCTTGATCAATTCCGTGGTGTGGCTGCGTATGCCCTCGGGCCTAGCGTAATCGCTGGTCAGCGCGTGCAGGTCGGCGGCGAAAAAGAGGCAGTGATCCGTCTCCTGCATGGCGATCCAGTTCTTGAGCACGCTGAAATAATGCCCGATGTGCAGGGGGCCGGTGGGCCGCATGCCCGAAACCGTACGTGTCGCATGGCTGTTCATGGTGTCTCCGCAACGATGTGATATGTCAGCCTATGCCGACGAGGTCGAGAACAAAATTTGTCGAGCCCATGACCAGAGGCCCGAGCACCACGCTCAACGCGCCCGTGGCGAGCAGCAGAATCAGAATGATGAAGCCGTAGCGCTCCAGGCCGTAATAGCGGTAGGCGAGCTTGTCCGGCATGAACCAGGCCGCGACGCGGCTGCCGTCCAGCGGGGGGATGGGGATGAGGTTCAGCCAGGCCAGACCGAAGTTGATGAGCACTCCGGTTTGGAGCATGCGCAGCACAAAGCGGTAGCTGTTTACGTCTATCCATTCCCCGGGCGGAAAAACACCCAGTACCACGCGCAGCAGCACGGCGAAGGTCAGGGCCAGCAGCATGTTGGTCAGGGGGCCGGACAGGGCGACGAGCATCATGTCTCTGCGCGGGTTGCCGAACCAGCGCGGATTGACGGGCACGGGCCGGGCCCAGCCGAAGACAAAGGGGCCGGTGATGCTGGTGATCGCGAACACCAGCAGCCCCGCGGGATCGATATGGGGAACGGGGTTCAGGGTAAGCCGCCCGGCAAGCCGGGCCGTGGGGTCGCCGCAGCGTTCGGCTGTCCAGCCGTGGGCGACTTCGTGCAGAATAATGCCCAGCAGGGCGGGCACGCAGGCAACCGCAAAGCGGTTGAAAGAGGCGGCGATATCAAAAACAGGCATAATATATGAACCTTATTGCCGGGGAGCAATACACGGCGCCCGGTATCGAAGGATAAGAACCCGCCGCGTTGCCGGAAGACGGCGGATCGGGCGCGCATCGCGTTGCGCGGCGCGGCGGTTTAAAGAGCGAAAGAACCGGTTTTTCGCACTCCGTAAATAGTAGCGCGGAATATCGCGTGGTCAAGCGCCTACCATGTTCCACGCGCAAGGGCAAGGCGCGGTCACCAATTCATGAATTTTTTGATGTTGTTGTAAAAAGCGTCTTCCGGCTTCGTATCGTTCGGCCGCCGTCCTTCGGTGCGCGGAATTTACACAAATTTCCACTCTCCGGTAATACGGGCCGGGTAAGGTCGGGTCAAGTCGTTCGTCTTGTTTTCGCGCGAAAAACGGCTAAACTTGTCAAAGAGGGTCGGAACGAATACTCCGGCCGGGGAGAGTATTGTGGAAGACATACGGGAAAAACGCCCGGAACCCGCCATTACCGTGCTCGTGCAGCCGGAGAATGAGGAACGCGTTCTGCCCCGGCCCAAAACGGCCGGGCAACTGCTTTCCGCGCTCGGACTGCGCGCCTGCACGGCCTTGGTGGCGCGCGACGGCGAACTTCTCACCCACGACCGCGCCATTCTGCCCGGAGACAGAATTTTGGTGCGCAAGGTCACTTCAAGCGGATAACCCATCATGCAGCATATTATATACGATGAGGGGCAGGAAGCCCTGCTCCTTCTTGATCAGCGCCTTTTGCCGGGGCGGGAGGAAGTGTTCCCCTGCCGCAACAGCGGGGACGTGGTCACCGCATTGAAGGAAATGGTCGTGCGCGGCGCGCCGGCCATAGGCGTGGCCGCGGCCTGGGGCTGCGTGCTCGCGGCCCTGGAAACGGCGGAAGCCGAAGCCGGGGGCGAATTGTTCGACCGGCATGCGCGTTTGGAAGGCCTGGTGGAACGCATCGCCTCGGCCAGACCCACGGCCGTGAACCTGCGCGGGGCCGTGGATCGCCTGCGCGCGCTCCGCACGCCGGAGATGCCGCTTGCGGCGCTGATCCGCCTCTGGAAAAAAGAGGCGGCCGCCCTGCAACGCGAGGATATCGAAGCCAACAAGGCGATGGGCGCTGTCGGCGCGGCCCTGCTGCCGCCCGGCGCGCGCGTCATGACGCACTGCAACGCCGGCGCGCTGGCCACGGCCGGCTGGGGCACGGCGCTGGGCGTCATCCGCTCGGCCTGGGAAAAGGACAAAAACCTCAGCGTCATCGCCAATGAAACCCGGCCCTTCCTTCAGGGGGCGCGCCTTACGGCCTGGGAACTGGCGCGGGACGGCATTCCCGTGCGCGTGGCCTGCGACAACGCCTGCGCCCTGCTCATGGCGCGAGGCATGGTGGACTGCGTGGTGGTCGGCGCGGACCGCATCGCCGTCAACGGCGACACGGCCAACAAAATCGGCACCTACGGCGTGGCCCTGCTGGCGCGGGAGCACGGCGTGCCCTTTTATGCGGCCGCGCCCTGCTCGACCATCGACATCCGCACGCCGGAGGGTTCGAGCATCCCCATTGAGGAACGCGACCCGCGCGAGGTGACGCATGTGGGGGACTGCCGAATCACGCCCGAAGGGGTGGAAGTGTTCAACTTCGCCTTCGACGTCACCCCGGCCCGGCTGATCGACGCCATCATCACGGAACGGGGCGTGCTGCGCCCGCCGTACGACACGGCCATCAAGGCATTGCGCCTGTGAGCCGCCGCGCGCTCCTTTTCGACGCTTCTCCGCTGCCTCCGGTTCCCCCAACTCCCGAGAGCGCCGGGAAGAGTCTCATCCTCCACTGGAGCGCCGCGGACGTGCCCGAGGGGCAGCTTTCCGTGCCCGTGCTGCTGGAACGGCAGTTGCCGCGCATCCGAGCGGAACTGCTCGCCTGGGTTTATGATCTCGGCAGGCTGGACGTCGGCGGCGTGGAGTTGCAGGAAGCGCTCAAGGCCGGGGACGGACTTTCGATGTGGTGGTGCTCCCTGCTTTTTGAAAAGCACCCCAAGGTGTTGCCCGGCCTGTATGAAGCGCTCAAGCTGCGTGTTCTGGAACTGCGCCTGGAGGAAGAAGGCTGCGACGAACTGTGCTTGGTCGGCGGGGACGCGAAACTGCGCGCCGCCCTGGAAAGCTTTTGTCGGGTGACGAACCGCCTTTTCAGCCATGTTCCCGGAGGGGAGGCCCGCACGGGCGCGCGGCCTTCATTGCCGGCCCGTCTGTACTACGCGCTGCCCGCGCCGCTCAAGGCCGTGGGCCGTTTTGTCCACTGGCTGTGGAGCGTAAAACGTCTGTTGCCCCGCACTGCCGAGCCGAGCCCGGCGCGCGCCGCGCGGGTGGAAGGGACGGTGGCGACCTATTTTCCCAACACCGATCCCAAGGCGGCGGAACAGGGGCGCTTTCGCTCCCGTTATTGGGAGGCTCTGCACGATGCCTTCGCCCCCTCGCCTGGGGAGCCGCACGGCGTCCACTGGCTGTTCATCGCCTTTCCTTCGCCCCAGTACAGCCTGCGCCGCTGCATTGAACTGATGAAGGTCTTCCGGGCCGCACGGCGCGACGGGGCAAGCTTCCATTATCTTGAAGAATTTCTGGGTGCGGCGGATCTGGGGGCCTGCCTGCTGCGCTGGGCGCGGCTCTGCCGGGCAAGCCTGGGCGCGGAAAGCGTCGTGCGGGCGCATTTTCATTTCAACGGCTCGCATATGGATTTGTGGCCCCACCTGGGCTGGGCCTATGCCGACTCCTTCCGGGGCTGGCGGGCTCTGGAGCGCTGCCTGCAGCGTCGGGCCTGCACGCGCTGGGCCGAGTGGATAGGCGGGCGGGACTGGACGATCTTTCCTCTGGAAAACTGCCCCTGGGAGCGCATGCTCACCCAGGCCCTGCACGAGGCCGGGGCCGGGCCGGTCTGGGGCGCGCAGCATTCCACGGTGCGGCCGGCGGATTTCCGTTATTTCGACGATCAGCGCGCGTTCACGGCCGAAGACTGCCGGGCGTTCCAGCCGGATCGCCTGTTCGTCAACGGCCGGGGCGCACTGGAGGAAATGCGGGCCGCCGGCTATGACGCGGAACGGGTGGGCATGGTCGAGGCTCTGCGCTACATGTACCTGCACGGCCAAAAGTCCGTCGCCGGTCTGCCCGGAGAACGCCGCCTGCTGCTGGTAACGAGCTTTTTCGCCGACGAGACGGACGCCCAGCTCGCCGTGTTGGCCCGCGCCGTTCAGACGGGCCTGCTGCGCGATCTGGCCGTGCTTGTCAAGCCGCACCCCTATCTGGAAGTGAACAGCCGGCTCGCGCGTCTTTTCCCTCAGGGCGGCGCGCCGGAAATCACCACCCGCCCTCTCGGGGAACTGTATGTGCCCGGCACCGTGGTCTGGGCCGCCAATTCCACCACGGCGGCGTTGGAGGCCGCGGCCCTCGGCCTGCCGGTAATGGTGCAGGCCGTGAAAAACGATTTCGATCTCTGTCCTCTGCATGACTTGCCCGGATTGGCGCGCATACGCAACGCCGACGATTTGGCGCGCGCCCTGGCCGCGCCCTGCCCGGTCGCGCTCCCGCCGGACTATCTGGCGCTTGAGCCTGCTCTCCCGCGGTGGCGAACATTGTTGCGCTTGTGATTTTTCCGCATGCGCAGTATATTATCCTTCTTTCAGGCATTTTTTACCCTATTTCGTTTATGTCCGATTCTCTCGTCACCTATCCCGGCCCCGGCTGCATTGTTGAATACATGGAGGGCAACAGCCCTCAGATAGCCTGGGTGAGCGAGGAGCAGGGCGGCAGGCTGCGTCTGCTCCTGCCCAACAGGCGCGAAATGCGCCTGGGTGCGAACCGCCTGCTGCCCTGGTCCGGGCCGGCGGGCGCTTCGAATTTGGGCAAGGATGCGGCCGCCGATCTGCTTATGCGTCATGCCGCGTTGCGCGAGGAGCGCTGCCGGGCCGTTGATCCCCTGGCCGTGTGGGAAGCGGCCGAAGGCGAAGTGGAGCGCGCGGGCGCGCGCTGGTTCGCGGAGCTTTTTGAAAGCGCGCCGGATGTGGACAGCGTGGCCGCTTACGGCCGGGCGCTGCTGGCCTGCAAAAGCCATTTCAAATTTCAGCCGCCGGACTTCGTGGTCTATGCGCGCGAGCTGGTGGAAACGCGCATGGCCGAACAGGAAGCCGCGCGTCGGCGCGAAAACCTGCACGCGCGCGGCGCGGGCTTCATACGCCTGCTCTGGGACGTGCACTGCAAAAAACGCGCGCTCCCGCCGCCGGATTCTTCGGAAATGCCCGATGCGGAAAGCCGGGAACGCCTGCGCTCTCTCATCCTCGGCCGTGTGGCCGACCCGGAACGCCAGGAGGACGAGGCCCTGTGGCGGCAACTCTGCAAGGGCCTGCCCGATCTGCCGCATCTGCCCCTGCATCTGGCCTGCGCCTGGGGATTGGTGCCGGAACACCACAATTTCTGGCTGGATCGGGCTGACTACGCGCCGGGTAACGCCTGGAGCGCGGAGCACGCCCCGGCTCTGGCGGCGTTGAAACAACGCTGCCGCGAGATCCTGGCCGGCCTGCCCCCGTGTGATCTGCCCTTTGTGAGCATAGACAGCCCCACCACCCGCGACGTGGACGACGCCTTCCATATCGAAGAGTTGCGCGACGGCCGCGCGCGTCTGCATGTGGCCCTCGCCTGTCCGGCTCTTGGCTGGCCTTTCGGATCCGAACTGGACAGGGCCGTGCTGCGCCGCGCCACGAGCATTTATCTGCCCGAAGCCACGCACCACATGCTGCCTGAGGAACTGGGCACGGATTTCTTCAACCTGACGGCCGGAGAGGAGCGCCCCGCCCTGATCTTCAGTTGCGAGGCGGATTTTTCCGGCGAACTCGGACCCTGGAGTTTTGCCCTGCACCGGGTCACAACGGCGGCCAATCTGACGTACGCGGACTGCGAAACCGTGCTTGCCGGCGCCGAAACGGAGCAAAATCCGGCCGCAGCCTTCGCCGGCCTGCTCCTGCCGGCGGAACGCCTGACCCAAAGCCTGCGACAGGCACGCATAGGCAGGGGCGCGGTGATTATGGAGCGGCCCGATCCCGTCTACAGCGTCGAAGGCGAGGGCGTGAACGCGGAAGTGACGATGCGGGAAGGGCCGCCGCAACGCGCCCAGGACATGGTTGCCGAACTGATGATTCTGGTCAGTTCCTCGGCCGCCGTCTGGGCCGCGCAGCGGGAGCTTCCGCTGTATCACCGCGCGCAGGATGTGGCCCTGCCCAAGGAGTATGCGGGGGTATGGACGCAGCCGCACGACATGGCCCGCATCATGAAATCTCTGGTTCCCTCCTGCCTCGACCTCAGCCCGCGGCCCCATGCGGCTCTGGGCGTGCCGGCCTATGCCCCCGTGAGTTCGCCCCTGCGCCGCTATACCGATTTGATAAACGAAGCGCAGATGATACACTTGCTTGTCCACGGCAAGGCGCTGAAAACGCATGCGGAACTGGCCGCGCTGTTGCCCCTGCTCGACGCGCGCCTGGACGCGGCGGGGCAGGTGCAGCGTTTTCGGCCGCGTTATTGGAAGCTCATGTACCTGCGCACATTCGGGGATAAACACTGGTGGAACGGCGTGGTGACGGAGGAAAACGACGCTTTCGTCTCAGTGGCCCTGCCGCGCGAGCAAATTTTTGTGCGCGGCAAGCGCAAACTTTTCGGAGATCGGGTTTTTGCCGGCCAGACCGTGCAGGTGCGCCTGGGCAAGATCAGTCCCCTGTATAACGAAGTGACCATACTTGAGGCCGCTGAACTGTAGAAGACGACAAAACCCCAACTGTTTCAAGCGTAAAATGCTGTAAACCTCCGCGAGGTGCACATGGCGGAATTTCTCTGGGTCGTCCTTTCCTATGTCATGGGTTCCGTGCCCTTCGGGCTGGTGTTTGCCCTCTGGATCAAGGGCGTCGATCCGCGCCTGGCCGGCAGCGGCAACGTGGGCGCGACCAACGTGGCCCGGCTTTGCGGTTTCGGCTGGGGCGCGGCTACCCTGGCCGGCGATCTGGGCAAGGGTCTGGCCGCTTCGGGCATCGCCCTGTGCATCAACCCCGACGCCGTGTTCGTTACGCTGGCCGCGCTGTCCGCCGTGGCCGGGCACCGCTGGTCGTGCTTTCTCGGCTTCAAGGGGGGCAAGGCCGTTGCCACGAGCATAGGCGTGTTCATTCCCCTGGCCTTTCCACAGCTTCTGGTTTCAGCCGCCGTGTGCGTGGCCGTTATCCTGCGTTCGGGCTTCGTGTCGGCGGGTTCTCTGACGTTTGCCGTCGTTTTGCCGTTCGTCCTGCTGTTCACCGGGGCATGGCGCTTTCTGCCGCTGGCGCTCATCGTCGCGGCCGTCATGATCGTTGCCCATAAAGAAAATATCTTCCGTCTGCTGCGCGGCGAGGAAAAATCCTGGAAGAAAAAAGCGTGATTTTCCCGGAGAGGACTTTTCCCTCCGTTTTTTGTCGGTGTTGACCTTCCGTCCAACCATCAACCTGCGAGAAAATGCTCATGTCCGTCGCCGATCTCTTTCCCGCCGACCGCGGGCGCATGGAATACCTCTGTCTGGGCTGCAACGCGCGCCTGCCCATCGAAAACCTGCTCTACACCTGCCCGACCTGCGGCGAGGTGCTGCTGCTGGAAGACCTGGACTTCGACCGTCTGGCCGAAAAAGGGGCCGCGCACTGGCGCAATTTGTTCGACACGCGCTGCGCCACCCGCAACAAGGCCCTGCGCGGCATTTTCCGCTTCTATGAACTGACCGCGCCCGTGTTGGACGAGGAGGACATCGTCTACCTCGGCGAGGCCAACACCCCGATTATCGAGGCCGCGCCCGCACTTGCCCGCAACGTGGGCCTGCCCTTCGCCTTCAAGAACGACGGCCAGAATCCCAGCGCCTCTTTCAAGGACCGGGGCATGGCCTGCGCTTTCAGCTACCTGAAGGCCCTGGCCCGTAAACAGAACTGGGGCGAAGTGCTGGCCGTGTGCGCCTCCACGGGCGATACTTCGGCCTCGGCCGCGCTCTATGCCGCCTATGTGGGCGCGCCGCTCAAATCCGTGGTGCTGTTGCCTCACGGCAAGGTTACGCCCCAGCAGCTTTCCCAGCCGCTGGGCAGCGGGGCCGTGGTGCTCGAACTGCCCGGCGTGTTTGACGACTGCATGAAGGTTGTGGAAAAGCTGGCCGAGGAATACCGCGTGGCCCTGCTCAATTCCAAGAACAGCTGGCGCATTCTGGGCCAGGAATCCTACGCCTTCGAAACCGCCCAATGGTATGGCTGGAACATGGCCGGGCAGTGCGTTTTCGTGCCCATCGGCAACGCAGGCAACGTCACGGCCGTGATGTCCGGCTTCCTCAAATTGAAGCGCCTGGGCGTCATCGACCGCCTGCCCCGCATTTTCGGCGTGCAGTCGGAACACGCCGACCCGGTCTGGCGCTATTACAGCGTCAAAGAGCCTTCCGCCCGGCATTACGAACCCGTGAAAGTGCGGGCCAGCACGGCCCAGGCCGCCATGATCGGCAACCCCGTCTCCTTCCCGCGCGTGAAGCGCCTGGCCGGGGAATACGTGCGGCAAGGCGGGGAAGACGCCTTCCAGGTGCTGCAGGTGACGGAACAGCGGATCATGGACGCCATGATCCTCGCCAACCGCCACGGGCACATCGCCTGCACCCAGGGCGGGGAATGCCTGGCCGGACTTTTGCGCGCGCGCGAACTCGGCCTGCTGGAACAGGGCGAACACGCCGTGCTCGACGCCACGGCCCACAGCCTGAAATTCTCCGGCTTCCAGGACATGTATTTTTCCAATACGTTCCCGGCGGAATACGAGGTTACGCCCGATCCCGCTCTCTCCAACAAGCCGGAGCTGCTGCTCGATCCGGGCCGCAAAAGCGCGCTCAGCGAGGCCGACTATACCCGCGCGGCCGCGAAAGCCATGGTTGCCCGGCTGGGTTTGAAAAAGAAATAAGTCCGGCCGCTGTCGGTACGCCGGCAGGACAGGCCGACGGAGTCTGCGGCGTCAGCCGCTTGGAGCGACAAGGGCGCGTTTGCCGAGCTTGCCTCGGCAAACATGGTTGCGCCCGCCGGAGCGGAAGAAATGAAAACAGCGGTCGCGGTCAGCGGCGGGGCGGACAGCCTGTACGCCCTGCTCGCCCTGAAAGAAGCGGGGCACGATCTGCTTGCCCTGCACGGGCTTTTCACGCCGCGTTCCGCACATGGCGGGAAGGATCCGCTGCCCGCGCTCCAGGCGTTGTGCGCCCGTTTGGGCGTGCCGCTGCATGTGGCGGATCTGCGGAGGGAGTTCGAAGAACGGGTGATCGCGCCTTTTGTCGCGGCCTATGCGGCCGGGCAAACGCCCAACCCCTGCGTGCGCTGCAACGCGGCGATCAAGTTCGGCGCGCTGTTCGACGCGGCGGAACGGCTGGGCGCGGAAAGACTCGCCACGGGGCATTATGCGCGCCTTGAGGAACATCCGCGTTATGGTCTGACCCTGCGCAGCGCCGTGGATGCAAGCCGGGATCAGAGCTATTTTCTGTGCCTGACGCCGAAAGAACGCCTTGAACGGGCGCTTTTCCCCCTCGGCTGCGTGCATAAGACCGAACTGCGCAAACGCCTTGCGGAACGGGGTTTTGAGCCGCCGCTGCCGGAGGAGAGCCGGGAGATTTGCTTTGTGCCGGGGGATGATTACCGGGCTTTTCTGGCCGCGCGGCCGGAGCGCCTGCCGGGGCCGGGACCGGCGCGTCTGACCGACGGCCGGGAGATCGGCCGGCACGGGGGCCTGTGGCGCTATACCGAAGGGCAGCGCCGGGGCCTGGGCATTGCCTGGAGCGAGCCGCTCTACGTTCTGGAAAAAAATCCCGAAGAAAACAGCCTGATCCTGGGCCGGGCGGAGGAACTCCTCACCCTGAACTGCCTGGCCGGGGAAGTGAACCCGCTTGTGCCGCCGAAGCTGTGGCCGGAACGCGTATTCGCGCGCACGCGCTACAGGCGGCCGGCCGCGCCGGCACAGGTGGAACCGGGGGACGGGGAACTGCGCATCCGCTTTCACGATGCCCAGCCCCGGCCCGCGCCGGGACAGGCGGCCGCGATATATGACGAAGAGGGTTTTGTGCCGGCGGGAGGCGTGATACGATGACCCCTGCGGCATGCACAGCGTGAAACAGTTGCCGGCCGGCAGAGCCCGCCTGCAGCTGTTTCACGGCATGGATTTCATGAAAATCCATGCGGGGCAACCAACTCATTTCAGCGTTAATTGCCCGAAGGAGACGACAATGGACGATTTGAAGGCCGGTCGTGAAATGTACGGTTGGGCGCGCGATCTCTTTCCCATCTGCCGCAGCCTGACGGGCGACGGCGTTCGCAGTACACTGAAATACTTTAAAAGTCTTTTGCCGGGACTGGAACTGCACGAAGTTCCTTCAGGCACGGACTGCTTCGACTGGACGGTGCCCGAAGAATGGAACGTCCGCGATGCGTATGTTCTGGACGCGCGGGGGCGCAAGGTCATTGACCTTCAAAGGAACAACCTGCACGTAATGGGCTATTCCGAGCCTGTGGACAGGGAAATGGATCTGGAGGAGCTTCAGGAGCATCTCTATTCCCTGCCCGATCAGCCGACGGCCGTGCCCTACGTTACTTCGTACTACAAGCGCGCCTGGGGGTTCTGCCTGACGCACGAACAGCGTCTGGCGCTCACGCCGGGACGCTACCGGGCGGTGATAGACTCCACGCTTAAAGCGGGGCACATGAGCTACGCGGAACTGCATCTGCCCGGCGCAAGCGAAAAGACCATCCTGCTCTCCACCTACACCTGCCATCCGTCAATGGCCAACAACGAGCTTTCCGGCCCGATTCTGGCCGCCGCGCTGGCGCGCGGGATTGCGGAAAAGCCGCGCCGCTTCAGCTACCGCATTCTTTTTTTGCCGGAGACCATCGGCGCGATTTATTATTTAAGCAGGCATCTCGCAGAGTTGAAAGCCAAGGTGGTGGCCGGCTTCGTGCTGAGCTGCTGCGGGGACGACCGCGCCTATTCCTACCTGCCTTCGCGTGCGGGCGACACGCTTGCCGACCGCGTGCTGCTCCACGTGCTGCAACACAGGCATCCGGATTTTGCGCGCTACAGCTTTCTGGATCGCGCCAGCGACGAGCGCCAGTACAACGCGCCGGGCGCGGATCTGCCCGTCATTCCCTTTGCCCGCAGCCTGTACCGCCGGTATCCGGAATACCACACCTCGCTCGACGATCTTTCCGTCATCTCTCCGCAGGGTCTGCAGGGCTCCTACGACACCCTGGCGGCTTGCCTGGATATTCTGGAAGGCAATTACCGCTACCGATGTAAATATCCGTGCGAGCCCAGGCTGGGCAAACACGGGCTCTACCCTTCGGTGTCCATGAAAGGGCGGTATGAGGGAGTGGAGGCGATCATCGACTTTCTCGCCTATTGCGACGGAAAAGCGGATCTTATCGAAATAGCGGAAAAAATACGTATCCCTGCCGAACAATGCCTGGCAACTGCCGAAAAGGTGCTGCGGGCCGGCGTGGTGGAACGTCTGGAGGACGAGGGGGAAGGCTGATCCGCTCCGGAACCGAAGCTACATCGTATACAGTTTTTCGCCGGGAATGACGGTAATCTTGTTTTCCGCCAGCAGGGCGATGGCCTGATCCGTCTTGTCGAAGCGCAGGATCAGCGTGGCGTTGCCGCCGCCGGCCTGTACAAAGGCGTACATGTATTCCACGTTGATGCCGTTGGCGCTGAGCAGTTGCAGAATGTTGTCCAGCCCGCCGGGCTTGTCGTCCACCTGCACGGCCACGACGCTGGTGCGGCCCACAGTGAAGCCCTGTTCCTTGAGCACATTTTTCGCTTTTTCATGATCATTGACGATCAGGCGCAGAATGCCGAAATCGGACGTATCCGCGAGAGAAAGCGCGCGTATGTTGATGCCCGCCCGGCCCAACGCGCGCGTTACCTCGGCCAGCCTCCCCGCCTTGTTTTCAAGAAAAACCGAAAGTTGCTCAACTTTCATTGCGCTCGTCCTTGGGTTTTTTTTCCGACTTGGGAGTAATGTCTATTTCATCCGGCTCGGAAGCGGCCCGGCGGAAATTGCGTATCGCTTTGCCCAGGCCGCCGCCGATCTCCGGCAGTTTGTTCGCCCCGAACAAAAGCAAACCGACAACCAGTATAAGTAAAAGTTCCTGCATACCTATGCCGAACATGATAATCCCCTTTTGTTTCTTCCGTACTCTACTCCTCCGCCTGTCACCAGGTCAAGCGCCGGAGCGGCCGTGCCTTCTCGTAAAATAAGGATTTTTTGTAAAAAGGGAAGCGACGGAAAAAGAGAAAGGCTGCGCCGCAACGCGCATCGCCTCCGGCATTTGCCGAAAAGGAGAGGGGAAGGGCGAAAAGGGCCGAAATCCCCTCCCGAAAGACGGTGGGTCAATAGCCGGCGTTTTCAGCAAACATGCCCGCGTAGCTCGAGCGGCCCTGAACGCCCCAGCGCGCGCCCATACGGGTGATGATATAGAGGCTTTCAAAAGAGGAGATGAACACGTCGTTCACGGTGTAGCGCGAGAATTGCAGGGTATAGTGCATCTTGGCCGGGCCGAACTGAACGAGCTGCCGCCAATCCCACTTGTTGTACCCCCAGTTTATTTTCTTGACCAGGCGGCTCATATCGTTGTCCTTGGCGAAGGATTCGGCGTTCTCCCACACGCGCACACGGTCGCCCGCGATGCGGACGTGCGGGTAGTGCAGAATGACCGCCCAGCGATGGACGTCGCCGCTGTTGAAAGCTTCGAGGTAGTCGTCCAAAACTTTGCAGCCTATGAGAGCGTATTCTGAAAGCTGCGCTTCGCTGCAGGTGTCTTTGGTCATGGAAGCCTCCTTGCATGGATGGTGCGATATGGAAAGGCGGGAATTGTCTCAAGCCTAGCGCCGAACAGCCGGGGCGTCAATCCCCTTGCCGCGAAAACGCCGGGTGCGCGCTAGGCGCGCGGAGAACGTGGAAAATCCTGCGCGGGGCAGATTGAACGCTGGATGTGGAGGATTTCTCCGCCTTCGGCATAGGCGAAATCGATGCGCGGCAGGCTGAAGGCCGTGCCGTTGCGGGGTTTGAGGTCTTTGAGCAGGCTTCTGTCGGCCTCCGCGCCGGTGAACAGGTGTTCGCCCGCCGTGATGAGAATGCTCCCGACAAGTTCCTTCAGCAGCGCGCCGGCCCGTTCGTAATCCGGCAGATCGCCGTAAATGTGCCAGGCGGCCGCGCCGCTCGCCGGCGTGAGGCTGATGGTTCCTTCAGACAAAAAGGGATTGCGGCCTTCGGGCTTCGGCAGAGGGGCGGAAGGCGGGCTCCAGTGCTCCATGCCGATCATGCGTCCTTCCCGCACAAAGGCCGCGCCCATCAGCACAACGCCGATCCGCGCGGGGTGCCACAACGCCCGGCCGGAAGCATCCACATGCAGGGCCGCGCCCAGGTTTTTATCAAAGAGGTCGGCGCCGCATTCCGTGTTCAGGCAGTGCTCGGCAATGGGATTGTCGAGCGCAAGCAAGGCCTCTTCACCCATATCAAGGAGCACGCGGTATCCTTCGGGCGTTTCGACGTATTCATCGACAAAGCCTATGCAGAACCGCCTCACCGCGCCTTCCTCTGTTTCAGTTCCGCCATCTCCCGCCTGTGATCCGCCAAAAGGGCGTTTGTGATTTCCAGATGGGCGTCCTTTCTTTCCCTGAACAGGATGATTTCAAACACGTCGTGGGGCAGCCGTGTATATTCCTTGGCCGTGAGTTCAGGGTCTATGGAATGATCCGGCCGCAGGGCGTTGCGGTTGACGAGTCCGGCGCTCCAGTCCCCGAGAGTGACGGGGCCGTCGAAGAGCGCGGGATCGATGACGCGCTCCTCAATGCCCCGCTCCGTCGCCACCCGGATAACGGGCGCGATGTGGAAGGAAACGCACATGTATTCGCCGGGCGCGTCCCGGCGGGGGATGGCCAGACCGAAGGAACCCAGCCAACTTCCGGAGGGGTTGTCCGCCCGGATTTTTTCGCAGCCTATGCCCCGTTCGTGAAAGATATGGCACATGCGGTGTGCCCTGGCAAGACAGCAGTCGTCCGGATAGTCCCACACAAAGGTTTCGTCGCGCCGCAGTTCGTCAAAAAGCGCCCGCGCCTCGGCCTCGGAAAGCGTTGCGGCGGCCGGGAGCAAAGACTGTGCGGGGTTGTCGCGCATGGCGTCTTCTCGTGGGGAGGCGGGGCCTCCCCCAAGTCCCTTCCGTTCTACTTGAAATACTCCAGCACATACTTGAGGGCGGTGCCCACGATGACAAGGCCGAGCATCCACTTGATGGCCGACGCGGGAACGTGCTTCTGGCAGCGCGCGCCGCAGTACATGCCGGCCATGCCGCCCAGGCCGAAGAGCAGGCCGAGCATCCAGTCGGGCGAAACGGACTGCTGCGGGAAAAAGGGCGCAATCAGCGAATAGAAGGCCACTCCGGCCACGGAGGTGAGAAAGGTGCCCATGAGGGTGGCGCCGCTGATGGTGTGGATGGGCAGCCGGAACCAGGCCACGAAGAAAGGCGCTATGATGGCCCCGCCGCCTATGCCGTAGGTGCCGCCCACTATGCCCACGATAAAGCTGAGCGTGAAAATGCCCAGGGTGGGACAGCTGTGGGTTTCGCCCTGAAAGGTGTAGGCGATGCGGCGCAGGGAAAATTCCAGCACTTCCACTTCAAAGGGTTGCCCGGCTGTCGCCCGGGCGGGCTTGGCAGGGGCCTTCTTTTTGATCAGATCCTTGATCAGCCGGCCGCCGATGTAGACGAGCACGCAGGCCGCGAACAGCTTGAATTGCTTGGGATCGGGCAGCCAAACCACGCGGGCGTAAGCCCCGATGAACACGCCGGGCAGCGTGCCGGCCGCCACGGCGAGGGTCAGGGGCCAGACCATGCGCTTTTCCTTGATGTAGCGGTAGACGCCGCTGGGTATGGCCACCACGTTGTAGAACTGGTTGGTGGAACTTACCGAGGGGTTGGTGTAGCCGAGGACGGACATTTGGAAGGGCAGGAGCAGAAAGGCTCCGGAAATGCCGCCCATGGAGGTGAAGAAGGAGACGACAAAGGCCGCGAGCGGCGGAACAATGGGGGACACTTCGATGCCGGCGACGGAAAAGTACATGACGACCTCCCAGGTTGGGGCGTTTCCTCATCGGAAAACGCGTCGGGAAGCGCGGAGACGGGCGCTTGGAAAAAATTATGACACGAAAATTTTCTTTTTCGTGTCTATACCAAAAAAAACGATTTCCTGTCAATATGCGGTCATGCCGAAGCCGAAATCCGTTGAAAAAAACGACTGCCTCGACGGCATGCAGCTTGAGCGCCTGGAACAGTCCTTCCGCCGCTGGGCCGGGGAAGCCGCGCGGGAAGACCTGCGTCGCTCCCGCCGGCGCATCCTGCTTATCTTTTTGCTCGTGCGCTATACCGGAGCCAAGTTGAGCGAAGTGCTGGCCCTTGACGCCGGCCGGGATGTGGATGCGCGCGGGCGCGTGGTGCGCGTAAGCGGCCGGGAAGTGCAGATTTCGGACTATGCCGCGCAAAGTGTAAGCGCCCTGCTGCGCGAAGGCGGGGCCGACGTTTCCGTTGATCCCGCCTTTGTACGGCGCAAGTTTTACGAGCGCGCCGCCGAGTGCGGCTTTTCCCCGAAACAGGGCAGCCCGGAAATGATCCGCAAGGCCCGCGCCGTGGAGCTGATGAAGGATGATTTGCCCGTGCCGGCCGTGCAACGCATGCTCGGCCGCGCCACGCCCAATCCCGCCACTGCGGGAATGGCATTTTCGGAAGAAGATCTGCGCCGCGTCACCCGCAGGCACATGGAGCGGGAATCAGGCCGCAAAACCAGCGCCCGCAACAGCTTTTACGGCCAGGTGCGGTCGCTTGAGGAGGACAGCGTGCAGACGCTGGTGCGCATTGCCGCTTCCGACGGCGAAGACCTTGTGGCCGTGGTTACCAACACCAGCGCCGAACGTCTGGCGCTCAGGCCCGGCAGGCTGCTTACCGCCGAAATCAAGGCGCCCTGGCTCGTGCTGGAGCGTTGCGACGCCGAAGGCCGCAACAGCCTGGAAAACCGGCGCGAAGGCACGATAAGCCGCATCGCGAAGGGGCGCGTCAACACCGAATGCGCCGTGCGCACCACAGGCGGCGCGGAACTCTGCGCCGTTGTCTCCTCCTCGGGCTTCGCGGAGCTCGGGCTCAAAAAAGGCGACCCCGTCCGCGTGCTGTTCAGCGGCAATGCCGTTGTGCTGCATGTGGATTAGACAACCAAAGGCCGCCTTGCGGCGGCCTTTGGTTGTCTGAAAATTGGCGTGCTACGGAATTTTTATATCTTGCGCCCACCCATAAGGGAGTGCACGGCCTCGTCAAATTCATGCTGGAGGCTGTCCATGAGTTCGCGCACGGACTGGATGCCGTTGATGCGCGGCACATTGGCCCCGCAGAAGGCAAAGCCTTTTTCCAGGTTGCCCTTCATGGCGTTGAGCAGGGCGGCGGCGATGCAATACGGGGTTTTTTCCTGCTCGCAGGTGCTCACGCATTTGAACACGCACTTGAAGGGTTTTTTGGCGCCTTCACGCATGTCTTCGATGAAGCTGTTGAGAATGGCGCGGCCGGGCATGCCCACCGGGCTTTTTATGATGGTGACGTCTTTTTCGTTCGCGCGGACATAACTTTGCTTGAAACGTTCGTCCGCGTCGCATTCATGGGTGGCGACAAAACGGGTGCCCATCTGCACGCCGGCCGCGCCCAGGTCGAGGAAGCGCTTGATGTCCGCCCCGCTGTAGATGCCGCCGGCCGCGATGACGGGGATGGCGCGGCCTTTTTTGTCTTCAAATTCCTTCACCGCATCGACCACTTCGGGCACAAGCTGTTCAAGAGCATGGGCGGGGCTGTCGAGATCCTCGGCCTTGAAGCCCAGGTGTCCGCCGGCCTTGGGACCTTCGACCACAAAGGCGTCGGGCAGGTAATTGAAGCGCTGGAGCCATTTTTTGCTGATCACGCCGGCGGCGCGGCCCGAGGAGATAATGGGCACCAGCTTGGTTTTGAACTCTTCTTTTTTTTGCTCGCACAGTTCGAGGAGGTGGCGGGGCATGTCGAGCGGCAGGCCCGCGCCGGAAAAGATGATGTCGATGCGTTCCTCGATGGAGGTGCGCACCATTTCGGTAAAGGTGGTCAGCGCGACCATGATGTTCACGCCCACTATGCCCTCTGTCAGTTCGCGCGCTTTGCGGATTTCTGTTTTCAGGGCGCGCAGGTTGGCTTCAAGTGGGTTGACGGCGATATCCGGCTCTTTCATGCCGATCATCGCGCCGGCAATGACGCCTATGCCGCCGGTGTTGGCCACGGCGGAGGCCAGGCCGGACAGGGAAATGCCGACCCCCATTCCTCCCTGGACAATGGGAAGAGGACTTTCAAGATCGCCGATGGTTAATTTAGGCAGAGCCATGATTCCCCCCGGATATGCCGGCAAAATGACGGTGTAAAAATATATTTTTACATGAAAACAAGAGGATATGCAAGAAAAAAGGCGGGCGCGGAACGGAGAGCATGGTCAGGAGGGCTGCTCCGACGCGCCGCGTTCTTCCGTTTTTCTCATGCTCGTGCGGTATTGCAGTTCCAGCACGATCAGGCGTTCGTATTCCGGCGCAAGCTCGAGCTGCGCGTCCCACTCGGAGAGCATGACGTGCTCAAGGCGCTGCGTTTCTTCCCAAATATCCAGCAATTCGTCGTCATCAAGACTTTTGATCTGCTTGGCAAAGGAAAGATCTTCAGAATAAGGGAGGCGTTTGCCCATATGGAGCCTGAACTTGATGGTGGAAAACCGATTTGTCCTGCGACGTAAAAAAGTCTTAGCGGAGATCGCCGGGTATGACAAGCGCCTTGCGAAAGTATTGCGGGCGCACAAAATTATGTGCCGAAGATTTGGGCCAGCTTGGTCACGCGCAGGCGGGAGGGATCGTTCTCCCGGCCGGCGGCGCGGGCCAGGACAAGGGGCGAGAGGTAGTCCGTGGTCCAATCCAGCGTGCAGCGCACGCCCCCGTCTTCCGGAAAATCCACGGATGCGGCCAGGGCGCGCAGATCGCGCGTTCGTTCGCCTTTTTTGGTCGCATACGTCCAGGGAAAATTTTGCGCCTGCGCAAAGGCGCGCCAGTGTTCGAGAAAACGCTGTTGCTCCACAATATCGCCGAGATGCTCGAAGAAAAAAAATTCCCGTTGCGCCTGAGGCACACGTCCGGTGACGGGCAGGTTTTCAACGCGCGTGATCGCCAAACCTTCCGGCAGGCGCGGACCGAGCAGGGCGGCGGCGCGATCGGCCGTAAGCGGCTCGCGCAGGGTGATGCAGAACCACTCGTCCAGGCTGCGCACGCCCACGGGCAGCGCGCGGCCGAAAGAAAAGAGCGGCAGGGGATGAAAGCCCCGCGAAAAGGCGAGCGGCAGCCCGGCCCGGCGCAGGGCGCGCTCCAGCACGGACTGGAGTTCGAGCTGGCTCAGAAAAACGGCCGCTCCGTCCTTGCGGTGATGGACGCGGAAGCGCACGGCTTTTACGCCGAGTTCCGGGGCCGTGTCGGGCGGGGCCGCGTTCGCGCGCGGCGGCAGAACAAGCCTGCCCTGCTCGTCGCGCGCGGGAGCTTCGCTGCTTTGATCGCGCTGCGCGAAGTTGAGGCGGTTGCGCACGTCGGGTTCCACGCCGGGCACTGCCAGACGCGAAGGTCCGGCCTTGGTTTCGCAGACCCCGCAGTTCAGGCAGGCGCCGTAGCGGCAGTCCGGGCTGGTCGCTTCTTTCAGAGCGCGCGCCCGTTCCCGCAGCAGAAAGGCCGGATCGACGCCGTTTTCCAGATGATCCCAGGGCAGGGGCGCTCCGGGTTCGCGCGGACCGGTGTATTCTTCCACAGTCAGCCCGCATTCCGCCAGGGCTTCGGCCCAGGGCGCAAAGGAAAAACCTTCCGCCCAACTGCCGAAGATCGCACCCTTGGCGTAGGCCCGCTCCAGCACAGGGGCCAGACGGCGGTCGCCCCGCGAAAAAACTCCCTCCAGCACGCTCATTTCCGCCTCGTGCCAGCGCAGGGTCAGACCCTTGCGGCCCTTGAAAAGCGCAATGAGCCGGCCGATGCGTCGGCGCATTTCCTCAAGCGGGATTTGGGCTTCCCATTGAAAGGGCGTGTGGGGTTTGGGCACAAAGGGCGAGATCGCGCAGGTCACCTGAAGGCGGGGGCCCCCTCTGCCGGCGGCGTCGCGCGTTTTGAGGCAGAGATCGAGGATGGCGTCGATATCCTCGTCCCGCTCCGTGGGCAGGCCGATCATGAAATAGAGTTTGACCCGCTGCCAGCCGTGCTGCATCAGCTTCTGCACGTGCGTGATCAGTTCTTCCTCGGTCACGCCCTTGTTGATTACGTCGCGCAGGCGTTGGGTTCCGGCTTCGGGCGCAAGTGTGGCCCCGGTGCGGCGTATGCCTGCGATGCGGGCCATGATCGAGTCGTCCACAGATCCCACGCGCAGCGAAGGCAGCGCAAGCGCGGTCTGCCGGGCGGCGCAGCGTTCGGCGGAGGCGTCGAACAGCGCGCGCAGGCCGGAAAAATCCCCGGAACTTAAAGAGAGGAACGAAAGTTCGTCAAAGCCCGTGGCGTCCAGGCTTTCTTCGGCCAGGCGCGTCAACTCGGGCAGGGAGCGTTCGCGCACCGGGCGGTAAATCATGCCCGCCTGGCAGAAACGGCAGCCCCGTGTGCAGCCCCGCGCGATTTCCAGCGAAAGGCGGTTGTGCACCGCGCCCGTGGGCAGCACCTGGGCACGGGGATAGGGGGCGGCGTCGAGATCGTTGACAATGCGGCGCACGGGCCTGGGGACGGCCGGCGCAAGCGGCGTCATGATTCCGTCGCGCGCCTCGAAAAGCGCAGGGATGTACACGCCCGGAACGCGGCTTGCCTCAAGCAGGAAACGGGAACGCGACCATGCTTCGCCGTGCGCCCGGATGAGCAGGTCGAGCAGATCCGGCAGCAGGGCCTCGCCGTCCCCCAGGCACATACAATCCATGAAGGGCGCGAGCGGCTCGGCGCTCAGGGCGCAGCCGCCGCCGGCAATCACGGTGGGCCATCGCGTGAGGTCATCGCCCCTGTCGGCCGCGCGGAAGGGAATGCCCGCGAGGTCGAGCATGTAGAGCACGTTGGTATAGCAAAGCTCGTGCGTGACGGAAAAGCCCAGCAGATGAAAATCCGCCAGGGGCGTGCCGGATTCCAGCGTGCCCAGGAGCTTTTGCCGTTCCCGCAGAATGCGCCCGGCATCGCGGCAGGGGGCGAAGACGCGCTCGGCCAAGCAGTCTTCGCGGGCGTTGATCTGGCCGTAGAGGATTTTTTGCCCCAGGTAGGACATGCCCACTTCATAGAGATCGGGAAAGGCCAGGGCCGCGCGCAGGCGCACCGATGCCGGATCCTTGCGCACGGCCCCTTCTTCCAGGCCGGCATAGCGGCCGGGTTTGGGCAACAGGGGGAGGAGGGAACGCACAGGCGCTTGCGGCTTATTTCAGGCCGCCCAGGCCGGTGAGCAGGCCGCCGCCGAGACCTCCGCCGGCCACGCCGCCGGTCATCTTGGTCAGGCCGCCGCCGCCCAGAGTAAGATTGGTCACGGCTTCGAGGTATTTGTTCTTGAGTTCTTCCGGCGTGCTCTTGTAGCGGTACAGGAAGAAAGAGCCCTGGATCGCGCCGCAGAATTCGTTTTCAAACGGATAGCCGTAGGGCAGCATAAGCATCTGCATCCCGCCCTGCTGGGTGGGGATGGTTTGCAGGGCCGCGGCGTCGGTAATGCAGTCCTTGGCTTCGTCGTACTTGCCGAGGACAAGTTCGCCGGTCACAAGCTTGAAAAGGCGGATATCGTAAGCCATGTTCATCTCCTTGGAAATCTGGGCTGAGAGGGTTTAGGTAGGTGTTCGATGCGCCTCTGTCAAGGAGCGCCGGCGAAATACGTCTTGCGGAAGGCGCGACCCGGCGGTACCGGATTGACGACAAACCCGCACTGAGGCAAAGAATGCACTGCATTCCCGCGCAGGCGCGAATCCGGTTTTCCGGCCTTTCGCGGCAAGCTCGGCACTTCCCGCAAAAAATGTCGGTTTGAGGAATATGCATGACAGACGCAACAGCAACGCGCCTGCGCGGCTTCACGGCCGGCCTGGGCTATGTTTTTTCCAACGCGGAACTCCTGCTGGAGGCGCTTACGCACAGCTCCTTCGCCAACGAATCCGCCTCCGGCGGCCGGCACAACGAACGGCTGGAGTTTCTGGGCGACGCGGTTCTGTCGCTCTGCGTATCGCGTGAATTATTCGCCCGCTTTCCGCACGCGCGGGAAGGAGATTTGACGCGCATGCGCTCGGGGCTGGTCAATGCGTCCTCGCTCGCGGAATTGGCGCGCGCAACGAACCTGGATGAGCATCTGCTGCTGGGCAGGGGGGAAGAAAGCCAGGGCGGGCGCACGCGCGACACCCTGCTGGGTGACGCCCTGGAAGCGGTGCTGGGAGCGGTGTTTGAGGATGGAGGCTTTGCGGCCGCTCAGGAAGTGGTGGGACGTCTTTTTACGGAGCGCTGGCCCGGGGAACCTGCGCAGGATGCGCGCAAGGATTTCAAAACGCGCCTGCAGGAAGTTATGCAACGGCAATACCGCGACAGGCCGATCTACACCCCGCTTGCGGACCACGGGCCGGAACACGCCAAAATCTTTACGGTGCGGCTGACCCTGCCGGACGGCCGGCAGTTCACGGCTGAAGGTTCAAGCCTGAAACGGGCGGAGCAGGAAGCGGCCAAGACCGCCCTGCGCAGCCTGCGGGATCGCCCCGAAGCTCCCTGAGCCCCGGCGATCCGGACGGATGGGCCAAGACCCGGCCCGGGGGGACAATCCCCCCGGACCTCCCGTCTTTGGTCTGCCACAGCTTGAAAGAAGACGGCCTAGCCTCCAATGAGGTTGAGGGCCATCCTTGGCAGCGAGTTGGCCTGCGAGAGCATGGCGACCGCGGCCTGCGTGAGGATTTGGTTGCGCACGAATTCGGTCATTTCCGTCGCCACGTCGACGTCGGAGATGCGCGATTCCGCTGCCTGCAGGTTTTCAGCCTGAATGTTCAGGTTGCTGATGGTGTTTTCCAGACGGTTCTGGATGGCGCCGAGGGCGGCGCGGATCTTGTCCTTGGAAACAATGGCCTGGGTGAGGGCGTCGAGCGCGCACTGGGCTGCCTGCTGGGTGGAAACGGTGTAGCCGCAGTCCTGGGCGGAAGAGTTGCCGATGCCGAGGGCGGAAGCCGTGGCATTGCCGATTTCGATGTAATAATAGTCTTCCGCCGAGGCGTTGCCCGTGCCGAAGTGGATCTTCAGCGCGCCCTTGGCGACGAGCCCGCTGCCGTCGTGCACGCCGGACAAGGTGCCGTCGAGCAGTTTCACCCCGTTAAAATCCGTGGCATTGGCGATTCGGGTGATTTCCGAAGCCATGGCCTGGTATTCCGACTCGATCATGAGGCGCTGGGTCGAATCATACGTGCCGGTAGCCGCCTGTTCCGCCAGTTCTTTCATGCGGATGAGCTTTTCATCGATGATCTGCAGCGCTCCGTCCGCCGTCTGGATGAGGGAGATGGCGTCCGCCGCGTTGCGCGAACCCTGTTGCAGAGTGGCGATGTCGGCGCGCTGGAGTTCGCGGATGGCGAGGCCGGCGGCGTCGTCGGCGGCGGAGTTGACCCGCAGCCCCGAAGAGAGCCGCTGGGTGGAACGCGCCAGGTTGCTGTAATGGCTGTTCAGGTTTCTGGCGGCGTTCATTGCTGCCATATTGTGGTTAATGACCAAAGACATGGGACACCTCCTTAGGGTGGGTTAAGCTGTGCCCATGTTAAAGCAAATGCTGTGCCAATATATAAAAATATAGTAAAAACAATATAATAAAAATATATAAAATAGGATAGGCAAAAAAATTTAGGGTGTTTTGACGGTTTTTTGGCCTGAGCGGGATCTTTTTTCCGCAGGGCCGGGAACGGGGCCTGGGTGCCGTGATACTGCGTCAGACTTGATTTTTCTCCGGGTCATGGACGGAAGGGTCCACTCCCCTCCGAAAAATACTGCGCCTTCCTTGTCTGACGACAACCAAACCCCATTCCCATACCGGAAGTGCAAATGGGCTGCACAGGGCAAAAAGAGGCACGGCGCAGGGTCAGGACTGCGCCGTGCACGGAGGGAGGTGAGTACAAGTTCTGAAGGCGGGTGCGTCACGCCCGCCCTGTGTTCGTTATCTTATTAGCGCTTCATGTTGACCACGGTTTCCAACATCACGTCGGTTGTGGTGATGACCTTGGAGTTGCTCTGGAAGCCGCGCTGCGTGGTGATCATCTGCACCATTTCCTTGGCCAGGTCGACGTTGGACTGCTCGATCATGTAGCCGTTGATGGTGCCGAAGCCCGCCGTGCCGGCCGCGCCCCAGGAGGGATCGCCCGATTCCCTGGTCTGGCTGACCAGATTGCCGCCCTCGAAACGCAGACCCTGCGGAGCCACGAAGTCATAAAGCACTATCTGGTAGAGCGGCAGGGTAACGCCGTTCGAATAAATGCCGGACATGACGCCGTACTGGTCGAAGGTCACGTCCATCAGATTGCCGAAGGTGTAGCCGTTCTGCTGAGAGAGCGTGGTGGAGGACGAAGCCGCCCCCGTCAGCTTGGTGTGTTCGGCCACGAGCACGGGCGTGCCGTTGACGCCGGCCAGACCGGAGGCCGAGGCCCAGGTGGCCGGGTTGTTGGGGTCGATGGCGCCGGAATTGTCGGCAAACGATCCGCCTGCCGAGCGCGAGGTGCCCAGAGGCAGATTGTTTACCCATGGATTGGTAAGGTTGGGCAGCTTGAGGCCGAAGTCCATTTCAATCAGGTGTTCCTTGCCCAGGGGCGAACCCACGGTATAGGCCTGTTCCACGCCGGTGAAGTCGGCCACCATCAGCGGCAGCCCGTTGTTGGACACGGACGTGGGATACCACGACATCAGCTCGTTCTGCGCGCCGAGCACCTGCACGGCGCTTGAGGCCGTCACGCCCGCCGGCAGTATCGCGCCGCCGGAGTAAGTGAGGGTGTCGCTGCCGACAATCTGGTAGCCGCTTTTGACCACGGTCGCCAGGCGCCTGGTGTAGGAGTCGGCCGTTGCGCCGCCCACGTTGAGCGCGGCAAGATCGGCGGGGTTGGCGATCACGTCGCCGCCGTTGTAGACGGTGCCCGAACCCGTGGGAGCGGGCACGGTGATCGTATAGCCCGCGTTTACCGTGTACTGCGTAGGCGGCGGTCCGCCGACCGCTACGGCCGCCGCGGCCAGGGTGGAGGCCACGGGCACGTTGGTGTTGATCGCGTCCGCAACAGCGGCGGGCGCCGTCTGCGTGGTGTTGATCACCGGATAGAAAGCGGTGTCTTTCATCTGGGTGGCCGGAATGGTCGCGCCGGGCTGAAAGGTCACCTTGTTGGCCGGGTTGGCCGGATCCGTCCATACGCCCACATAGCCGTTCTGCAGGGTGCCGTTGCCCGTGGCGGCGTCTACCTGCACAGCCTCCAGGCCGCCCATGAGAGTATAGGCCGTCTGATTGACCAGATCGCCGTTGCTGCCGAAGGTCATGGTGCCGGTCATGAGTATGCCGGCCATCTTGGTTTCCTGGATGCTGCGGGGGGCGGTGCTGCCGGCTTCCCAGTACATGCGCGCATCCTCGGCCGGGTCGATGGTGACGACGTATTCCCATATCGTCTGACTGGGCTTGCCGCCGTCGTAATACGTCGTGCCCAGGGTGCTGAAGTCCTTCTCCACCTTGTCGAAATAGATGGTGGCGGTGTGGGCCACGCCCGCGTCGTCGTAAATCTTGATCGGGCTCTGGTAGGCGAAGGCGTCTTCGGCCAGATAGGGCCGGTTGTTGCGCTGAATGGGCTGTTTCGTCACCGGATCGACAAGCTGGCCGTCCCAGGTGTTGAACAGCGCGGCAAAGGGGTTGGAATCCCAATGGCTGTGGTCGGTCGAGAGCGAGGAGAGCTGGACATAGGTCTGGATCTTGCTGGTTTCCTTGGGCAGCACGGTCCAGGTATCGAGCTTGATGTCCGTGGGCACGCCGGTGCCGATGATCGGCGAACTGATCGTGGATTGCGGCGAAATGCCCATGCCCACGCTGGGACCCTGGTCGATGGGCACTTTCCAGCCCTGCAGTATGTACCCCTGCGGGTTTTTCAGCTCACCCTTGTTGTTGAAGGAAAAGTCGCCCGCCCGCGTGTAGTACAGAGTATCCTGGTTGGGCACCCGCACCTGAAACCAGCCCTTGCCGCTGATGGCCAGGTCGGTGGAGAGACCGGTCTGTTCGAAGGGGCCCTGCGAGAAATCCGTGAGCACCGTGCCCACGCGCGCCCCCATGCCCACCTGCTCGAGGCCGGCGGAACTGAAGGTGTTGTTGTAGAACAGATCCTGAAAATCCATGCGCTGGGACTTGAAGCCGATGGTGTTGACGTTGGCGATGTTGTGCCCGATGACGTTCATCTTTTCCCCGTGGACGAGCAGTCCTGACACGCCCGACCACATGCTTGCCGTAAGACTCATGACCTACCTCCGATGTGCCGCCGTTATGGCGGCTTTGTGTGTTATGTCTATTCGTATGTTACGATTTTGCTTCGGAATCCGTGCCCTTGCCGGCTGCTTCGGGGGCCGCCAGTTCGCGCACGTCGCTCAAGGCCACGGTGCGGCCGTCGGTAAGGCGCAGATAGAGCTTGCCGTCGCTCGAAGTGACGCCTTCCACGGTGCCCGTGACCATATTGTCGGTGAGCATGGCCTTGCCGTTGGCGTCCAGGCATTCCAGGCGCACGTAGTATACGCCCTCGGGGGCTCTGCTGCCGTCGTACCTGACGCCGTTCCATTCAAACTTGTGGGTGCCCGCCGCCTTGGCGCCGAGCGTTTCGGAGTACACGACCTGCATGTTCTGATCGTAGACGTTGATCGTGCCCTTGCTCATGGTTTCGCCGAAGGCGTAGTAGTAGATGCTGACCTTGTCGTCCTTCACTGCGATGGAGTTGCCGCCCGCGCCCACATCCTTGCCGATGTAGGAGCCCGCGTTCATCATCTGCTGCTCCTTGGTGGCGCCGGTGAGGCCTTCCATGCTCGTATTGAGGTTCATCAGCTGTTCAAGGCTGGAGAACTGCGAGAGCTGGGAAACAAATTCCTTGTCGTCCATGGGATTCAGGGGGTCCTGATACTTGAACTGCGTGACCAGCAGCAGGAGAAAATCGTCCTTGCCGAGGTTGTCGCCCTTGGTTTCGCGCACCGCGTTGCTGAGTTGGGTGGATGTCGCTATGCCCGCGTTGATCTGGCTCATAATTCACCTTCCGTGTGCGGTTCGGGACTAGGCCACCAGATGGAGGCCCTGCCCGGAAATTTCTGCCGTATGCGGGATATTTTGCATTTCCTGTGCCGCGGACGATCCGCTTTCGCCGCGCCTGCCGAGGCGGCGCAGGCGCTCGAGATTGTCGCGGCGTTCCTGCTGCTCCAGCATGGAGTTGTGCTGTTCCATGCCCTGCCAGAGCTGCTGCTCCTGGTTGTTCATCGGGCCGCTCTGCACTTCCAGCTTGTCCACCTTCACGCCCTGCTGTTCCAGGTTGGTGCGGATGATATCAAGCTGACGCGACATAAGTTCCGCGGTTTCCGTCTTTTCGGAACGGATCAGGGCGCTGACTTCCCCGCCTTTGCCTGTGGTGAGGACAAGAGTAACGGCGCCGAGTTCGCCGGGATTGAGCTGGAGTTCCAGCCGGCGGCCGCCGTTGTTCAGGGTGGTTAAAAAACCCTGTTCCACCTGCTGCGCGGCCTGGCGCGCCAAGGGTGCGGAGGCGGAATTGCGGGCGGCCGCCGCGGTTCCGGCCTGCGTCTGCATATCCGCCTGCACGCCGAAGGCGGCGGAATTGTTCTGCGCGACATGGGTCCGGCGCGGAGCGCTCGCTTCTATGCGGGAAAGGAGCAGATCGCGGCCGTTTTCACGATCGGCCTGCCGCCCGTTCTGCCGCCCGTCGCGGAGGCTGTTGCCGAGGGGATTTTCCTCGCGCACGCGCACCATGTTCTTCTGCCATTCGCCCATGTCCGACTTGCCGGAAAAGTCCTGCGGCTTGTCCTTGAGCAGATGTTCGTCCGCCGGCTTCAGATTCGCCGTGTGCGCGGGCTGCGTGGCGTGCTTTGTATCTTTTTCTATTCCGGCGACTTCGTTGTGGAACTTGTCCATGAACTTGTCGCGGATGAGAATTTCGCTTTGCTGCGTTCTGCGATCCGCTCCCTTCGCGGCCTTGCGTTCGCTTTCGGCGCGGTTGCGCGCCTTGACGATCAGCGGCTGGAGGTGACTTTCCAGGGCCTGGGCGAGCTTGTTCTTCTGTCCGTCGCGGTTCTGCAGTTCCTGCTGGGCCGGAACCATAAGCGCGTTGAACACGCCGGGCGAGAGCATCAGCCCGTCGGAATCCCCGAACTGGGCGAGAATTTTGCTCAAGGTATCCTTGCTCAGATTGAAGGCCTTGCCCAGAGCGGTGACGTCGCCTGCCAGGAGCGTGATGTTGTCGAGCGACTCCAGGGAGCCGCGCATCAGGTTCCAGGCGTCCAGTCCCTGCCCGTTTTCGAGCAGGCTGAGCATCTTTTTGCCGAGAGTGCCGCTGCTGTCTATCTTGTCCGCGAAGTTCAGAAGATTCTGCTTGTCTTCGGCGGAAAGATTGGGCTTGCCGGAAAGCACGCTGCCGTGCATGAGCGCCAGAAGCTGCCCCAACGTGGCGCCGTGGGGATGGGAGGCAAGCTGTTCGAGGGCGCTCAGGGTTTCGGGCGCCAGACCTTCCTTGAGCAGGCTGTCGCGCAGTTCGGAAAGTTCCTGCTGGGTGAAGCCCACTTCGCCGACTTCATACAGAATGCCGTTGTCGCTGTGCGCGGTGCTTTGCGGAGCCTGTTCCAGGGGCGCGTTGGTCTGCTGCTCGTTTTGCTTGGCCGAGGATTCTTCCATATCCTCAAGGGCGCGGGAGGAAGGGGTGCTTTCCGGTGTGAGGCTTTCCCGCACGACATTGTCATGCGCGTCGGCGCTTTCAAGCTCCATGGCCGCGCGGGCGCGTTGCTGCACTTCCAGATTTCCGCCTTCAAGCTTTTTGCTTTCTTCGGCCAGGGCCTGGTAGCGGCGCAGGGTGTCGGCAAATCCGCCGTCATTCTTGCCGCCGCCTGAAACCAGATCGGAAAGAACATCCGCGGCCGTTCCCGCAATTTCGAGCATGGGAAGAATATGCATACCGGTTCTCCTTGCGGCCTACGAATTCAAGGATCGTGCCGGTGGATGCATATGAGATATTTTAGTTGGTTACATGAAAAGGAAAAATTTTCCTCGGCAGAATTTGCCTGAACTTTAGACTTCGTCTTGAAAAAAATTTCCGGGGGCGCGGAAAATGCCTCGTCCCGTCTGCAAGGGAATGGCGAGGTTGGGAATATCGAACATTCCCAAGAGCGGGGAAGGGTTAGTCTACAGAGAGAGGAGAAAGCAAGCGGGAAAAGTCTTCAAGTTCGGTGAGGACCTTTTCCCAGGCGGTCTTGGAGTATTCTTCGTTTTGCAGGAAGATCTGGGCGTGTCCGCTCAGGGGGCGAAAGAGGGGGGGGGGGGTTTTCCAAAAATCCGGGGGCAGGATTTCGCCGGCCCGTGCTGCGTGCGCGCAATGATGCAGGCAGCGGGCCGTTGCCCTGCTCATCACGGCGGGCAGGCGAGGAAAGGCAACGGCCAGATCGCGGGCGGCCCGCGCGGCGTCAGGCGGATACTTTTGGGGGGAGCGCTCCAGAAACCAGGCCCGCCAGAATGTTCCCAGGGCCTCGCGCGCGTTCGGCGCACGGGGCGTAAGCCGACGCAGATCGTGGAGTCCGTGGGACGTGCGCGCCGTAACGAGGATTTCCAGGCCCGGCAGGCGCAGATCCGGCAGGCGGCCGGATTCCTTCAGCAGGGTGTGCGCAACCAGTGCCGCGCGTTTGGGCGCAAAGGGCGCGCGGCAGGGCTGCCCTTTGCGCGCGCAGGCCCAGCAGCCGGAGCAGGAAGCCCCGGAACGCAGCACATGATGCCCCGGCGCGGTCGGGCCTGTTTCCCAGGCCTGCACCGGCCCCAGAGAGAGATTGAGCACCGGCGCGCCGAGCCAGGCGGCCAGGTGCATGGGGCCCGTATCGGGCACGACGAACAGATCCAGTTCCCGCACGAATTCGGCAAAGGCGCGCAGATCAAAGCGGCCGCACAGGTTGATGCGCGGCATGCCGCTCAGGCGGGCGGCCTCGGCGGCGAGCGGGGAATCTTCCGGGCCGCCCAGCAGCACGGGATGCAGGCCCCTGCGCGCCAGTTCCGCAGCCAGTTCGCCCCAGAAGGCGGGCAGGGGGCGCTTGGCTTCCTCGCTTGCGCCGACAAAAAGTCCCACGCGCCCGCCCCCGGCCGGCCGGGGTTCGCGCGGCTGCATGCGGCGCAGTTGTTCCGGGCGCACAAGGTCGAGCAGGTTGAGATCGGCCCAGTGAAAGCGATTGTGACGGTTGTTGTGGACGACGGAAGCCCGGTACAACTGCCACCAGCCGGAGATATGGTTTCCGCCGGGCGTGCGCAGAGGGCCGAAGCGTTCCTCGGCCGGAAGTTCGGCGCAGAGCCGGGCGGCGTCTTCCCTGTGGCTCAAATTGATGATGCGGCGGAAATGCCTTCCGGTCAGGCGCGGCGCGGCCGTGGAGGGGAAAAAGACGACATCGGGCGCGAAAGGAAGGAGATCCTTGAAAAAACGTTCTTCGGCCACAACCCACACCGGGCGCTCGGGTTCCGCCGCGCGCAGGGTTGCGAAGAGAGGAAAGCTCAGGATGAGATCGCCCATGCGCCGCATTTGCAGCACAAGATTGGGATCGGCGCTCACAACGTCATTTCCCGTATACTTCGCGCATGCGCCGGATAACGGTCTCCACGCGGTGCGTCCAGGTATGCTCGGCCAGCACGCGGGCGCGCGCCGCGGCGGCGATGCGCGTGCGTTCCGCATCGTGATCCAGGTAATAACGGACAAGCTCAGGAATTTCTTCCGGCTCGCCGTAGCAGATGAGCTCTTTGCCGATCTCGAAGAGCTCCTCGGTTTGCGCGCGCGTGTCCGTGAGCACAAAGGCCCCGGCGGCGGGCACGTCGAAGAGGCGCTGATTCACCGCGCCCTTCATCTGCTTGCTCGTGCAGTTGAAGTTGATGTCCGACCAGGGATAGAAGGCCGGCAGATCGGAATAGTAGCTGAGTTCGGGCAGCAGCCGCCAGGGGGAACGCTCGTTTTTGAAGTTCTGCCGCCATCCCCTGTCGCCCACGATCAGGGGATTGAAGGGGAGAATTTCGCGCACGCAGCGGGTGCGGTACTGCCGGGTGGCTTCCCAGGTGATCATGGCTTCGAAGGCCAGCCGGGCTTCGTTGTCCGGCAGGGCCGCGTAGGCGGCGGACTGCTCGGCGCTGTAGGCCGGCAGAAAATCGCGCACCAGCCGTTCCTCGCTTTCGCCGAAAGCGGCCGCCGTATCGCGGTAACCGCGCAGCAGGGCGCGGGGAAAGCGCACGGCCTCCATGCGTTTTGCGACCTTGTAGACCATCGAGTTGCCGACGAAGGACACCCGGCTGCGCCAGGAAGGATGCGGCGGCGCGGCGGCCCCGGTCGGTTTGAAGCGTTCGGGGTCCGTGCCCAGCGGCAGATGGAAGGCGTGATCAAAGCCCATTGCGCGCAGGCCGGGCAGATTGTCCGCGTCCCAGGTGAAAATCGTCACCCAGGGGCTGACCAGTTTGTGGTAGAGGTGCAGGATGAGGTGGGGATTGTCCACAAACCAGGAAGCCAGCGGAAGCTGCAGTCGGGCCAACAGATCCGTGAGCACGCCCTCTCTGTCCACGCCGAGGTGGTTGAGGGTGAGCACGGCATCCGGCGAAAATTCAAGCACGACCTTGAGCAGGCGCTCCACAAATTCCTTCTGCGCCAGTTCCTCGTCTTCCAGGGTGAGCAGATAATGCTCGGCCCCCAGGCGTTTACAGGCCCGCACCACTTCGCCCATCAGAAAATACCTGCTGGTGATCAGCAGCAGTCTGGGCGCGCCGGAGCAAAAGCGGGGCCTGATCGCCCGGCCCCAGAAGTCGAAGCGCGCGCCGGCCGCGAGCTTGTCGCGCAAAAAGCCGTAATAGGCGCGATCCAGGCGCAGATAGAAGGGATGCGCCAGGGGTGTGAGCGGCAGATCGCCGTGCCGCGCCTGAATGCGGGTAAGGTGATTCAGGGCTTCTTCGGGGTCGGGGTCCCGCACCCAGAGCACGGCATCGTCCTTAAGGCGTTCCATGAGGCCGCTTGCGGCGAGGATGTCTTCTTCCCTGTCCACGACGATGAGCGGCCGTTCCGGCGTGCAGTGCGCAAGCAGCGCTGCGGCCGCGTGTCCGAGCCCGGCGCCGAGCAGCACCGGCAGGCAGGGTTTGGAAAAATCCGCTCCGGCCGCGATGTCCAGTTCGCGTTGCGGCCCGCCCGGCCCCAGCACATGCAGCCTGCCGCCCTCGCGTTCCACATAGATGTCGCGCGGGCCGGAAGCTCCGGCAAGAATGTGGGGGGCGCTCCTGCTCATTTGGGAACGGAAAGGAAGGTGGGCCTGTAGGGGCTGACGACGACCTCTTCCCCCTGCAGGTGGAAGACAACGCCCTTGTACATGGTTTCCACGGAAAGGAACGCCCTGCCAATGGAAACCTCCACACCGGGGTACACCTTGCCGGGCACGATGAGGCGGCAGCAGTCGGCCTGTTTTTCGTCGCTGTCCAGGGCTTCCCACAGCGTGCCGCGCCGCTCCCTGAGCACTTTGAGCTTTTGCCGGGCCATGGCGAGCTTGCGGCTGGTGGCGGTGGCATCCGGGGGCAGGTGTCCGGCCACGGCGGTGTAATGGGCCACGCGTGTGGCCAGATCGTCCAGCACCACGTCGAGTTTTTCCAGGCGGCGCATGCGCAGGGCGTTGTAGCCGAGATAGATGTGGGTCGCCGCGGCGCTGGAGGTGCCGAGCTGGTTTTCCACATACACGGTGCCCGCGGCGTGGATTTTTCCGCCCTGGAGCCTGTCTTTGACGATCAGGTTTTTGTCGGCGTAAATCTGGGCGTGCTGGCAGGTGCGTTCTATATAAATGGTGCCCCCGGCCCGCAGTTCCGCCTTTTCCGCGAAAGGCAGGCGCAGGTTGCCGCCCGCGCTCAGGAGGCAGCGTCCGCCGGCTCCGCCCCTGGCGCCGCCTTCCAGGGCAAGGTCGCCCTGGGCGCGCACCACGCCGCCTTCCACCATGCCCTTGACCAGCACCCGGTTGGCCTGCACTTCGAAGCCGGCCCGCACGTTGCCGTGCACGGCAACGTCGCCGACAAAGAAGATGTTGCCGGTGTGAAAATCCACGTCGCGGCGCACGTTCAGCAGTTTCTTCACCGTGATGAGATCTTCGAGGTAGAAGACATAGCCGTTGGCGTCGGCCAGCAGATAGTGGGGATAATTGGGATCGATGCGGGTGTTCCGCCCCTGGGGCAGGTGCGGCCTTTGCAGAATAAAGCGCCGTTCGAGCGCGGGATCCTGTTCTTCGGCCTCGTTCAGGGGCACGATTTCAGCGAGCACCTGGCCGCTGATCACGTTCTGCACATAGCCGAGGTTGTACCTGTCGGCGTTGTCGTCGGAACTGAGTCGCGGCTTGAGCGCGAGGTGATCCAAGTCCGGATCGAAGTAATGACGAAGATAGTATGCCATGTGAATCAGGGGGGAAATGTCGCAAATCCCGGAAGAGGCGGCGATCTGCGACGGTGATTTTTTTTAAATACTATCAAATTTTGAAGAAAATGCAATAGATGCCCGAAATATCCCGTATTGCCGGAATGTTGTACGCAAAGAAAGGCGGCAAGGCGTTGCGCAACTCCATTATCCGTCATGCCCGGAATACCGCCGGCGGGCCGCGAAGAGGCCGTATCGGTCGGGATTGTTCTCCTTTGGCAATGCTGTTTTCCAGGCGCACGGCACGGTTCGCCGGATCGGGGCGGCTTGCGGGCACGCCGCCGCTTGAGGAAAGTGGCGATATTGGAATATTTATTGCAAAATTCCAGCAGGGAATTTTTTTCCGCAATACAGGGTTTGAGAGCATTTTTTTCGCAAATGCTCTGAAGACGCGGAACGAAGTGAAGCGGATTCCGCCCCGCAGGCGTAGGCGAAATCGCATTTCGCCGTGAAGCGCCGGAGGGGGAGTTTCAAAAACAATCCGCTCTCAAGGCCTTGTACCGGAAGAAAATTTGCGGGGAAGCCTCAAGAAAACCCTGCTCCGGGCGATAAGACGGGTACGAGGACGT
>JAVBNZ010000027.1:0-42082 GCA_031551145.1 Desulfovibrionaceae bacterium | reverse complement strand
GCACGACCGTGCAACTGACGGACATTATGGGCGAGCGTTCGGTTACGTTGAAGGCCGAGGTGACTGTTGACGGAACCGTGTATTCGCTGACGCAGGCCGTAAGCTTCGGCAACGGGCCGCTTGCGGTGTTCCGCCTGCCCGCCGTTCCCGGCGGTGCGGTGGGGACGGCGCAATGGGCCACGAACAGGCCAATCAGCACG
This sequence comes from Desulfovibrionaceae bacterium, assembly GCA_031551145.1. GTDB lineage: Bacteria > Desulfobacterota > Desulfovibrionia > Desulfovibrionales > Desulfovibrionaceae > WRKB01. The sequence goes on along the minus strand of JAVBNZ010000027.1, from coordinate 41,882 downwards.
CCCGGCACCACCTTCCCGGCCGCCGAGATGTGCGGCGGCAGCGGCGATACGACTTGGAGCGGCGGAATTTACTACGGCCAGACCAAGTTGCCCACCCGTGCTGAGCTCCAAGCCGTCAGTGGAACTGCCGGCAACAGCGTCTGGCAGGCCGCCGGTTGGCCGAATGTCAACTACTGGTCCGGCGAGTTGTTCGACCCGGCCTTCGCGTTCGACGTGGGCGTGGACAACGGCAACGTCGTCGTTCCGGACTTTGTCGTCAACAGCAACCGCGTGGTTTGTCGTCGGTAGTTTGAGGGGTCTTTTGTCTTTGTTTATGAGGGGGAAGTCTTTCTTCCCCCGCTTTACGCCTTGGCCCTTAAACCTTGCCTTTTGCCTTTGAACCTGTCGCCGCGAAGCGGCGTCGCGATATTTTTTCAAAGACAACACGCGAAAACGTTCACGAGTGTGCCATGACCAGAAGCGAAAAAGTGACCCTCAGCCCAAGCGCAGGAAGAGCGGATGCGGTTTATTCGCCGGCGCCGTCGTTCCGCTCCGGCGCGGGCGGGAAAAGGCGGCTGCCGTGCATCACCCGCAAAATATATACCGTGGTGTCTGAAACGGCATACACCAGGGCATAACGGGTTTTTCGCACACGAAGCTCTCTTGTCTTCGGAACCCTTCCCGGCTTGCCCGACCAGGGCAGCGAAGACAGTCGCTCCGCCGCCTGAAGTATGCGGGCAACCATGTCGTTCGCGGCGTGAACATCCTCCTCCCGCTCGATCAGATAGTCGGAAATTTCATGCACATCATCCCAGGCCGGCTCAGTCCATTCAATATCGTGGTTATACATTGAAGCCCTTGGCCCTCAAACGCTCTTTAACGAGCTTGTGCGGAACCGTGCGGCCCTCGTTCATCGCGTCAAGGCCCTGCCGAATCTCGTCCACAACCGCCTTTTCCCTTGCAACGTACTGCTCCACAGCTTCCTGCAGCAAATAGGATTTTGACCTGTCGGTGGCGTCCGCCAAGAAATTAATGCCGACAAGAGTTTCTTCGGTCAGCCTGATGGTTGTGGCCCGGCGCATAAAAAGCCCCTTTGTATTCATTTAGATGCACTTTGAATATACTCTCCCTGCCGGCAAAAGCAAGTTTCCCGAACCCGGCTGTGCGGCGCCCCAGGCATGGAAACAGCGCTGAAATGCGGATGGGGATTCCGGCGCGGGCCGTTCCCGCCGCAAGCGATACATCTCAAAGCGAATACGCTCCAAGGCCCGGCCGGCGTTCTTGCGGTAACGCGTTTTCCGATGTATGCACGGCAAATACTCGGCGGCGGCTTCAAACGGTTTTCAGGGCCGCCCCATGCGAGGCGGCATGAGCATACGGGAACAGATACGGGCGCATTTCCGGCAGTTGCTGTGCATTGCCGCCGCCTTTCTCGTCATCGCCCCGGCCGCCGCCTTCTACGTCGGCGACTGCGTGCGCGCGCAGCTCAGGCAGGCGGGCGAAACGGGCATGGATGCCGCCCAAAGCTCCGTAACAGCCGGCATGTCCGAAACCGAACTGCTCTTCGCCAACATGGTGCTGGCCGTGGAAAACATGCTCGGCGCCGGCAAGCCGAACGCCGAAATCCTGGCTTTTCTCAAGCAAACCAACGAATTTTACAATACGGAAAACTCGCCCCTGCCCGACTTCATCAAGGTGTACGGAGAAGTCAGAGGAGAATTTCTCGACGGCGCCGGCTGGAAGCCGCCCGCCGACTACACTCCCGCGCAGCGGCCCTGGTATGTCGGCGCGAAAGGCGCGGCCGGCGGCATCGCTGTTTCCGCGCCGTACCGCGATGCGGAAACGGGCGGACTCTGCATCAGCCTTTCGCAGACGCTCAACGATCAGCGCGACAGGCCCCTGGGCGTTCTGGCCGTGGACATGCAGCTCAGCCGCATCGCCGACTACGCGCACAAGCTCCGCGTGGCCGGCAAAGGCTACGGCGTTCTGCTGGACGAAAACATGACCATAGTGGCCCACCGCAATGAAGCGCTGATAGGACGCGCCGCATCCGAGGCGGGCGGCGGCTACCCCGCCCTTGCGCGCCTGTTCGCGCAAAGCGCCTCCCTTTCCGCCCACTCCTTCACCGACGCCGACAATACCCCCGGCATCGCCTTTTTCCGCACCCTGCGGGGCGACTGGCGCATAGGCGTGATCATCGCCGAAACCGACTATTACGCGCCGCTCTACAGGCTGATCGCCGTGCCGGTGGCTTCGTGCCTGGCGCTTGCGCTTGTTTCCGGCGTGCTGCTGGTGCGCTCCCGCGCCGGAACGGTGCGTTCCCATGCGGAAAAAATAAGCAAAAGCGGCTTGTTGTCGCGCATAAGCCATGAAATACGCACGCCGATGAACGCCGTGATCGGCATGGCCGGCATAGCCGCGCGCAGCGAAGACCGGGGAGAGATCCGCGCCTGCCTCGCCAAGATACAGGAAGCCTCCCGCCACCTGCTCGACGTCATCAGCGACGTGCTCGACATGTCCCATATCGAGGCGGGCAAACTCACCCTGAATGCCGACGATTTTTCCCTGCCCGCCCTGCTCCGGCAGGTGGAAGCGGCCGTCAGACCCAAGGCCGAAGAAAAAGGCCGGCATTTCACCATTGAAACGGACGCGAACGTGCCCCCGGCCCTGATCGCCGACCGCAGGCGGCTGGCCCAGGTGCTTCTCAACCTCCTGAGCAACGCGAACAAGTTCACCCCGCCCGGCGGCAGGATCAGCCTGCGCATACGCCGGCTGCCCGACGACGATGCACCGCCGCCGCCCGTGGGCGAAGAAAGCTGTACGCTGCTTGTGGAAGTGGAAGACAACGGCGTCGGCCTTTCCCCGGAACAGCAGGCCGGGCTTTTTCAATCCGCCGAAGAACGCGAAGGGGGATTTTCTCCCCGCTACGGCAGCACCGGCCTGGGGCTTGCCATATCCGGGCGCATCGTGGAAATGATGGGCGGCGCGATCGGGGTGGAATCCGCCCCCGGCAGGGGCGCGCGCTTTTTCTTCACCTTTCGCGCGGGCGTGGGCAGCGCCCCGGAGGAATACGTTCCCCACGCCGAACGCCTGACCGGCGACGCCGTTCTGCCCGGCGATCCGATTTTCGCCGGCAAGCGCCTGCTGCTGGTGGAAGACATTGAAATCAACCGCGAGGTGCTGCTTTCCCTGCTCGCTCCCACCGGCATAGCCATCGACTGCGCGGAAAACGGCCGGGCCGCCCGCGACCTTTTCGCCGCAAGCCCCGACGCCTACGACATCATCTTCATGGACATCCACATGCCGGTCATGGACGGCTGGGAAGCCGCCAGGCACATACGCTCCCTCGACCTTCCCCAGGCCAAGATCGTGCCCATCATCGCCATAACGGCCAACGTCTTCAGCGAGGACATCGAAAAATGCCGCGCCGCCGGCATGGACGGCCACGTTGCCAAGCCGCTGGATTTCGGCGAGCTCCTCGCCGTTATGCGGCAATATCTGGGCGTGCGGAAATAGGCCCATGCCCGCGCCGCCCCCGCTCATCGCGCTCGGCCTGGACGGCCTGCCCCTCGGTCTCGCCCGCCGGTCGGCCCAGGCCGGGCTCTGCCCCCGGCTGGCGGAACTGCTTCCCCGCGCCTCCACCCTGCGCGCCGAACTGCCCGCGCTTTCGCCCGTCAACTGGACATCCTTCTTCACCGCCGCCGGGCCGGAGGAACACGGCGTGTTCGGCTTCACCCGCATCCACGCGGCGAGTTATGAAATTTCCCTTGCGGACTTCACCCAAGTCGCCCCGCCCACGCTTCAGGATCGCCTGTCCGCCGCCGGGCTGCGCTCCCGCGTCGTCAACCTGCCGAACACCTGGCCCGCCAGAGCCCCACGGGCCGCGCGCGGCGGAAAGAACGCGGACGGCATGCTGATTTCCGGCTTCGTGGCCCAGGATCGCGCCCGCGCCTTTCACCCGCCCTTTCTCGCGGGCCCCTTGAGCGACTATATCCTTGAAGCCGACACCACGCGCGCCGCGCGGGATCCTCGTCAACTCCTCGCCGGGCTGCGGGCGAGTCTGGCTTCACGCCGCAAAGCCTTCGAGCTGCTGTGGCCGGATCAGAACTGGAGCCTTTTCATCCTCGTGCTTACGGAAACCGACCGCCTCTTCCATTTTTTGTGGGATGCCGTCGTTAACCCGGCCCATCCCCTGCACCCGGCCTGCGCCGAATTTTTCCGGGAATGGGACGCCTGCATCGGCACGGTCGCGGACGCGGCAAAGAGCCTGGGCGCGCGCCTCATCCTGCTTGCCGACCACGGCTTTACGGAACTTGTCGCGGAATGCGACTGCAACAGCCTGCTGCGCTCTCTGGGGCTGCTCGTCCAGACCGCACCGCCCGAACAGTGCCCGGAAGTGGACGGCGCGTGCATAGACCCGCGCAGTGCCGCCTTCGCGCTCGATCCCGGCCGCATCTATCTCCACACCCGCCGCCGCTTCGCCAAGGGTTCCCTGTCGGATGAAGAGGCCGCGCGCCTCCTGCCCCGCCTGCGCGAAGAGCTGCTCGCCCTGCGCCGCTTCGACGCGCCCGTGTTCGCCGCCGTCCTGCCGGCCGAAGACCTGTACAAAGGCCCCATGCTCCCCTATGCTCCCGACCTACTCTGCGTGCCCGCGCCCGGCATCGACCTCAAGGCCAAGTTCAACCGGCCGGACATTTTCGGGCACTTCGGACGCACCGGCACGCACAGCGAAGACGACGCCCTGTTCTACGACTCCGAAGGCGCGCGCGCGGATCGCCCCCGCGACGCCGGCAAATTGATACTGGAACATTTTCATTTGGACTCCCATGATTGACTATAAAAGCGCGCTGAACGAGGCCCAGTACGCGGCGGCCACCGCGCCGGACGGGCCGCTGCTGGTGGTGGCCGGAGCGGGCAGCGGGAAGACGCGCACCATTGTTTACCGTCTGGCCCGGCTGGCGGAGCAGGGCGTGGCGCCGGAATCCATGCTGCTGCTGACCTTCACGCGCAAGGCGGCGGCGGAAATGCTGCGCCGGGCCTCGCAGCTTCTGGGCCAGGGCCTGAGCGGCGTGCAGGGCGGCACCTTCCACGCCTTTGCCTACGGCGCGCTGCGGCGTTTCAGGCCCCTGCGCCTGAAGGACAGGCCCTTCACGGTGATGGACGCGGCGGACATGGCGACCGCTATCAAGCACTGCAAGGAAGAACTCAAGCTCGGCCGGGGGGATCGCAGCTTTCCGCGCAGCCAGAGCATCGTCGGCATGCTGAGCAAGGCCAGGAACAAGGAGCTTTCCGTGGCCGAGGTGCTGCGGCGCGAAGCCTATCACCTGCTGCCCCACGCCGAGGCTCTGGAGGCGCTCGGCACGGCCTATGCCGCCTATCGTCTGGAACACGGCCTGCTGGATTACGACGATCTGCTCTTTGAACTGGAAGCCCTGCTGCGGGAGGAGGAAGGCGCGGCGACCCTGCTGCGGCGGCGCTACGAGCATCTGCTGGTGGACGAATACCAGGATACGAATCTGGTGCAGGCCCGGCTGGTGCGTCTGCTGGCGGGCGAAGACGGCAACGTGTTCGCCGTGGGGGACGACGCGCAGTCCATTTACGCCTTTCGCGGGGCGAATGTTCGCAACATGCTGGATTTTCAGCAAATTTTTCCAAAGGCCCGCGTGATCGCGCTGGAGGAAAATTACCGCTCCACCCGTCCCGTGCTCGACGTGGCCAACGCCCTGCTGGAGCGCGCGCCCGAAGCCTTTCGCAAGCATCTGTTCACCCGGCGTGAAGGCGGTACGGCCGTGCGCCTGGTCATTCCCCGTTCCGACCGCAGCCAGGCGGAACTGGTGACGCGGCGCATCAAGGAACTGCTGAAGGATCATCTGCCGCATGAAATCGCGGTGCTGTTCCGGGCGGGTTTTCATTCCTACCCGCTGGAGGCCGCGTTAAGCCGGGCCGGCGTAGCCTTCCGCAAATACGGCGGCCTGCGCTATGTGGAGGCCGCGCACGTCAAGGACGTGCTTTCCTACGCCCGCCTGGTCGTCAACCCGCTCGATCTGCCGGCCTTCCAGCGCGTGGCGGCCCTGCACGAAGGCGTGGGCCCGAAGAGCGCGCAAAAGCTCTATACCGCGGCAGCGGCCGGGAACGCCCAGGCCACGCTCAAGGCATTCGCCAAACATCCGAAATTTCTGGAAGACATGCGCCTGCTTGACGACCTGCGGGAGCGGGGGCCGGAACCATCGGCCCTGCTGCGCGCCATCATCGAACAGTACCAGCCGCGCCTGGAGGCCGCCTATCCCGAAGACTGGCCCCGCCGCCGCCAGGGCCTGGAGGAAATTTTGCGCATGGCCGCGGAATATACGGACGTGGCGCTCTTTATCGCGGATCTGGCCCTGGAATCGCCCGAGGAGGACGAAGAAGCGGAGGACCGCGTTACGCTGTCCACCGTGCATTCGGCCAAGGGCCTGGAGTGGGATGCGGTGCTGATCATCGATCTGGTGGAGGATCGTTTTCCCTCGCGCCACGCCCAGGCGCAACCCGAAGACTTTGAGGAAGAGCGCAGACTTATGTATGTGGCCTGCACGCGGGCGCGCCGGGTGCTCGATCTCTACGCGCCGGCCTCGGTCTACAGCCGGGGCGAATACAGCGGCACGCCCACGGTGCGCAGCCCCTTTGTGCGCGAACTGCCCCCGGAACTGTATGAAGAATGGCGGGAACTGTATGAAGGCCACTGCGCGCGCTGCGGCGCGGAAACTCCCGCCGCCCGGCCCGAACGCCTGCTGCCGCCCGGGCAGACGGAAAAAAGCGGCGCGGCCCCGGCCAGCTCAACGTCCGCGGAGCCGCGCCTGGGCTTCTGCACGCACAAAATTTTCGGCCGGGGCAAAATGGTGCGCTTCATCCCGCCCGACAAATACCAGGTCAATTTCGCCGGCTTCGGGCTCAAGACCATACTCGCGGACTATCTGACGCGCGAGGAACAGCAGCCGTCATCATCAAACTGAGGGCTGACGCGTTTTTCCGCTTTGCTCCGGCGACCGGGCTCTCAGTTTGTATCTTTTTCTCTTTCGCTTCGCCGGTTTTTGCATTATTTAATGGACATGGCCCGCTCTGTGAAGCGCGCCATACGACGCGAATGCAAACCATGTTCTCTGCCGCCGTCCGAAAACGGCGCCGGAGGACGCCAAGGAGCCCGCCATGAAAACCCCATCATCTCTTTTTCTCACCTTGTTGTTCGTTCTGTTCTCGTTCGCCCTGCTTCCGCAAAGCAGCCTCGCGGCCGCCGATTCCGGTTACTACGCCGACCGGGGATATCGGCCCGGCGGCTATGACAATCCCGGCTACGACGACGTTCCTCAAGGCGGGGGCGGATATGAAGGCGGCGGGACGCGCGACGGCGAGGGATTCATAGAGGGCGGCTACGACACGCCCCCCTATACGGAGAAGGATTACGAACCGCAGGGCGACAGAAGCCGCTTCAAGGACTATGACCGGCTATGCCGCAACCGCAACACCCGCGACTACAAGTTTTGCCGGGAATTCGACAACAGAGGGCCGACGCCCATGAATTGAGGCGCGGCACGGGCAACAACCGCGCCCGGTTCATCGGGGCGGCGCGGCGAAAGAGGGGCGCGCCCGGCGGCACGCCCCCTCCGTTTCTCCGTCCCCTCAGCGGCGGTGCCCGCCGTGCCGGCCGCCGCCGGAGTTCCCGCCGCCGTGATCACGGCGTTCATGGCGCCTGTGCTCATAGTTGGGGCGGCCCGGCTGCGCGGGCGCGAAGATATGCGCTTGCGGGCCGCCGAAATGCGGCCTGTGATCGTATGATCCGTGTCGGTGCCGGTAGGAATCGTGAGAGCGATGTAACCTGTGGGAGCCGAATGAACCTCCGTAAGAGCCAGGCCCTCCGAAGCAGGCGGTGAGGGAAAGGGAAAGAAGCAGAACAAGACCAATGCGCAATATACCTGAGCATATTGACATGGCGGACTCACTTTGCGTCTTTCGGCGCGGAGCGATCTGTCGCAGATCGCTGTGGTGAACATTCCAGTAAAAAACAATCCTGCCGCATCAACTCCTTCGTTGTTGCATTCAGTTACTGTGTATTACATGTCTTTTCGTGTCTCCTGTGCAGATATATTTGCGGCACAACGGTAAAATCTTTCTGTTGCGCGCGTATTTTCCCTTTTCGTAAAAAGGGATTTTTTTATTTTAAAGTTGTACTTGCGCGTATCTTCCTCTTTCGCATATTGTTGTCAAGTGGTTTGCAAAAATAAAAAAGCGTATACATTCCCCTGAAGAAAGAGGAATTTTCCCCTATTTATCGACACGTTTTACACCGGCACCAGCTCGCAGGCCGCTATGCCGCGTTCGGCCATTACGCAGTAGAGCAGATAGATCCTGCCGTTTTCGCGGAACACGCAGGGGTCGCGCAGGGCGCATTCCATGCCCAGGATCGCGCCGAAGCGGGAAGGCCGCACGGGCACGCCCCGGCCCTCGTAGCCGGTTTCCGGCAGCAGCAGGGAGACGGGGGGCGCGGCCGTCCAGAGCGTCGGGTCGTCGCGCATACGGACGCGGGTGAAAAGAATGTGCTCCGGCGCGTCACCGATGCGCGTAAAGAACAGCGTCAGCTCATCGCCTTCCGCCATAACCGCCGTATGGCGTATTTCGCCGAATTTCCGGCCGGAGAACGGGCTTGAAAACTCTTCAAAAGGCCCGAAGGGATCGGACGCGCGCAGCAGCGGTTTGGCCAGACGCGGCAGCGCGTACCAATGATTTTTCCACTGCCAGGCCCGGAAATAGCTGTCTCCCAGAACACGTTCCCGGACGGTAAAACGCAGCCCGTCTTCGGAAACAGCGACAAAGCTTTTTTGCGGGATGCGCGCCGCTTTCTCCAGATAGTCCGGATCGGAAGAAGGGATCATCGGCTCCACCGGGCTGTGGAAATACATGAGGATGCGTTTGTTGCGCCCGTCCACATGCATATCGGGCGAGGCCACGTGATCCGGCCTCCAGGGCAGTTCCGCGCAGGGCAGCACGCCGGGCTCGTGAATGCGCCAGGGGCCGCGCAGATCGTCCGCGTGCGCCAAACGGATGTTCCGGCCCTCGTGGTGCGCGAAATAGAGCAGATAGGCCCCCAACCCGTTGCCGCTCCGGGCCGGATTGCGGATCAGGGAAGGGCCGTTGATGTTTTCATCCGCATTGCCGAGCATGGCCGGTGTGATCAGCGGGTTTTCGAAAAAACGCTCCGGCCTGTAGCCGGAAAACAGCGGGCTCGCGTCCGGGCGCATGGCGGCTCCTTGGGGTTTGTGGACTGCCTTCCTCGGAGTATGAAACACTTTATGCCCTGTCAACGACGGATTGCAGGCAAACCGCGTTGCGGCAAAAAGATTCCGCATTCCCGTCTTCGGATTTCACCAACAGCCTCTGTGCGCCTTGCCGGCGCGCCGCTCTTGCCCTATTGCTGAAACATGCCCGCAACGCAGATTGATCGTCCCCTGCTGGTCGAACAGGCGCGGGAACTGTGCCGCGCGCGCGGCGCGTCCCTGCTCTTTCTGACCCTTTTCGGCTCCACGCTCTACGGCACGGAGTCGCCCGGCACGTCCGACCTCGATCTGCGGGGCGTGTTTCTTCCGTCCTCGGCATCTCTGATTCTGAACAAGGCCCCGAAAAGTCTGCACGCTTCGAGCGGCGACGCGCTGCGACGCAACACGGCCGGCGATCTGGACATCGACCTCTGGAGCATACAGCACTGGCTGCTCACGCTGCTGCCCGCCGGGGACACGGGCGCGCTCGATCTGCTTTTCGCGCCTTCGCACGCGGCCTGCACGCTCTGCCGGCATCCGGCCCTGGATGCGGTTTTCGCGCGGCCGCTCAAGCTGCTTGATATCGCGTCAGGCCGATCGTATGCGGAATACAGCCTCCGGCAGGCCAAAAAATACGGTATCCGGGGCTCCCGTGTGGGCGCACTCAAAGCCGTGCGCGCGCGCCTGGAAGAGCTCCGGCCCGAACCGCGGGAACGCCTGGAAATCTACCTCGACCGCCTGGCCGAACAGTGCGCGGACGGCCGTTTCTGCGCCGTGGAACAGACGCGGGACAAGCGGGCCCTGCGGCTTTGCGGCAGGCTCCACACGGCCTCGATCCGCATGGGCGAGTTTCAGCATAGGCTGGAAGAGGAACTGCGCGCCACGGGCGCGCGGGCCGAAGCGGCCGAACGCGGCGAGGGCGTGGATTTCAAGGCCCTGTCCCACGCCCTGCGCGCCCTGGATCAGATGGAGGAACTGCTGCTGGCGGGCACGATCACCTTCCCCCTCAAAACGCGGGCGGAGCTTGTCGCCGTCAAGCGGGGCGCATATTCCTGGAATGAGCTGGAGCCGCGCATTCTGGAGCGCATCGCCGCGGTGGACGCCCTGCGGGAACAATCGCCGTACGCCGGATCATATGATCCCGCCTTTGCCGAAGAATGCGTGCTCGCCTGTTACGAACAGGGAGAATCACGAACGTTTTCCCGCGCTCCCGCGTGAAGGGCGACCGGACTCGAGACTCATTCATTTCATTTTCAATGGGGAACCAAACATCTCTACTCTCTGAAAAATCGCACCGACCCGCCGCGCAGTTCCGCCCGCACGCCGCCGGGGAACTGAAAAACCGTGCCGCCGCGCCCGGCCTGCCGGGCCGCGTCCAGGGCAAAAAGCGTGGCCGCGCGCGCCTGACCGCCCGCGGGCGTGTCCGCGCCGGGTTCCGGCGTCCGGGCCAGGCATTCCACGGCCTTGAGAAAGAGGCGCAGTCTCCCGGCCCGATCCAGGCCGCGCAGCGTATCGCGCGCCAGGGTGATGAAAGGCTCGGCGTTTGTCCCGCCCGCATCGTCCACGCCGCTCGCGTCACCCGCACCGTCCGGGGCGGGCCGGGGCAGCAGAGCGTTCCAATGCTCCTCATCCGCGCGGGCCATGCGCCAGAGCTGCGCGATATGCCCGCTCAGGCGCGGGCTTTCCGCCTCCAGCAGGGGCAGAATCGTCCCCCGCAGCCTGTTGCGCAGAAAGCGGGGATCGCTGTTGCTCTCGTCCTCGCTCCAGGCGATGTTGCAACGCGTTAAAAAATCCTTGAGTTCGCGCGCCGGGGTGAGCAGCAGCGGCCGCAGCACGCGCCGTTCGGCGTCCACGCCGCGCATGCCGCCCAGGGCGGGCCAGCCCGTGCCGCGCAGCAGGCGCATGAACACGTCTTCCCGCAAGTCGTCAAGCTGGTGGCCGGTGACAACCCAGTCCGCGTCCAGGCGGCGGCGTTCCTCTTCCAGCGCGGCATAGCGCAGGGCGCGGCCGGCTTCCTCCAGGCCTTCGCCCCGTTCTCCGGCGCGGGACGCCGCCGGAATGGAGCGCGCGGCGCAGGGAATATCCAGACCGCCGCACAGTTTCCGCACGGCGCGGGCCTCGTCCGCGCTGCCCGGCCGCAGGCCGTGATCCAGGGTCAGGGCGTGGAGATCAAGAGCCAGTTTGGGCCGCAGCAGATGGAGAATGAGGAGCAGGGCCGTGGAGTCCGCCCCGCCGGAAACCGCCGCCAGAAGACGCCGGCCGTGGAGATCGACGCCGAGTTCCTCGCGGACGAAGCGGGCCGCGCGCAGGCAGAGCGCGGCGTCGGGCGGGGCGATATCCTGCAGGCGCGGGGGCACGGCTCAGGCGGCGATGCCGAGTTCCGCAAGCAGCGTGTCCACATAATCGATCATGTGGCGGACAAGCTCCGGCCCGGCGTAGGAGATGCATTCGCAGTGCAGCTTGCCGCGCGCGCGCACCAGCAGTTCCAGGCGCAGGGATTCGGGCTCGATCTCAAGCGCCATGGCGTAGGGGCCGCAGTGGTCTTCGTGGCCTTTTTGATCGGGAGTGAGCAGGGCCGGGGGCACGGGCAGCCAATACACGTCGGGCAGGCCGGCGCTGAGCGCCATGGCGTCCAGGCGTGCGGTCAACCGCTGCATGTCGTTTTTGGCGAGTTCGTCGATGCAGTAGCAGCGCATGGTCAGGATTGCTCCCTGCGCAGGAGACCGGGGCAGCGGCCGCGCTCCTCGTCGGGCGGGCGCGCGTCTTCGTCCAGGCGGAACATGCGCCGTGCCAGATGGATGCGTTCAAGCGAGGCCTCGTTCTCCATGCCGCCGTTTTTCAGAAAATGGATGGGATCGTGGTTCAATTTGCGGGCCACGGCCGAGGCCATGGCCTCGAGCGCCTCGCGCGTGTTGTCGTCCACCGGGCCGAGCCGGCGCAGGGTGCGGGCCATTTCCTCGCGCACGATGCGTTCGCCGCGCCGCACAAGATCGACCACCGTGGGCTGGGTATCCAACATTTCCAGCCAGCGCATGAAAACGCCCATTTCCTCCTCGACGATCAGCCGGGCCTTGGCGGCCTCGTCGCGTCGTCCGGCCAGATTTTCCTCCACCACTTCCTTGAGGTCGTCGATGTCGTAGAGGTAGACGTTGTCCAGGCTGTTGACGTCGGGATCCACGTCGCGGGGCACGGCGATGTCGATGAAGAACATGGGACGGTGCCTGCGCCGCTTGATCACGCCCTTGATGTCCGAGGCGCGGATCACGGCCTCGGGCGAGCCCGTGGAGGTGATGATGATGTCCGTGTCTTCCAGATGGGAGAACAGGCTCTCAAAGGGCACGGCCTCGCCGCCGAAGCGCCGCGCCAGCTCCAGGCCGTTGGCGTAGGTGCGGTTGGCCACCAGAATGCGGCGCACCCCGGCCTGCAACAGGTGCATGGCCGCCAGTTCCGCCATTTCTCCCGCGCCCACCAGCAGGGCGCTGTGCCCGGCCATGTCGCCGAAGATGCGCTTGGCCAGTTCCACGGCCGCGTAGCTGATGGAAACAGCGCCGGCGTCCAGGGCGGTTTCGGTGCGCACCCGCTTGGCCGTTGAAAAGGCCTTGTGCAGCAGGCGGTTCAGAATGGGGCCGGTCTTTTTGCCGGCGGAGGCCCGGCGGTAGGCTTCCTTGAGCTGGCCGAGAATCTGCGGTTCACCCAGCACCAGGGAATCCAGGCTGGAAGCCACGGTGAACAAATGGCGCACGGCGTCGACATCCTGATGAATATACACGTAGGAGGCCAGTTCCGCTGCGCTGCGCCCGCCCGCTCCGGCCCAGCATTCCAGAACTATGCGCTCCGGCTCGGCCGCCGTGCCGGCGGTGAGCACTTCCACCCGGTTGCAGGTGGAAAGGATGAAGGATTCTTCTATGCCGTTGCCGTGGGGCAGAATCCAGGCCTCCGGGGAACATCGATCCGCAAGCGCGTAGCGTTCCCGCACTTCAACGCCCGCTCCGCGATGGTTGAGGCCGATAAGGTGGATGCGTCTCTTCATGCGTCAACCGTCAGCGCAGCGGATGAGGGGGCAGAAAGGCGTGGTGCGTCGGCAGAAAAATATTCACCCCCACGATGGAAAAAAGGCAGAGCCCGAACAGCACGGCCACAAAGAGCGCGGGGCCGCGTCCCTGCCGGCCCTGGACGAGACGCTGATGGAAGAGCAGGGCAAAACAGAGCCAGATGAACACGGAAACGCATTCCTTGGGGTCGCCGGAAAAGGTTTTGCCCCAGACCGCGCCCGCCCAGAAAAAGCCCGTGCCCAAGCCCAGGGTGTAGAGCGGAAAGCCCGCCAGCACACAGAGGGCGTTGATTTTATCGAGTATGGCCAGGGCCGGGAAATCCTTTTGAAAGCCGATCAGCCGTTCCTTGGACTTGATTTTGCGGTGCAGGTAGAGAAAAAGCAGGCCCGCGCCGCAGGCCAGGGCGATAAGCGCCAGGCTCAGAAAAAGCGCGCCGATGTGCAGGGCGTAAAAAGAGGCGGAAAGCGAGGCCGGCAGCACCACGGCCCTGTGCAGGAAGGGAAAAGACGCGGCCGTCAGCAGAAAGGCCGGCGCGGAGGAAAAGAGCAAAGGGGTGTCGAGTGCGAATTTCCAGGCCCCGAACAGGCCGCAGAGCACGAGAAACCAGGCCAGAAGCTGGAGGTAGGCCCCCATGCTCAGGCCGCCCGGCAGGGCTCCGTGGCTGCCCAGCGCGAAAGAGAGGGTCTGGATCGCAAAGGCTCCGACCGCGCAGGCGCGGGCCGAGCGCCGCAGCAAGGGGCTGCGGGTCACCAGCCCGGTGAAGCCGGCGAGCGTGGCCAGGGCATAGAGCACCAGCGCGGCCACAGCCAGATGATCGAACAACTCCATCCACAACTCCATCCACAATTCCGTGGACCGACCGGGCGCGGTGCAAAGTGAGAGCAGGTATGTATGCGCTAAACCAGGCCGTCGAGAAAATCCGCAATCCGGGAATGCAGGCCGGCGGGGAGCAGTCCCTCAAGCAGTTTCTCACAGCCCCGCCTGTCACGCGCGGCAAGGCGCGCGCCGATTTCCGGGCGCGCCAGCGCGCGCAGAACATTTGCATTCTGCCCTGTATCCTGTTTCAAGGCAAGCAGGGCCGGCCGTATGCGGCCGAGCAGAACAGCCTGGGGGGCTTTGGTTGACAGCCATTGCGCCAGTTCGTCGCGCAGCAGGGCGGCATAGGCCGGACCCGCGCCGCCCGTGGAAACCGCCACGGCGAGGTTCTCCATCCGCGCCGAGGCCGGAACCGCGCAGTTGCCCTCGTGCGGGGCGTCCGCGCAGTTGCACAGCACGCCGGCTTCCGCGCAGGCGGCGGTTACGGCGGCGTTGGCCTGCCGCGAGCCGGTCGCGGCAAAGACCAGCCCGCGTCCGGCCAGATCTTCAGGCCTGAAGGCGCGCGCCTCAAAGCGCAGGGACGGGTGATCGGGCAGATCCGATGGATTCCCGGGATCGAGCACCAGCACGTCGCGCGCGCCGGCGTCAAGCAGGCCGGCGATCTTGCGCCTGCCCACCGCGCCCGCGCCCACCACCAGGCAGCGCAGGCGGCTGAGATCAAGAAAAAGGGGATAACTCAACGCCTGGCCACCAGCACCTTGGCGGGGCGCAGCAGGCGATCCTTGAGGCGGTAGCCGCGCTGGAGCACCCGGGCAACGCGGCCCTCGTCCAGGTCGCCGTCTTCGTCAAAGCCTATGGCTTCGTGGCATTCCGGGGTAAAAGCCTCGCCCCGTTCCCCCAGGGCTTCGAGACCGTGGCGGTTCAGGGTGTCGAACAGGAGTTTCCGCGTCATTTCCACGCCCTGGAGCACATCTTTGCAGTTTTCGCGCTCCGTGCCGTATTGCAGGGCCAGGTCAAGGGTGTCGAGCGTGGGCAGCAGATCGTTCAGTATGCGTTCCGCCGCGAAGCGCAGGCATTCCTCCTGCTCGCGCTGCAGGCGTTTTTTCGTGTTTTCCGTCTCGGCCAGGGCGCGCAGGCGTATGTCTTCGGCCCTGGCCTGCACATCGCAGGTCGGGCAGACGTGCAGACGGCAGAGCGCGTCGAGATCCTCCGGCAGAGGCTGCTCTCCGTCCGCTTCTTCGGAGGAGGGGGGGAGCAGGTCGACGAGTTCCGCCGCCCGGCGGTATTTTTCATGCGGCTTGTTGGGCATGCCTGGGCTCCTTGAGAGTGAAGTCGCTGAAGAACAGCCTTGTATGAGTAAGAACTGGAGTGCGGCCTGTCAAGCGGCCGTTGCCGCAGACTCCGCCGGCTTGTGAAAGGCTTTCTGCTCCGGCCATGCGCCGGGAGAGGACATTCCCGTCACCAGGCGGCCGCTTTTTCCGTTCGGCGGCTCCTTCCGTTGCACCGCAGCGGAAGTGCTGGTCTTTTTTTGCAAAAAGGGATATTATCAATAAAAGGGATGCATGGGAGGGATGGAATGGCTCACAGCAATATCCTGTTGGAATCAGGCACCAATGAGCTTGAAGTGGTGGAATTCTATCTGGATGAGCCGGACTATCGCGGCCATTACGGCATCAACGTGGCCAAGGTGGTGGAGATCATCCGCCCCCAGCCCGTGACGGCCATGCCGCAGATGCCGCATCCCTGCGTGCTCGGCGCGTTTCCGTACCGCGACGGCAGGGTGGTGCCCCTGGTGGATCTGGCCAAATACCTGGGCACCGAGGCGCGCGGGGGTCAGGAACCCAAGGTGGTGATTACCGAGTTCAACAAGGTGATTACCGCGTTCAAGGTCTCCGGAGTCAACCGCATCTACCGCCTGAGCTGGACGGATGTCGAAGCTCCGGGAAATTTTCTGCAGACCTCCAGCAAAAATTCGGTCACGGGCGTGCTGCGCCTGGACGGGCGCGTGGTCTTTCTGCTCGACATGGAAAGCATCGTGGCCGAACTCCATCCCGGCCTGGCTCTGGCCATGCAGGTGGAGGCCGGAAATGACGAAACCGCGGGACGGCCCATCCGCATTCTGCACGCGGACGACTCCGGCAGCATACGCGCGCTGATGTTCAGGCTGCTCACCGCGAACAAGCGCTTCGAACTTATTCAGGCCCACGACGGGGAGCAGGCCTGGGACATGCTCCAGGCCATCAAGAAAAAGTCGATTGCCGAGGAGCGGCCCATCAACGCCTATGTGGAAGGGGCCATTCTGGACATCGAAATGCCGCGCATGGACGGCCTGACCTTGTGTAAAAAAATCAAGGAAGACAGTGTGCTGAAAGCGCTGCCCGTGGCGATTTTTTCCTCGCTCGTTACCGGCAGCCTGGAGCACAAGGGCAAATCCGTGGGCGCGGACGCCCAGTTTGCCAAGCCCGATCTCCAGGCGGTGAGCGACATGATGCTGCGGCTTATCAAGGAAAAAGCGGCCGCCGCGTAGACAGTGCCGTCACGAGCGCTGCACCCCGCACTGAATCACGTTGGCCTGCCTGCCGCTCGCCTGCCGATCCCGCCGGTAGGAAAAGAATTCGGGCAGCGAAAAGGTGCACAGATCCAGGCCGAAGACGCGCTCCGGCGCCATTCCGGCTTCCTCCAGCTGCGCGCGCGTCAGTCTCCGGAGATCCATGCTGCGCCGCGCTTCGTCAAACCAGGGGGCGTAGTCCGGCCCCCATTCCCGTTCGAAATGAATGAATTCGGCGGCCGCCGGGCCCAGACTGGGGCCGATCACGGCCGACACCTCGCGTGGAGGAAAGCCGTAGCGTTCGCAAAAGGCGCGCAGCCCGGAGGCGGGAAAATTCATGCGGTTGCCGCGCCAACCCACATGCAGGGCCGCGACGGCGCGCCCGCTTGCATGCGCCAGAAAAAGCGGCTGGCAGTCCGCCGTTTTGATCAGCAGTCCGAAGCCCGCTTCGGATGTGGCCAGACCGTCGGCCTCGCGGGCGGGAATGTCGTCCGGCCGCAGCAGGCAGGAGGCACCCGGCTCGAAAACCATTGCATCCCCGTGCACCTGTTTCAGTTCGGCAACGCGCTCAAGCCCCAGGGCGGGCGCGAGGGCCGCCCGGTTGGCCCGTGTTTCTTCCGGCGCATCGGGGATGGCCAGAGAAATGTTGCCCCCGGCACGGGGGTCGGACAGATCGCCGTCGCGCGTCTGAAAGGCGCAACGCACGCCCGGTATGCCGGGAAATTGGAAGAAAATAAAACGCAGGGGCATGGTCAGTCTCCTTGAACAGGCAATAAGGTAAGTCCGTGTTCGGTGCAAAAACCGCGCAAGGGCAGATCCCAGGCCCGCACCGGCAGCCGGGGCACAATCTGGAAGCCGTACACCAGCCCGATGCACAGCGTGCGGCGCAAGGCCGGCCGGGCGAGGAGACGATCGTAATAACCGCCGCCGTAGCCAAGGCGAAAACCGCGCCGATCAACGGCCGCGGCCGGCGCGCAGAGCAGATCCGGCCCCTGACCCGGATCGTCCGCATCCAGGGCCTCAAGTTCCGGCGCGGGTTCCGGAATGCCGTATGCGCCGGACACAAGCCGGGCCGGATCCGCGCAGGGCACGAGGTCCATCCGGCCCTTCACCTTCGGATCGCAACGCGGCAGCAGCAGCGTTTTTCTTTGGGCAGCGGCAAGTTCGCGCAGCAGATCGGTGGACAGCTCGCCACGTATCGGCATATACAAGGCTATGGAACGCGCCGCAACCCAGGCGGGCGAGGCCGCAAGCGCCTCCTGCGCGGCCCGGCTCAGGCGCGCCGCCTCTTCGGGTTCGCGGGCCGCGCGTTCCCGCAGCATCCGCATCCGCAGGGTGTGTTTGCGGTCTTCAACGGACAAAGGTGTTTTGTTCCTGCAAGTCATAGAGCCTGTGCTATACTTAGAGCTGCCTCGGTATCTGTAAGTATAAGGACGCCTGTTAAACCGCATACCAGGAGGATACCATGAGATTCACGCACATTTTTTGTATCGCGGCCCTGTTCGTGGCCCTGACGATGGTTTTCCCCGCGTTGAGCTGCGCGGCGGCCGACGGTCAACGCGATGAAAACGGCTTTATCATGGGCGGCTACGGCGACAAGGAATACCTTGCCGGAAAAAAAGCCGGCGCGGGTAAAAAGAGCGGCGGATACAAAATGGGCGGCAAAGGCGACAAGAAATATGACGCCGAAGCCAAGCCGGCCAAGCGTGAAATGACGCCCGCCGCCGCTGAGAAGCGGGTCGCCGGGGTTGAAAAGAAGAAGAAGGAAATTCTCCGCGCCGGTCAGGTCGACAAGGACGGTTACGTCCTCGGCGGCTACGGCGACGGCGAACGCGGTATCTTCCGCCGCTGAACAAGTCCTCCGTCTACGGCAACAGCCCGGAACGCCCCGCGTTTCGGGCTGTTTTGCGATCCGGATATACCGCCGCGCCGCAAAACGCCGTTTTCGGCCCGCTCCGCATTTGACGATGAGATGCCTTTTACTGCGTTGTTTCGCCGGATTCGGCCAGGGCCGCGCTTTCAAGGCTCGCGGCCCAGATGCGCACCTTGTCGGAGTTGCGCCATTCCGCGAACAGGCGCTTCCATGCCGCGAAATCGAGAAAATGGGCGTCCAGCTGGTCTTCATGCGCCTGCACCCAGTTGTTGAAAAGCTGCATTTCAAGCTGGAAGGAGGAACTGTCGAAAACCAGGTCGGCCATGTTTCTGGGCATGGCCTGCCCGTCGATCTGCGTGACCACGAAGGTACAGACGGCCTGCCGGGAAAGCTCGAAACTGATCTCCTTGCCGTTGACTTCCTCGGCCAGCGGCACAAGATGCGGATGCAGCTCCTTCAGGCGGGCCATGCCCTGTTCCGGCACGGCCAGGGTGAGCCTGTTCCCTTCCTGTTCCGTAATGAAGTAAAAGCGCAACCAGTTCTCGAACATGACGGCTTCCAGAATCTGCCGCACCGAGTTTTGAAACGCTGTGGACATGACGTCTCCTTTGTCCCCCGATGAACCGGGAATTTCTTCCCGGCATGCTGTATGTACGCACTGGAACGTGCAGCGTCAACGCTCCTTCAGGTTTTTCTTTACGGAAACCGGGGGATACAGCTATAAGAAGTGCGTGCCTCCCCTTGTATCATCCGCGTCATGCGCGCAGGTTTTTCACCCGCAACATGCAGAGGATTTTATGAAAATCCGGTCTTTCCGCATCACGGCCCCTGTTGTGTTTCTGAGCCTGCTGCTTCCGGCTTTCTGTTTCGCCGCGGATCTGCGCGACATGTCCTACAGAGCCCGTGACATCGCCGACGCGCTGCGCAGCGCCGACGACGCGCGTTATGCGTTTGAACGCGCAACCAGGGGCTCAAACGACTATCTCCGCCTGGAGCAAGCCTGGCGGGAGCGCGAATACGCCCTGGAAGAGGCGCGCCTCAGGGCCATGGCGCGCGACATGAACCGTTCCGCCGACGAACTGCGCGAGATGCGCCGCAGCGGCAGGGGCTGGGACGACATCTGCCGCGCCTACAATTGCCGGCGCGATTCTTACGGCTTTGACAAGCGCCGCTATGCCCAATTCGATCGGGACAGGGATTTCTGGAAAGACTATTACAGCCGGCCCGGCAAGGCCAGAGGGCACCACAAGGGCACGCCGGACGGCCCTCCGGGCCAGTACAAGAAGGACAAGAAAGGCAAGGGGAAGGATCGGGATTGAACACGCCGACGGGACGAGAATACAAGCACCGAGGTAATGCATGAAAGTTTTTTGCGGTTTCCTTCTCACGGCGTTTTTTGCGGCGGCTTTTCTTCCCGATGCGGGACGCGCGGCGGATTTGCGCGATATGAGCAACAGGGCCGACGACATGGCCGAGGCGCTGCGCCGGGCCGACGACGCGCGCTCTGCCTTTGACCGCGCGGGCCGGGGTTCCGCCGACTACCAACGCCTGGAACGGGAATGGCGCGACCGCGAATATGCGCTGGAAGAGGCGCGCCTCAGATCCCTGGCACGGGAAACGCGGCGCTCCGAAGACGAACTGCGCGCCCTGCGGCAGAGCGGCCGGGACTGGGACGACATCTGCCGTTCCTATAACTGCCGGCGCGATGAGTACGGCTTCGACAAGCGCCGTTACGGCCGATACGACCGGGACAGGGATTTCTGGAAGGACTATTACGATCATCCCGGCAGGGCCAGGGGACACTACAAGGGCACGCCGGAAGGCCCTCCGGGACAGTACAGGAAGGGATACAGGCACGCCGATCGCGATGACCGCGATTATCGGGATCACGGTCGGGACGGCCGCTACGATCACCGGGACCGCGATCACCGGGACCGCGATCGCAGGGATCATGATCGCAAAGACTACGATCGCGACCGCAGAGACCGCGATCACAAAAAATATGACGGCGACCGCGACCGCAGGGACGGTGGTCGCAAGGGGTATGACCGTGATCGGCAGGATCGCGGAGATCGCGACCGCAGGGACTATGACCGGGATCGCAACCGCGGCGACCGGGATCGCGGGGATGCCGACCGTGGCCGCGGAAACCGCAGTTCCGGCAATCCCGGCGGCTGGGGCAATAAGGGCCCCGACAGATAAGCTCCGGCGCAACGGCAGGCTTCCGGGGGAGCTTTTCTCCCCCGGATTTTTTTGTAATCCGCTGTGGGAGTGAAACAGACAATTCCGCATGACAACGCACATCTTTCTCCCCCCGCTCGCGCGCGGCAGCGGCGGCCTGACCGTGCTGCGACGCATGGGGCGCATATTGCACGCAGCCGGCGCTCCTGTAAGCTTCGTCCTGCGGGAACCCGCCCGGCCTGATGCGCCGGCTGCGTCCGAAGAGGCCGTACCCTGCCGGTTGCCCCATCGGCTGCTTGACGAACTGCGCTTCGCGCCCGGCGACATCCTGCTCGTTCCCGAAGGCTGGCCCACCGCGCTGCTGTCCGGCCTGCGCGCCGGCGCGCGCTGCATCGTCTACGTGCAGAACTGGGCCTATCTGCTCTCCGGCCTGCCGCCCGGCGCGGAGGCGCTGCCCGTGGAATTTCTGGCGGTTTCCGATCCCGTGGCGCGCTTTATCGAAATGAGCCTGGGCAGGCGGGCGCGCATCCTGCGGCCGGGCATCGATCCCGCGCTCTTTCACCCCCCGGCGGAACGGACGGATGGAACGCCTGTGAGCGGCCCTTGGCGCATCGCCTTCATGCCGCGCAAGAACAAGGCTCTCGCGCGCTGGATACGCGAGGCGGTCGAGGCCCGCCGGGCCCGCCTTCATCCCGGCCGCGCCCTGGAATGGGTGAGCATAGAAGGTTGTTCGCAGGCCGAGGTGGCCGCGCATCTGCGCGGCGCCCACGTTTTTTTGAGCACGGGCTTTCCCGAGGGCTGCCCCCTGCCGCCGCTGGAGGCCTTTGCCTGCGGTTGCATAGTCGCGGGCTTTACAGGCCTGGGCGGATGGGAGTATATGCGCCCGGCGCGCGATTTTCCCGGCGCGGCCCGGCCTTTCTTTCCCCTGCGGCCCGTGGAATGGGGCGGCAACGGCTTTTACGCGGCCGACGCCGATGTGCCGGGCGCGGTTTGCGCGCTGGAAGCGGCACTGGACGCTCTTGAGGCCGGGGACAAAGAACTCGCGGCCCTGCGCCGCGCCGGCCGGCTGACGGCCGCGGCCTATTCCCTGGAAGAGCAGGAACGCGCCGCGTGCGCACTGTGGAATTCGTTATAGGTCGAATTCTTTGTCGAAGTCCAAATCAGACCCTCCCGGCGCGACGTGCCGAGGAAGAGCTTAGGACTTGTCATTACATAGGGAGAGCGCGCGGCAAGAGCAAGGAAAACGGCTTTTTTGCGCAGGGAGTGGACTCTTATCGTCCCCGACCGGAGCAAAAAAGCCGTTTGACGCCGCAATTGCCCGCGAATATCCCCTATTTGACGGCGCGTCCGCAATTTCGCCCGGAGTAACAGCATGGCACTCAGCATCGGCATCGTCGGCCTGCCCAACGTGGGCAAGTCCACCCTTTTCAACGCGCTGACCAGGGCGCAGAACGCCCAGGCGGCCAACTATCCCTTCTGCACCATCGAGCCCAACAAGGCCACGGTGGCCGTGCCGGACGCGCGCCTTCTCAAACTGGCCGATCTGGTGCGGCCGCAAAAAACCATCCACGCCTCCGTGGATTTTTACGACATCGCCGGCCTGGTGCGCGGCGCCAGCAAGGGCGAAGGCCTGGGCAACCGTTTCCTGGCCCACATACGGGAATGCGCGGCCCTTATCCACGTGGTGCGGTGCTTTGAGGACGAAAACATCGCCCATGTGGACGGCGCGCCCGATCCGCTGCGCGACGTGGAAACCATTGAGACGGAACTGCTGCTGGCCGACATCCAGGCCGTGGAGCGCCGCCTGGAGCGCCTGCGCAAGGAGGCCAGGGGCGACGCCAAAGCCCGCGCCGCTCTGGAAGACATGGAGCGCCTGCTCGAACACCTCAACGCCGGCAACTCGGCCGCGACCTTCGCCCTGCCTGCCGGGGAGGCCTTTTTGGCCTCATGGAGGGAATTGGGCCTGCTGACCGCCAAAAAGGTCATCTATTGCGCCAATATTGATGAAAACATGCCGGCCGAAGGCGCGGACGCGCCCAAAGAGATCAAGGACTTCGCGGCCGCGCGCGGCGCGGCCACGGCCGTGATCTGCGCCCGGCTGGAGGAGGAGCTGCAGGGCCTGCCCGAAGAGGAGCAGGCGCAACTGCTGGCCTCCTACGGCGTGGCGGAAAGCGGGCTGGCGCGCATTATCCGCGCGGGCTACGAACTGTTGGGACTGATCAGCTATTTCACGGCCGGGGAAAAAGAGGCGCGCGCCTGGACAATACAGCGGGGCTGGAAAGCTCCCCAGGCGGCCGGGGTGATCCACGGGGACTTCGAGCGCGGCTTCATCCGCGCGGAAGTCATCGCTTTTGAGGACTATATGCGCCTGAAGAGCGAGGCCGCCTGCCGCACGGCCGGTCTGCTGCGCACCGAGGGCAAGGAGTATGTCGTGCAGGACGGCGATGTCATGCACTTTTTGTTTAATGTTTAGGCTCTGGACTCATTATTGCGATTTGCAGAGAAGTTGAACAGTTGCGCTGATGGGGGCGCAATGGGCAGGCTTTTCCATCTTTCCGCTGAGCAACTCGAACGCATCAAGCCTTTCCCCTTTGCGTCATTCCCGCGAAGGTGAATCCGGTCTCCCAAACTTTGGAACCGGCCTCACAGCGTATCGCCTGGAACAGATCCGTCTCGTTTCAGCTTCTTGTGTCGATCAGACCGCCTGTATCCCGCAGCGCCAGATCGAGCAGCAGGCTGTGCGGGTCCGGAGCCGAGCTTCCCAGCCCGGCACGGCGCAACGCCGCCTCTTCCAGCACGGCGGCCTGGCTTTTGAGGGAAAGGGCCTGCCCGTTCAGGCTGCTTGCCCGCCCGGCATAGAGCCCGGCCAGGCTTTCGGCCGTGCTTTTCAGTTCGCTAAGACCGGCGGCGGTATCCGGGTCGTCAAGGGGGTTGCCCGCGCCGATATCCCCGAACTGCGGCCGCAAGTTATTGAAGGCGAGCGGAAAGCCGTCCGTTCCGGCCTGAATGTGCACCGAACCCGCGACGGGATCCCCGGAAGAGGGCACGATGTGTATCCGTTCGTCCCCGGCCCAGGCCTCGCCGTCGAGCAGCGCGATGCCGTTGTAGGCCGTATTTTTCACAATGCTGTTGATGCTTTTGCCTATGGACTCGTACAGCGGCGTGTACTGATCGACCAGGGCCTGTTTTTTGTCGGCGAAATCCGGATCAAGGGGATCGAGTTTGTCAACGGCTTCGTTGAATTCCGTCACCAGCTCCTGCGCTTCGCCGATCTGCTGCGCAATGCTGCCCACGCCCGAAGAGGCCGTATCCATCATGGATTTCGCCTCCAGCACGTTGGAAGAAGCCTGGCGCAGCATGCCGGCGTCTCCGCGCAGCCTGCCGCCCAGGGCCTCGCCGAGCAGGTCGGGGGCGACCGTGCTCTTGAGCAGGGAGTTTACGCGCGCGCTCACCAGTTCCGTCCAGACCCGGCTCGTGAAAGAGCCGGCGAACCAGGAGCCGGAGTCCGGCAAAAGAAGCTGCAGCGCCATGCCCGAAAGGCCGTAATTCATAGGCATATCCGAAAAAAACAGGGATTGTGCGCGCCTTGCGAAAAATCTTTGCGCATTCCGGTGCGCGCCTTTTTCGGCTTATCGGCGGAAAATGAAAAAAGAATAGACCCGGCAGACGGCAGAATGCGTCCTTTTCCGGGAGTGGCTGCTCCTCCCTTTCCGCGCCTCTTGCAGTGCCGCGCAAAGGAGACTATAGGGGAAACGGTTCCATCTGACTCAACCACGAGGATTATGCATGTACCGCAACGTCAAGAACGTCCCATACTATATTTTCGGCAAGGGTTCCCTTTCCCAGCTCGGCGATCTGCTCAAGACGCGGCGCACAAGCGAAGGGGAAGGAGTGGTCTTTTTCATCGACCACTATTTCCAGGGCAAGGATCTGGCCGCCCGCCTGCCCGTGGAGCGCGGCGACCGCATCATATACGTGGATGTGCGCGAAGAGCCCACCACCGACTATATGGACGTGCTGGCCGCCAAGGTGCGCGAAGCCGGTTCCCACCTGCCCTGCTGCATGGTGGCCCTGGGCGGCGGCGCCACAATGGATTCCTGCAAGGCCGTGGCCAACCTGATGACCAATCCCGGTCTGGCTGAAGACTACCAGGGCTGGGAACTGGTAAAAAATCCGCCGATTTACAAGATCGCCGTGCCCACGCTGGCCGGCACGGGTTCCGAATGCTCCCGCACCTGCGTGCTCAGCAACGTCAAAAAGCGCCTCAAACTGGGCATGAACAGCGATTATACCGTGTTCGACCAGATCGTCATGGACTACGAGCTTACCCGCACCGTGCCGCGCGACCAGTTCTTCTACACCGGCATGGACACGTATATGCACTGCTTTGAGACCCTTACCGGCTCCTACCGCAACCGCATCGTGGACATGCTGGCCGAAAAGGCCGTGTCCATGTGCGAGAAGATCTTTCTCTCCGACGACATGATGAGCGAAGACAACCTGGAAGAGATGATGATCGCGTCCTACATGGGCGGCATGGCCACCGGCTATGTGGGCGTGGTGCATCCCTTCTCGGCCGGGCTTTCCGTGGCCCTGCACATGCACCACGGCATCGCCAACTGTTACGCCCTCACCGCGCTGGAAGACATCTATCCCGAACAGTACGCCCTCTTCATGCGGATGATGGAGCGCCAGAAGGTCAGCCTGCCCAAGGGCATCTGCGCGAATTTAGGCGGGGAAGACTACGAAACCCTGTACCGGGGCACCATTGTGCACGACAATTCCCTTTCCAACCGCCTTGGCCCGGACTTCAGGAAGATTCTGACCAGGGAAAACGTCATCGAACGTTTCAAGAGGATGTGATGGATCTCAAGGTCAATTTCAGCGGGCGCGCCCTGCGCTATACCGAGGAAGAAATCGGCGCCGTGGCCGAGGCCATGCGCAACGCCGAAACCCTGACCCAGGGACGGCACCTGCTCAAATTTCAAAACGCGTTCGCGGCCTACCAGGGGCTGCCCGAGGGCACCTGCTTTGCGGTCATGAACGGGGTTTCGGCGCTTGAGCTTTCCGCCCAGCTCTGCATGTTCAAGGAAGGGGACGAAGTCGTCATTCCTTCCCATACCTTCACGGCCTCGGCCTATCCTTACCTCAAGAAAGGCGCGCGCCTCGTCTGGGCCGACATCGACCCCGCCGCCCGCGTGGTCACGGCCCAGAGCATAGCGGCCGTGCTCACCCCCAAGACCCGCGCGATTGTCGTCGTCCACCTCTACGGCTATGTGGCCGACATGCCGGCCATCATGGCCCTGGCGCGCGAACGCGGCATCATCGTCATCGAGGACGCGGCCCAGTCCATAGGCGCGGACGTGGACGGCACACGCTCCGGCTCCTTCGGCGACATGGCGATTTTCTCCTTCCATTCGCACAAAAACCTCACCACCCTGGGCGAGGGCGGCATGCTCGTGGTGCGGGATGAAAAACTCGCCCAGATTGCGCCCATGCTGCGCCACAACGGGCACTGCGCCTACCCCGGCGAGCGCCCGGACTATTGGCTGCCTGCCATGGGCAATGTCGACCTCCCCATGCTCGACGGGCACATCCTCTGGCCCAACAATTACTGCATCGGCGAAATCGAATGCGCCCTCGGCCGTGTCATGCTCAAGCGCATCGACGCGATCAACGCCGAAAAACGGGCGCGGGCCCTGCGCTTCATCGACGCGCTCGCCGATTTCCCCGAACTGGAGTTCCACCGCGTGGACTCCACGCGCCACAACTACCACCTGCTGGCCGCGCGCCTGAACGGCGGCAGGCGCGATCCCTTCATCCGCGCCATGTTCCACAAGCACGGCGTCAAATGCGTCGTGCAGTACATGCCGCTCAACCGCTACGACTTCTACGTGAAGCTGGGCCTCGGCAAGGCCGACTGCCCCCACTCCGACGCCTTTTACGACAACATGGTCTCCTTCCCCTTCCAGCATTGGCTGACCGAAGGGGAGTTCGACCACATGCTGGCGGCGACCAAGGCCGTGTTGACGGAATTGAGGTGAAGCAACGCTGCATCATCATTCCCGCCGTCAAGAAGAACGCCGTGATCCCCGACCAGCTCGTGAAAAAGCTGGCCGGGGAAACGTTGATCGAACGCGCCATCCACACGGCCCGCGCCGTCTGCCGGGGCGAGGACATCCTGGTGGTGACGGACAGCCGGGAAATACAACTCATTTGCGAACGTTGCGGCGTGCGCGCGCATTACAACCGGGAGCTGCATTTTTCCTCGCTCGACATCGTGGCCGAGCTGCGCGGCGTGCTGGAGCAGGCGGCGCGGGAATACGAACACGTGCTGCTCTACCGGGCGAGTTGCCCGCTCATCACCTGGGTGGACATTGAAGACGCGTATCGCCGCTTTGTCGATTCCGGGGCGAACTGCCTGATCACCGTGACCAGCGTGCGCCGGCGCGTCTGGAAAGAGAGGCCGGAGGGCATTTCCGATTTGCTGGGGGACGAGGACGACGGCGCGCTGGTGGAGAGCAAGGCTCTGGTCATGCTGCGCGGCGAGGCTCTGCTTGCGGATCGCATAGGCCGCACCGTGCCCTATTTTCTCAACGACCGCGCCATAGAAATCAACAGCTACCAGGACTGGTGGATCTGCGAAAAACTGCTGGCCCGGCGCAAGGTGCTTTTTGTGGTGGCGGGCTATCCGGCCATCGGCATGGGGCATGTGTTTCGCGCGCTCATGCTGGCCCACGAAATCGCGGATCACGCCGTGGAGTTTCTCTGCACGGCCGAAAGCGAGCTGGCCGCGAAAAGCATTGCAGAACGCGACTATAAAACTTTTGTGCAGGAGGGCGATCCGGCCGAGGCCGTGTTGGCCCGCAAGCCCGATCTGGTGATCAACGACATCCTGGATACCGATCCCGCCTACATGCGGCGGCTTAAAGAAGCCGGGCTGCGCGTCGTGAATTTTGAGGACGACGGCCCCGGCGCGGAATATGCGGATCTCGTCATCAACGCCCTGTACGACGATAAAGGCAAGGACGAGCGTTATCTTTACGGGCATCAACATTTCTGCCTGCGGGACGAATTCGCCTCCGGCGCGCGCAACGTCTTCAGGCCCGGGGCCCGCACCCTGCTGATCAGCTTCGGCGGCACCGACCATTCCGATTTTACCCGCAAGACGCTGGACGTGGTCGAGCCCCTCTGCCGCGAACAGGGCATAGCCATCCGCGTCGTGGCCGGGCCGGGCTACGCCCACCGCGAAACCCTCAAGCAGCGGCTCGCGCAGCTCGGCAACCCGCGCATCTCTTTCACCCACGCCACCAACGTCATGTCGCGCATGATGGAAGGCGCGGATCTGGCCATCTGCTCCGCCGGCCGCACGGTGTACGAGCTTGCCCACATGCGCGTGCCGGCCCTCGTGCTTGCCCATCACGAACGGGAGCTGAGCCACCGCTTTGCCGCGCCGGCCAACGGCTTCATCAACCTGGGTCTCATGAACCCGCATTTTGACGCGAAAAAGCTGCGCCGCGCCTTTCTGCGCCTGCTCAAGCCCGCCGTGCGCGCCGCCCTCTTCAAGCGGCAGGATCGCTTCCAGTTCGAGAAAAACAAGGCCCAGGTCGTCCGCCGCATGTTGGAGCTGTTGAAAGAATAATCTCTCTGCCCGCCGGAGGCGCATCATGAGTACCGTGGCCTTAGTCCAGGCGCGGCTGGGATCAAGCCGTCTGCCGATGAAAACCCTGCTCTGCCTGCGGGGCGCTCCGCTGATCGACTGGGTGGTGTTGCGCGCGGCAAAATCGAAGCTGCTGGACCGTATTGTGGTGGCGGTGCCGGACACGGAACTGGACGAGGTGCTGGCCGCGCACGTGCGGGAACGTCTCATGCCTTTGGACGCGCGCATCGCTGTTTTTGCCGGGCCGGAGAACGACGTGCTGGAGCGTTTCCGCGCGGCCGGCGCGGCGCACAATGCTTCGCGGGTGGTGCGCATCTGCGCGGACAATCCGCTGATCTGGGGCGGGGAGATCGATCACCTGATCCGCTTTTACGAGAGCGCGGGCTGCGACTACGCCTACAATCACATACCGCAGGGCAACGCCTATCCCGACGGCCTGGGCGCGGAAATGCTCTCCTTCAGCCTGCTGGAACGCATCGCGGCCGAAGCGTCGGACCCGAGGCACCGCGAGCACTGCCTTTCCTATATCTGGGACAATGCGGCGCGTTTCGACATCCGCACTTTTGACCCGCCCGATCCGGCGCTGCGGCACCCGGAAATACGGCTGGACATGGACAGCCGGGAGGATTTCCGGCGTCTTGCGCTCCTGCCCCTGCGCATGGACATGACCCCGGCTGAAGTATTGGAACTGGTGACATAAAAACAGCCATTCGTCATGCAGCCGTATTCCCGCGCCCGCCGTCCGCCGGAGGCCGCGCCGCGCTGTCGCGCGCTATTTCCTGCAGAATCGCCACCACTATCGCCACGGACCAGCCGCACATAAAGGTACCGACCAGGCCCTCGCTCACTCCGATCATACGCAGTTTCGGCGGCAGCAGCACATCGCCGTAGCCTATGGTCGTGTAGCTGGTGAGGGAGAAATACAGGGCCGTTTCCAGGTCGGGCAGGCCGTGGGCCAGAAGGTAAAAAACCGCCCAGACCGTTGCTTCGGCAAAGTGCATGAGAAGCAGCAGCACGACGACCTCGCCCAGAATGGGGAGATAACCGCGCAGATCGTGGCGTATGCGGTGTTTTCTTTCGCGGCGCCTGTGCAGGCGGGCGAGAAGGAAGGCGCTGTACAGGCCGTGGATGGACACGGTTATCAGTGCAAGTGTGATAATATGGAAAAGTTGACTCAGCATATGGCGTTTCGTAGGGATGATATTTTTGCAGGCATACATCTACATAACCATCTATACACTGATCTTGCGGTTCTTGAAAATACAGGAAAACAAAAAATAATCTGTTTGCGACAAAAAAATCCGCAATAACAACAAAACATAACAGTGACGTACGATCTTTTCCACGCGGATATTTTGACTTCACATAATAAAAAGGCCACTATGCGCCGCACCGAAAACGAACGGCAAGGCGCCGAAGGCGCCCTGCATGACATTCCCGTTTCCCCAGTGAACAACCGCAACATACTCCTCCTCTTTCGCAACGAGGTATGCCTTGACCCGTGATCAACTCGTGAACGACAA
Organism: Desulfovibrionaceae bacterium; assembly: GCA_031551145.1. Lineage (GTDB taxonomy): Bacteria > Desulfobacterota > Desulfovibrionia > Desulfovibrionales > Desulfovibrionaceae > WRKB01. The sequence goes on along the minus strand of JAVBNZ010000027.1, from coordinate 11,966 downwards.
CGTGGCGCAGCTTTTCGAGAATTTGTGGGATTCCCTGTACATAGTGGACAAGAGCAAGACGATTGTCCACTGGAACAAAAGCGCCGAGGAACTGACCGGCTACACGGTGGGGGACGTGCTCGGCCGGCAGTGCGGCGAAGACCTGCTTTCGCACCACTGCGATTCAAAAATCCTGTGCAGGCTGGGCTGTCCGCTCCAGGAGACGTTGAAAGACGGCGAAGTGCGTGAGGCCCAGGTGTCCCTGTTGAACAAGAACGGCGTCTCCGTGCCGGTGTTCCTGCGCACGCTCCCCTGCCGCAACGGGCAGGGCGAAATCATCGGCGCCATGGAAGTGTTCCGCAAGCTGGGCGTAACGGACGAAGTGTCGGATCTTCTGCACGAACTCAACAATCTGGCCTATGTGGAGCCGCTGACCCGGGCGGCCCGGCGCAACTACGGCGAGGCCATGCTGGACAAGGCCCTGGACGCCTTTCATGCCTCGTCCGCATCGTTCGGCGTGCTGCTGATCGATCTCGACCATTTCAAGCAGATCAACGACAGGCTGGGGCATGCCGCCGGCGACCGCGTGCTGGTTGAAGTGACTTCCATGATCCGCCTCAATCTGCGGGCGGCCGACCTGCTTGTGCGCTGGGGAGGGGACGAATTTCTGGTGATCGTGGTCGGAACAAACGCCGCCGCGCTCACGGGGATCGGCAACAAGCTGTGCGAACTGGCCCGGAACATACGCATAGAGCACGACGGCCGCCCTGTGGACGTCACGCTTTCCATAGGCGGCGCGCTGCCCAGGCCGGGCGAAACGCGGGCCGAACTGCTCGAACGGGCGGACAAGGCCCTGTATAGAAGCAAGCAGTGCGGCCGAAACTGCTGCACGCCGGTTTCCATCTGAAAACCGGATGAAAAAGCGGAAGCGGCAACGCCCGGGAGTCGCCGCTTCCGTAAACGACCTTCACGCCGTTTGGAACGTCTACTTTAATCCCGCCAATTCGCGCATGTTCACCAGCATGGAAGTCCAGTCTTCCCGTCCGTGGCCATGGCTCCGCGCTATATTGTATATCTGCTGGGCGGCGGCGCCGGTGGCCAGGGGAACGCCCTCGGCGGCTCCCGTCTGCAGTGCCAGTCCCAGATCTTTGGCGGCCAGATCCAGCATAAAGGCCGCGCTCACGTCATCCTTGAAAACCTTGGCGGGATAGGTGGTGGTCAAATGCGAGCGTCCGGCGGGGGTGCCCATGAGCACCTTGATGAGGGTATCCCGGTCCAGATGAAATTTTTCCGCCAGGGTCAACGCTTCCGCCGTGAGGACATTAAGCACTATGGACATATAGTTGTTGATTATTTTGGCCCGTATCCCCGAACCCACCGAACCGCAGTGATGGGTCACTTCGCCCATGGCATCAAGAAGGGGACGAACTCTTTCCAGATGGGCCGCTTCTCCGCCGACCATAAAGATCAGCGTGCCGGCCCAGGCATGATCCGAAGTGCGTCCGATGGGGGCATCCAGCATGGCCAATCCCATGGATTTGAGGCGACCGGCCACGCTGTCGGTGACCTGGGGCAGAATGGTGCTGCACTCCATCACGATGGACCCGGGTTTCATATGGGCGGCCACATCGTCCTTGCCGAAAAGAACGGCTTCCACATCCGGTCCGTTGGGCAGCATGGTGATGAGCACCTCCGCTTCAGCCGCTGCTTCCCGTGCCGATTTGGCCGCCAGGCCCCCGGCTTTGACGTGGCGTTCCAGCGAAGCGGGCGAGAGGTCAAACCCGGTGACGGTATGCCCGGCTTTCAAAAGGTTGGCGGACATGCCCCCGCCCATCATTCCAAGGCCGATAAACCCTACATGCATAACTCTACTCCTTGTGCGGCACGCCGGCACTCGACGTGCCTGTTTAAAGCCGTTCGGCATATTGAACCGAAAAACAACTATTTTTCCGGCAAGTTATCTGATCAATGCGTTTTTGATATTATGCAGTGCGCATGTTTTGAACAGCAATATATATTCCACGAGGCGCAAACCCCGCAGGCTGCGGCCCGGCAAGGATCCTTCGGACGTCATAGCGCGGCGTGTGCCGATATTTGGTTTTTTTGCCCGAATATGGTCACTTTGTGCCGATATTTGGGGAGGCTCCATGCCGTGTGCGACAGCCAAGGCAAACCACTTGCTTTGGCGCTCACAGCAGGGCAGCGATTGTCAAGGCGCCGCCCTGCCACACTGCCGTTGCGCGGCGGTTTGTCGCCCAAGCCGGAAAGCCCCTCAGCCGGCAACGAGAACGGCCTGCCCCGAAGGGCAGGCCGTCTCTGAAGGAAAGCTGGTTGCAAAAAAGGAAGGAAGGTACTCAGAGTATAGCAAGGGTCGTGCCAAAACGGCTCTTTCATTTTTATAAAAAAAAGATAAGTGTATTTAGTATGTTATTTCCATCCGCCGCGTGTGCTTTCCGTTGCCCGGCGTTCAAGTTTTTTGCCCGGTCCGCATTTTCTGCAACAAATGACCGGGATGGAGGTTCAATTTCTTTACCCGATATTCGGAAAGCTTTTTCAAAAAAAATCGGCTGGTCCAGGAGCGGATTCCTTTTGCAACGTTCCGGCGTCAACGGGAAAGGACGGAACGGCGCTCCACCAGCAGCAGATTTTCCGCTCCCCGGCGTTTGTTCAGGGTTTCGTAACGGTAGACGCGCCAGAATTTTTCCGGCAGGCTCCGCGCCCATTCCAGCACGGCCTTGGTTTCTTCCCCGCCGCCGTCATGCCCGCTGTAACAGTGAACGGACACCACAGCCTCGGGCAGCAGGGCCGGCAAAAGGCCGTTCAGGGCCGCCAGGGTGGTGCTCGGCCGGGTGACGATTTCCTTTTCGCTGCCCGGCAGAAAGCCCAGGTTGAACATGGCCCCGCTCACCTTGTTGTTGCCGGCCAGATACTGTCCGGGGTCGGGCGCGTTCACGGCGGCCAGGCCGGCGGCCAGACGCGCCGAGGCGGGCGGCACGGAACTGCCCGCCAGGCAGGCCGCGATGTTCTCGTGTCCGGTCAGGAAAAGGCGCACCCGATCCGACATTTTTGTCTGTTCCAGCAGCGCGCGGGTGGCTTCCAGGGCTTCAGGCCGGATGTCGAAGGCGAGCACCAGCCCCTTGAGGCCGACCAGTTCGGCCAGAAACAGGGTGTCGTTGCCGTTGCCCGCCGTGCCGTCCACGGCCAGGGAGCCCGGCTTGACGGCGCGCTGCAGGTTTATGCGGGCGAGTTCGAGCAGGCTTACGCTGTGGTTCATACTCCCTCCATAAAAAAGCGTTCTTCCTCGGCGGAGCACAAAAATCCTCGCAGCGTGGGCAGCTCTGCTCTCTTATTCAGCGGGTCGGGCCAGATTTTTCTTCACAGGCAATCCCTGACTGCCCAGTTTGCCGAGGCAAAGCGCCTGACAGGCGCCGTTGCTGCCCAGATCCAGCTCGCTTTGGCTGATCCTGAACGCGCAGTCGCGTCCCCGCGCGCCCCATTCGGCCGGGATATCCGCGTTGTCCGGGGCGTGCAGGGAAATAACGGTCACGCCGTCCTGTTCCGTAAGATTCGTAAACTCAAGCACGGCTCCCAGCTTTTGCAGGCCGGGGCAGTGCGGCAGAATGCGCGCCACGTTTTGCCCGAGCGCCTGTTTTTTGTCCGCCGGGAAGGAATCGGAGGGGTTGAGCACCAGGGTGCTGCGCGTGACGTTGGTGCACTGGTGCAGCCCCAGCCAGACGATTACCCCCAGAAACAGGGCCATCAGAAGAAAACGCATGCCGTACTCCTGTTGAGGTATGATTTTCAGGCTATCCGCCTCCGGCGTTCAGGTCAACTTACAGGGCAGTGGAGTCAATTCGGCGTCAGGCAAGGAAGAGCGGGCCTTTTTGCGAAGGAAGCGTACTCTTCTCGTACGTGACCGGAGCAAAAAGACCGCTCTGACGCGGCATCACGCCGAATTGACTCCGCTGCCGCTTTTCTTTCGCGCCGGGACGGTATACACCCGTTCCAACATCCACCCCGCGACGAGGAACAGAGAATGACGCTGACAGAATGCATCACCACGCCCGCGCCGGCAGAGAGCATGGCCCGCCCCTGCGTCATCGCCGAAGTCGGCGTGAACCACGAAGGCAACATGGAAACGGCCCGCCGCCTCATCGACGAGGCCGCAGGCGCCGGGGCCGACGCCGTGAAGTTCCAGAGCTACAAGGCCGAAACCCTGGCTTCAAAGCACTCCCCGGCTTATTGGGACACCACGAAAGAACCGACGCAAAGCCAGTACGAGCTGTTTAAGCGCCACGACACATTCTGGAAGGGCGAATTCGAGGCCTTGGCCCGGCACTGCGAACAGGCCGGCGTGGAATTTCTCTCCACCCCCTTTGACGTGGAGTCCGCCCGCTTTCTCAACGACATGATGGCCGTGTACAAAATTTCCTCCTCGGACATCACAAACAAGCCCTTCATCGAATTTCTCTGCGCGTTCGGCAAGCCCGTCGTGCTTTCCACCGGGGCCGCCTACCTGCACGAGATTGCCGAAGCCGTGGAGTGGATCGAGGCGGCCGGCAACCCGCTTGCGCTGCTGCACTGCGTGCTCAACTACCCCACCGAGGACCACAACGCCGGCCTGGGCATGATTCCCGCGCTCGCCCGGCATTTTCCGCGCTGCCGCATCGGCTATTCCGACCACACCCTGCCGCGCGACATGAAGATACTGGAAATCGCGACCCTGCTCGGCGCGCGCATCCTTGAAAAGCACTTCACCCACGATAAAAGCCTGCCCGGCAACGACCACTACCACGCCATGGACAAGGACGACCTGCGCCTGTTCCGCGCGAACATGGAACGCGCGCTGGCCGCCATAGGGCCGCTGCGCGTCGCTGCCTTCGCCTCGGAGGAACCGGCCCGGCGCAACGCCCGACGTTCTCTGGTCGCGGCACGGGCCATCAGGGCGGGCGCGCGCATCGAGCGCGACGACCTTACCTGGAAGCGGCCGGCCCACGGCATCAGCCCCCGCGAGATCGAGGCCGTGCTCGGCATGCGCGCGCGCGCGGATCTGGAAGAGGATACGGTGCTGAAGTGGAATCATCTGGAATAGCGTGCGAACTGGTCTTCACCCTCATGCCCGGGGGCGCGGCCCCGGAAACGCACCTGCCCGCCGGGCCCTGGTGCTTTGCCGGCCGGGAAGCGCTGTTTCCGGGCTGGGAGGAGCGCTTCGCCTTCCCTCCCGAACCCCTGAGCCGGCCCGAAGCCCTGGAGGCGGCCAGAGACCGCGCCTGGGCGCTTACGCTCCATTATCTCCCCCTGGTGGCCGAGCACCTTTCGCAGGTTCAGGGCGTCAAGCTGCCCCAAGCCTTCTGGGAAACCGCGCTCGCGCCTTCCGTACTCATTGTCGCCCAGATGTTGGCGGAGCGGGACGCGCGCGCGCGCGGTCTGATCGAACACCTGGGCGCGCTGCCCCTGCGCGTGCCGCTATTGCCGGCGGACTGCGCCTTCAGCTTCGCGAGCGATTACGAACTGACCAAAAAGGGCTTTCTGGGCTATACCTGCAATCACTGGCTTTTTTCGCTCCTGCTTGCCTCCCGGCTGCCGGCCGCCTGGGAGCCGGTGATGCTGCCCGCCGTGCGCGAACACCACGGCCCACCCGCGCCCGGATTCAGGGACAGGTTGTACGAACTTACGCGCCGCATCGCCTATGCGCCGCCTTTTCCGCACATCAAGGGTTTTTCCATCGCCCAATCCCTGCGTTTTTCCTTGGCCCTGCTGCAAAACCGCAGTTTTAAAGACTGTTCCTTCTCCCTGGAAGAAGCCGCGCACTGCCGCCCCCTGCCGCCCGTGCGGCCGGAAGATCTGCCCTTCGATCCCCTGCCGCTCTTCCTGACCCTGCTGCCTTACAGCATTGCGCGCGCCCGGCTGCCGAAGCGCATCCCCGCCGCCCCCCGGCGCAAGGTGCGCGTAGCCAGCGTGGCCTGTCTGGAAGACGGCGCCTACCGCCTGCGTCTGGCCCGTTTGCGCGGCGCGGGGCACAAGCTCGTCTACGTTCAGCACGGAGGCAATTACGGCATGCTGCGCTGCGCGGCCACCACTCCGCTGGAGGAATACAACCAGCACGCCTTCGTCACCTGGGGCTGGACGGAACAAAGCCCGTTGCGCGGCAACTTCATCCCGCTGCCCCACGCCCAGACCACGGCCCTGAGCGACGCGCACACCGGCAAGGCCGGCACGCTGCTCTTCGTGGGCAACGGCATGGAACTTTTCCCGCACCGCCTGGATTCCCGCCCCAATCCGACCCAGGTGATCGCATACCGGCGGGCCAAGGCGCGCTTTTTCTCCGCGCTGCCCGCCGATGTGCGGGCAAACACGCTCTACCGCCCCTATTTCGATGTGCCCGCCGCTCTGGAGGACTGGCCCTGGGTGCGGGCCCGCTTCCCGGATCTGAAGCGCTGCACGGGCTCGCTTGACGAGGCCATGCTCGCCTGCCGGCTGCTGGTGCTCGATCACCACGGCACCACCCTCAACCTCGCCCTGGCGGCCGATACGCCGTTGCTGCTTTATTGGGACTTTCACGCCTGGGAGCTCTGCCCGGAAGCCGAAGCGGCCCTGGCGCTTCTGCACGGCGCGGGCATCTGGCATCCCACGCCGGAAGCGGCAGCGGCCAAACTGCTTGAAATATGGCCGGACGTGCGCGCCTTCTGGCATTCCCCGCCGGTGCGCAAGGCCAGGGAGTTTTGGCTGGAACGCTATGCCTTGAGCGCCGGGGCGGATTTTGACGCGCGTTGGCTGCATGCTTTAAAAAACCTGTAAGACAGCGCGGGGCGGATTTTGACGCGCGCCGGCTGCATGCTGTAAAAAAACCTGTAATACCCGAGGATCGACCATGTCTGTCGCGCACGTCGCCGCAAAAGCCCGTTCCACATCGCCGTTGCTGAAAAACCTGCTGCGGCGCCTGCCGCTTGTGATCATCATGCTCGCTCTGCCCTGCAACGCCTTCGCGGCCGGCATGGAAGACGTCGCGGCGGCCATTGAACGGCGCGACTACGCCGCGGCCCACGCGGCCCTGCTGCCCCTGGCCGAGGGCGGCAACGCCGAGGCCCAATACGTGCTGGGCCGCCTCTATGCCGAAGGCCAGGGCGCCCCGAAGGACGACGCCAAGGCCGTGGCCTGGTACCGCAAAGCCGCCGCCGGGGGCGACCCCAGCGCGCAGAACAGCCTGGGCACGGCGCTCATCCAGGGGCGCGGCGCGGCCAAAAATCCCACCGAAGCGGCCGGCTGGTTCCGCAAAGCCGCCGATCAGGGCCTGGCCGCCGCGCAGTACAACCTTGCCCTGCTCTATGCCGAAGGGCGCGGAACGGCGAAAAATCCGGCTGAAGCGCTCAAGCGGCACCAGCAGGCCGCCGAGCAGGGGTATGCGCCGGCCCAGTACGCCCTGGGCTGGAGTTATCTGCACGGCAAAGGAACCACGCAAAGCGAAACCAAGGCCCTGCACTGGTTCACGCAGGCCGCCGGGCAGGGCGAAGCCAGGGCGCGCAACGAGTTGGGCGGCATGCATGCCCGGGGCATCGCTGTGCCGGAGAATTACGCCGAAGCCGCGAAATATTACCGGCAGGCGGCGGAACAGGGCTATGCGCCCGCCCAGTACAACCTCGGTTTTTTGTACGAGGAAGGCAAAGGACTGAAGCAGGATTACGCCAAGGCCTTCGAATGGTATTCCAAAGCGGCCGCCCAGGGCGATTCCTCGGCCCAGTACGGAATAGGCGTGCTGTATGAAGAGGGCCTCGGCCGGGCGCGCAATCTCGACGAAGCCCGGCGCTGGTACGCCAAGGCCGCCGCCGGGGGCGACAAGGACGCCGCAAAGGCTCTGGAACTGCTGGGCAAAGGTTCTTCAAAAAGCGCGGGCAAAAGCGATTCCAAGTCCGGCTCCAAGAGCACGACCAAGAAGACCCCCGCCAAAAAGAGCTCCGACGCCAAGACAAAGCCGACCGCAAAACCGCCAAGCGCCGGAGGCGGCAACGCCGAATAAAGCGGGCCGAAAACAACGGAACGCGGATCGCTTTTGCTTGTGGAATATGGCCGGCTCTGCTATATTTATGTAATGGATACGCATGATCTTGATCTGATTCAGCCTTGTCTTGTCTGCGGCCGCAAGGACGTGCACTTTGAAGCCGTGCGCCTTGAGGGACGTAAAGAGGACGTATGGCGTGTTGTCTGCGCCTCGTGCGGGCAAACCTCCCTGCAATGGTCTGTTTCGCAGGGGGCCGCCATACGTGCCTGGAACCGCAATCTCGCGCATGGAGACTTCGCGTCCGCGCCGGATCGGGGCGCAAAGAAATAAAAGGAACGGCCATGTTGACCATGAAGGTCCTGGGCCTGACGCTGGACGACACAAGCCACGCTCCCATCCTGCTGCTGCAGGAGGAGGCGGGCAAGGAGCTTTTGCCCATCTGGATAGGCGCCATGGAAGCCATGGCCATCTCCCTGGCCCTGGGCAAGGTGCCGGTGGATCGCCCCCTGACCCACGACCTCATCGTCATGATTCTGCGGAATCTTTCCATCCGCATACACGGCGTCGAACTGACGGACCTGCGCGAAGGCACCTATTACGCCGACCTTGTGCTCGGTCTGCAAAACGGGCAGAGCTGCCGCATCGGCTGCCGCCCCTCCGACGCCGTGGCTCTTGCCCTGCGCGTTGACGCGCCCATCCGGGCGAGCAGGCATGTGCTGCAACTGGCCGCCGCGGGGCGGGCAGGCGAAGGCGCGACGCCGGGCGAACCGCAACAGGCGGCACAACGCGCCGGCGGCACGGAGCAGGAACGCCTGTTCGATCTGCTGCGTTCGCTGGAGCCGGAATCCAAGCGCAAAATGTAAAAACCTAGAAAAACACAATGTTTTTTCTTGAGTTTTTATCCATATAAAATTGTTGCTTATTTTTTCAGGCTTCCGTTCCGCTCTCTGCGGCTCCCTCTAAAGTTTCTCCCTCTTCCTGTCGATACAACGGGTGTGCGTGCAATGCGACCGCGCCCTTCATGCCTTTTACATTACAGGAAGTGTCATGCTGCAATATTACAGGTTTAAGGAAATGAACGAGATGATCATGCAGGGCCGGGAAGAGGAAGCGCGGCGCATTCTCATGGAGCTCCAGGCTCATTATATAGCCCTGTGCGATGAACTCCGTGTCCTGAAGAACCAGGTGCGGGAGTTCGAAAACATCTTTTTCCTGTCCCAAAACCTCATCCAGGACAGCGGCCATTATTGGCTGCGCACCGGCAGCCTGCGGCACGGGCCCTTTTGCAAGTCCTGTTATGACGGCGCGGGCAAGCTCATACGCCTTGAAGAACACGCTTCCGTCCGGCGCTGCCCCTATTGCGGCATGCTCTTCGGAAGTCGTCCGGCAATGCAGGGAGACGAAGCCCACGCTCCGTTGCGCCGCGGCAACATCATCCCCTTCCCCATCTCCACAAAATGCTGTTGAGGGCACCATGCGCGCCGGCGACGGAACATTGAGGCGAAATGGGGGACTTGCTCCCTTCCACGGCCGGGTCTATATTCCAGATGGAAGAGGCGGCATGCCCCGCGCCGTGTCGTCGCCAAGTTCCCCCGTGCTTCCCGTTGCCTTCCGAGGTGTCGCCCCCATGTCCCAAACCCGCCCCGCCGCCGCGTTTACCACGGCTTTGCTGCTCGCGCGCAGCGAAGACTTCGCGGTGATCGACCGCCGCGCCCTGCGCGAAGCGGGCATAGGCCAGGTGCGGGTTCTGACCGAGGGCCTGTACGCGGCGCGTTTTCTGGCCGGCAGGGAAAAAAGCGATCAAAGCCCCCAGCCGGATATCGTTATTGTCCACGAGCAGCTCGCCGACATGAACGGCGCGGATTTCGCCCAACTTGTGCGCACCCATCCCCGCCTCTCCTCCCTGCCCGTGCTCTGCGTCAGCGCGGGCGACACCCCCGGAGAAAAGCTGAAAGCCCTGGCCGAAGGCTACAGCGCCCTGCTCGTCAGGCCCTATTCCGGCGAAAACATGCGCCGCGCCCTGCATGAAGCGGCTTCCTTCCGCGCGGAAAAGGAAAAACTGAACCTGGGCCGTGCCCTGCTCAACACCGATCTTTTCGACAAGGCCCTGGAGCGCTTCGAAGCCCTGCGCTCGGCCTGCGCCGAGCCCGAGGAATCCTTCAACAACGGCTTGCTCCTTCTGCAAAAAAAGCAGTGGGACGAGGCCATTCACGCTTTCCAAAAAGCTCTGCGCGGCCTGAGCTGCCGGGGAGAGGCCGAGTACGGCATCGCCTTGGCATGGAAGGGCAAGGGTGAGCAGGAAAAATACAGACACTGGCTGGCGCTGGCCGGCCAAAGCTTTGCCCAGGCAGCGAAATGGCAGCGCGCCCGCATGGCGTATGCCCGGCTGCTGCACGACGCGCCCCAGGCCCAAAGTCCCTTCCTGCTTGAGGCCGAGCGGCTCATCCGCGCCGGGCTGTTCGATGAAGCCGCCACCGCCCTGGCCGAAGGCTATGAACTTACGCCCAAGGCCCCGCTGCGCGAGCGCCTGGCCCGCACCTTCATCTACGCCGGCGAATACCCGGAAAAAGACGCCGACGCCTTCCGGCGTTCCCTTTCCGACAAGGCCCCGGAAGCCGCGCGGCAGATTGCCGAAGACGTGCGCGAGGAAATCGGCGAGCAGAAGCGCCGCATGAAGGAACGGGCCGAAGCCGCCGCCGTTCCCGGCAAGGGCGCGCCCAGGGCTCCGCTGCGCCTGGGCTCGCTCGTGGACGAGGACGCCGATATGGACTTCTCCGATACCGATGCCGCCCCCGGCAGTCCCAAGGTCATCGAACCTCTCTCCGCCAAGGATCTCGGCTCCTCCCTCTTCAGCGACAAGCCCGGCATGAACGAAGTCGTTACCGTGGCCAAGCTGACCTGGAAGCTGTTCCGCTCCGGAAAGCTGTAACTCCCGCGCCTCTCCCCGCACCACTTTCGGCGGCGCAATCGCGCCCTCCTCATGCGCTGCCGCGCGCCGTTTTTGGGCGGCTTCTCCTCCCCCCGGCCTCCGGCGGGCAAAGGCACCGCCCCGGCACCCCGCTCTCCCTCATCCGCCTATAACGGGCAGTCCCGCCTCCTCCCTTCCCACACGGGAGATCATTCCGATCTCCTCCTCGTGAATAATCCTATACGGGATTATTTTATTTAGATATTGCTAAATATTTTTCTGAATTATAATTTTTTGGTTGACAAATATATCCGTTTTTTATAAATGTGGCCCGTGCGGATCTAAAAAGTTAAACCACGAGGTTGCCGTCATGACACAATGCCACGCCGCTTCCGCAGTCTGCTGCGACTCTCACGTCCTGCCCAGGCGCACGTGCAGGGTGTGCGGAAAAGAAAAAGAGCTCTCGAAGTTCAGCGTCGGTTTCAACGGCAGGCTGAAGAGCATCTGCGAACGTTGCGCCGAGGCCATCATCAACTCCCGCTCCGGCCGGGAAGGGAGAAGGCGCTGCGCCGACTGCGGCAGACCCACCCGCAACTACCGCTGCGGCAGGTGCTGGATTGCCCTGCGCGGGCATGTGGACGACGCCGGGCTCGATCCCCGTTTCTGGCTGTAAACATATTTTATCCAAACGGAGAAAATTATGAGGCAAACGTACACAGGCCAGGTCTATCTGCCCGAACGGGGCGGCATCGGCAGGATCTATGCCGACATCGTGATCGAGGAACGCCACCGCGACGAAATGGCAATCACCTCCCACCCCGTGGAGCAGGGCGCGACCATAACGGATCATGCCTACAAAAAACCCTCAAGCATCATCATCCGGGGCGGGGTCACGGATTCCAAGCCCATGTGGGCCGACATAGCCCCAGTGGGCACCGTGCAGAATACGCTCGACAGACCCCCGCTTTCGCCCCGCGATTTTTATGAAAAACTGCTGCAACTCCAGGCCAAACGGGAACCGTTCGACATCTGCACCCTCTGGCGGCTGTACAGGAATTTATTGGTTAAAAGCCTGTCCGTGGC
>JAVBNZ010000092.1:0-20256 GCA_031551145.1 Desulfovibrionaceae bacterium | reverse complement strand
CCGCGAAACTTTTTTCATGAACAACCACTGCAACCGCTGAGGAACCACCCACATGAAAGTTCTCGTCATTAACGCAGGCTCGTCTTCCTGCAAATATCAGCTTTTCGACATGGCGGACGAATCCGTGCTCTGCTCCGGGCTCGTCGAACGCATCGGCGAGCCTATGGGAGCGCTGACCCACAAAATCGCTTCCGGCGGCGACGCGGAAAAAAAAATCCGCCTTGAACGTGTTTTTCCCACCCATGTTGAAGGCATGGAGGAAATGATCCGTTTGCTCACCGACCCCGAAGTCGGCGTGATCAAGGATAAATCGGAAATTTTCGCCATCGGGCACCGCGTGCTGCACGGCGGGGAGGCCATCACCGCGCCCACCGTCATCGACACCCGCGCCAAGGAAATCATCCGCGACCACTTTGTGCTCGGCCCGCTGCACAATCCCGCCAACCTCATGGGCATAGAAGTGGCGGAAAAGCTTTTTCCCGGCGTGCCCAACGTGGGCGTGTTCGACACCGAATTCGGCATGGGCATGGACCAGGCCGCCTTTCTTTATCCCTTGCCCCGCATGCTGTATGAAGACCTGCGCATCCGCCGCTACGGCTTCCACGGCACCTCGCACAAATACATCGCCAAGCAGACGGCCCGCTTTCTCGGTAAACCCCCCAAGGACGTCAACAACATCACCTGTCACCTCGGCAACGGCTGCTCCATGACCGCCGTGCGCGGCGGCGTGTGCATCGACACCTCCATGGGGCTTACCCCGCTTGAGGGCCTTATGATGGGCACGCGTTGCGGCTCCATCGATCCGGCCATTGTGCCCTTCATCATGGAAAAAATGCACCTTTCCTCCACGGAAGCCGATACCCTGATGAACAAGAAATCCGGCCTGCTCGGCATCTGCGGCACAAACGACATGCGCGACGTGCACGAACGCCGCGAAAAAGGCGATGAGACCGCCCGGTTGGCTTTCGACATGGTCGTCTGGCGCGTGAAAAAGCAAATCGGGGCCTATATGGCCGTTCTTGGCCGCGTGGACGCCCTGGTTTTCACCGCCGGCATAGGGGAAAACGACAACTTTTTGCGCGCCGCCGCCTGCGGGGGCATGGAAGAACTCGGCGTCATTCTCGATCCCCCCCTCAACAACGCGCGCGGCTCCGGCGCGCGCTGCATCAGCGCGCCGCATTCCAAGGTCAAGGTGCTCATCATTCCCACAAACGAGGAATTGGAAATCGCCCAATCCACCCTTCAGGTGCTGGGCCAATAGCGCGAAACCGCACCCTTTCGCATGAGAAAAGGCCGCTTGCGAGCGGCCTTTTCTCATGCGATGCGTCCCGGTGTGCTTCAGCTTTTCTCTCTGACGGCCACAAGGCGGGCCTGGGGATAATCTTTGTGCAGATCGGCGAAAAGGGAAGCGGCGTCGTCAAAGCGATCGAAGGGGCCAAAACCTTCCACGGGGGCGGTTTTGGGGCTTTCGTCCGCATCGCCCGGCTGCATCTGAATGTAGTAGCGCAGTTCCGGATCCTCGTCGTTTCCGGCCAGTTCCACGCGCACGTTGGTCAGGCCTTTGCCCGCGTAGCCCAGATACTGGGCCGCGCCCATGGAAAGGTCGATGATGCGCCCCCTGATGTAGGGCCCCCTGTCGTTGACGCGTACAAGGGTGCTGCGTCCGCTGTCGATTTCGGTGACCCGCAGGATGCTGTTGAAGGGCGCGAAAAGGTGGGCGGCGGTGAAGGAATGGAGGTCATAGCGTTCGCCGTTGGCCACGGGCTTGCCGTGGAAGCGACTGCCCACCCAGGAGGCCGTGCCGCTTTGCGGCAGTTCAACCGAGTCGGGAACGGCGGCCCGCGGATCGATTCTGTTGCCGCGCTTGGAACTGCGTTTTTTGTCTGTTTTTTGATTTTTGCCGGCTTGGGCGACTTTTTTGGATGAGGATTTTTGCCCTTTCAGGCTGTCGTCCTTCTTTTTGCCGGACTGTTGTTCGCTTTTGGATTTGGCGAGCTGTTTCGGGGCGTTTTTGTCTTTATTGTCCGCGGCCCGGGCGCTTTTTTGCGCATCGCTCGACTTGGTTTTGCTTTGGATCGCGCCGTCTTTTTTCTTTGACGCCGCAACAGCGGGTTTGGCCGGCGTGTTGTCGGCGCTTCGCGCGTGTGCGGGCCCGGCAATAAGGGCAAGCAGGCAGATAACGGCGCAAAGAACGCGGCCCAGACTCACATGTTTCATAATTCCTCCTGGCGAGATGTGGAAGTCGCTTCTCGTCGGATGTACTCCGAAAATGCCTCCTCGTTCCCCCTCGGGAACGCGTTGTCGGTTCGGCGTGAAAGCCCGCGCTCATGCGGGGGCGCGGGCCGGTCGCGCCCTGCGGCGCGGATGTTTTTGTTTAAGGTGTTGTAGTGTGAAGCGATTCCTTTAACACAGTCTGACGTTTCTTTTGGCCCGAAACGCGCAAAAATGTCAAGTCGGGTTCGATATGCCGTTTTGCGGCAGTTTTGCCTGACTGTCCGTAAAAAATTTGGCGAGAATACTGTCGGAAACCAGCATGCCCGACCGGGTGAGGCGCAGATAGCCGTCGCGTATGCGGATCAGCCCGCGCTCATGCAGAGCCTGGATGAGCTGCTTGTGATCGGAAAAAAAGTGCCGACCGGTGAGCTCGCGGTAGGCTTTGACGCGCAAGCCCCTTGCGGTGCGCAGGCGCAGCATGATGAGTTCGAGCACGCGGGTTGTCGGCGAAAGAATTTCCGCCTCGGCGTCGGGCGCGCCGCTTTTCACCGCGGCCGTCCACTCCAGGGCGGAAGGCGGATTCGTCCAGCGCCTGCCGCCCACGGTGGAGGAGGCGGAAGGCCCGAACCCCAGGTATTCCTGCCCTTCCCAGTAGCCGAGATTGTGGCGGCACTGAAAGCCCATGCGCGCGAAATTCGAAATTTCGTAGTGGATATATCCGGCGCTTTCCAGCAGTTCCGCGCCCTCCACATACATATGGGCCAGATCCCGTTCCGGCGGCAGTTCGAACTCCTTGCGGGCAAAAGCTTCTTCCAGCGGCGTGCCGGGCTCCAGGCTCAGGCCGTAGAGGGAAAGATGCTCGGGCCGCAGTTGCAGCACCTCCTTGAGCATGCGCAGCCACATGCGCACTCTCTGCCCCGGCAGCCCCCAGATGAGGTCGAGATTGATATTCTGCACCCCGGCCACCCTGGCGGCCATAACGGTGTGCACGGCCTCGCGCGGGCCGTGGATGCGGCCGAGCAGACGCAAATCCGGATCGTGCAGGCTCTGCACGCCGACAGACAGCCGATTGACTCCCGCGCGCAAGAGGTCGGACATATAGCCCGGCTCAAGCAGAGATTCGGGATTGCCTTCCAGGGTGATTTCCGCGCCCTTGGCGAGTTTGAAAGCGCGCGAGGCGCGATCAAGCACCGCGCCGATCACGCCGGCGGGCAACAGGCTGGGCGTGCCGCCGCCGAAAAAAACGGAACCGACCTGGGGCCGGCCGAGCCTGTCGCCCCAGAGCGCGAGTTCGAGAAAAAGCGTATCCACATACTGCCGCAGCAGCGACGAAGTCGAAGAATTCATCTTGCCGATCGCCAGGGAGTGGAACGAGCAATAGCGGCAGCGCGCGCGGCAGAAGGGCACGTGAATGTAGAGCAGCATTGCGGGCGATGATAGAAGACTTTAAAAAATCAGGCAAGCTTTTATTATAATTTCACTTAGTTATGAATTTTATTCACATGTTGCAGCAGGTTGGCTCGAAGCCTTTGGGAATAGTCATCCTGCCTGTTTTTTTCTGTGCCTGTTTCCCGTGAAACATCACGTTTTCACAATCCAGGCTGCATACATGCCTTCCAGACGAACATCCTCAACCGGGCTGTTCCACTCCTGCCCCAGACGCGCGCCGGGATGGGCAACGCAAAGACGGCGCACCTGTTCCTCGCTCTCCGCCGGGTTGCAGGTGCAGGTGATATAGGCCAGTCCGCCGCCTTTGGGCAAAAAAGCATACGCGGCCTCCAGCATGGCGGCCTGCAGGCGGATAAGCTCCGCCACATCTTCAGGCCGCCTGTTGCGGCGTATATCCGGCCGGGAAGCCAGCACGCCGAGGCCGGAACAGGGCGCATCCACCAAAATGGCGCGCGGCTTGCGCGCGAACGGCGGATGCAAAAGCGACGCGCAGATCGTCGGCGGCACAGGCAGATGCAGGCGGCGGCATTCTTCGGCCACGCGCGACAGGCGCGGCAGATGCGTATCGCTCGCTGCAAAAATTTGTCTGCCCCGTTCCAGCAGTGAACAGCTCTTCGTACCCCGGCCGGCGCAGGCGTCCCAAACCGGCTCGGGCCACGCATCCGGATCAAGCGTTTCCACAGCCAGTTGCGAACCCGCGCCCTGCCGGCTCAGCCGCCCTTCGGCAATCAGATTCCCGAGAGCCCGACCGTTGATCTGCTCCGGCAATCCGGCGGGCGATGCGCAAAACGCCGTCTCGCTCAAGCACTCCGCGCCTGCTGCTTCCAGGTGCGCGGCCGTCTGCTCCCAATCCTGCATGCTCCGGTTGACGCGCAACCCGGCGCGCGGCCGGGCCGCGCTTTTTTCAGCAAGTTTCAGCGCCCTTTCCGAACCGTACGCAAGCTCCCACACATCAAAAATCCAGCGCGGCAAGGAATAATAAAGCGTGTACGCCGTTCGTTCATCGCCGGCCATATCGCGATAATAGGCAAATTCCCTCACCGCCGCGCCTTCCCGGCACAGAGAGCGCAGACCGCCGTTGGCCACGCGGGCGAGCGTCTGCCCGTGCCGGCGCTTTATGGCCTCTACCGCCCAATTGACCACAGCATGCTCGGGCATGCCGTCCAGAAAGACCAGCGCATACGCCGCTGTACGCAGAACGCAGATCATGTGCGGCGGCAGTTTTTCCTGCTTTGTAAAAAAACGCGCCAGCAGCACGCGCAGACGGATTTCCGTGCGCAGCACGCCGTAACACAGTTCCGTACAAAGCGCGAAAGCGCTTGCACTCGTCCCCCCGCGCTCCGGCAGAGCGCCGAGTGCCGCCTGCACCGTCACCGGCGCGCTTTCCAGGCGCAGCAGAACCCGCACCGCCAGATCACGCGGATCAATTTTGGAACCCGTCACGTTTTCCCTCCGCCGGGCAGGGTTGCCCCCGCGCCCGGCAAATACTTACGCCCATTTTTCCAGATCGGGAACAGGCCAGGAGCGTACAGCCTCGACAAGCTGTTCGGGCGTGGCGGTGGCGGTGCCCACCTGGGCCACGACCACACCGGCCGCGAAGTTGGCAAGCATGCAGGCGGGCAGCAGCGGAAAGCCGGCTGCCAGAGCCAGGGCGATTGCGCCGATGACGGTATCGCCCGCGCCGCTGACGTCAAACACGTCCTGAGCTGAAGTGGGAATGCGCCACACCTCGCCGGAAGGCTGAAAAAGCGCCATGCCCCGCGCGCCGAGCGTGACAAGCAGCCGGCGGCAGCCGCTGCGGGCAGCGACGGCACGGCCCGCGGTTATGATCTCTTCAGGAGTACGCACGGGAAGCCGTGCGGCTTCACCGCATTCCCTGCTGTTGGGTGTGAGCAGGTATGCGTCATGATAGAACTGCATATGCCCGGGCCGCGGATCGACGAGCAGATACGGAGCGTGCGGAAGGGAGGCAAGAAGCCCGCGCAGTCTGTCCATAAAGGAGGCGCCGATCATGCCCTTGGCGTAGTCGGAGACGATGATCACCTCGTGCGCGGCGGCCAGAGGAGCCAAACCGGCAAAAAGCGCGTCCTCTTCATCCGGCGAGAGGGCGCGGCATTCTTCCCGATCCACGCGCAGCATCTGCTGCCGGCCGGACAAAATGCGGGTTTTCAACGTGGTGACGCGGCCGGGACAAAGAGGCACGGCTGCCTCAAAACCCTCGGCGTCCAAAACTTCGCGCAACAGGCGACCGGCTTCATCATCGCCGGCAACGCCCACCAAACAGGCTTTGCCACCCAGAGCCTTGACATTGCGGGCCACGTTGCCGGCCCCGCCGAGAAAGCGGCGCTCGGTTTCCAGACGCACCACAGGCACGGGCGCTTCGGGAGAGATGCGTTCCGCCTCGCCGATGAGGTATTGATCGAGCATTACGTCGCCCACGATAAGCACGCGCTTGTCACGCAGGCGGTTCGCAAGATCCGGGATGAGCAGCGGATGGCTCATGACGCGGCCGGGGGCTGGATCTCGATGCCGAGCCGGCTCAAGAGCAAGTCCAGCTCCTCGCGGCTTTGATAATTCAGACTGATGCGCCCGCGTGCCTCGGTGCCGCTGACGCCCGCGCGCACATGAAGTTTTTCGCGCAGAAGGCTCTGCACGTCGAGCAAAAAGGGAGAGGCGGCCCTGCGCTGCGATTTTTTGGACGACGCCCGCACATCCTCGCCTTCCTGAGCGGCCTGTTCATCGTCCGCCGTCTGCTCCCAAGGAAAAAGGCCTTCTTCTTTGTACAACGTGGCCGCATATTCGGCGTCGCGCACGGTGAGGGATTCCTGAACAATGCGGTGCAGCAGGCGGCTTTGGGCTTCGGGCGCGCTCAGGCTCAGGATCGCGCGGGCATGGCCCGGACTGATGCGGCCGCTTTCCAGTTCCGCCTGGGCTTCGGCGCTCAGGTTGAGCAAGCGCAAGGCATTGGCCACGGCAGGCCGGCTTTTGCCCAGAGTGGAGGCCAAGTCCTCCTGGCTGAGGCCGAATTGTTCGCGCAAGGTTGCCATGGCACGCGCCTCTTCCAGAGGCTTGAGATCCTCACGCTGCAAATTTTCGATAAGCGCGGCGGCCATCACTTCCATATCTGTAAGGTCGCGCACCAGCACGGGCAGTTCCGTCAAGCCGGCCAGCCTGGCGGCCCGCCAGCGGCGTTCTCCCGCCACGATTTCATAGCGCGCGTTGCCGGAAGGCCGCACCAGCAGGGGCTGCACAATACCCTGACTGCGAATGGAGGCGGCCAGTTCTTCCAGCGCCTCATCCGCAAAATGGCGGCGCGGCTGTTTGGGGTTGGGGGCCAGCGCGTCCACATGCACAAGGCTCACGTCCGTCTTGCGCTGAGGCTCGCCCGGCGCGCTTTCGCTGTTTCTGAACAGCGCATCCAGTCCTCTGCCCAATCCGCGTTCCCTGGTGCTCATCCTCTGCTCCTTGACAAAGACATAGCCCGCCTGCATCCTGACACTCTCCATCATAACAAAGGAGCGGCCATGCAGGACATCACATATCTGTACGACGCCGAGGGCAAGCTCTGCGCCGTGCAGATTTCTCCCTCCCTCTGGCGCATAGTGGAAGCGCCCACGCTCAAAGCCGCACAGCGCGTCGCCGCTCCGCCCGAGCGCCCCGAGCCCCTGGAGGACTGGGAGGAATTCAAACAATACTGGGATTTCCAATATCCCTTCAACGCCGAGGTCGAATGCAAACACTGCGGCGCGCGCAGCGAAAACTGGACCGACGACCCCGAACGTCCTTTTCTGTTGCGCAACGCCCATCTCGGCGGGCTGCTGGTGTTCCGCTGCACAAAATGCGGCGCCGGCGTGCGCAAAAAACATTTCAAGGATCACTTCGTGTACGAAGTCAGCCCGCCCGGCAGCGCGTGCGGCTGCTGAGCCTGTGCCTCATTTTGCGCTTGAAACAATTGCCTGCCGGCGGGCAAAGTCCGCCTTGCAACTATTTCGCTGTCGGGATTTTCACAATAATCCCGGCAGCGCACGTACGCTTTTTCAAAGTTTCCATGCTCACGCCGCTCTGGAACGCGGCTTGCGCAACACCACTTCTTTGGCCAGACCGAGATAGGCCTCGGCGCCGCGCGACTTGATATCGTAATGGATGACGGACTTGCCGTGGCTCGGAGCTTCCGAAAGCCGGACGTTGCGGGGGATGACGGTATCAAACAGGTGCTCGGGAAAACACTTGCGAACTTCGTTGCGTACGTCCCTGGTCAGATTGTTGCGCATGTCGTACATGGTCAGCACCACGCCAAGCAGGGAAAGCTGCGGGTTCAGGCGTTTTTTGATCTGCTCGTAGGTGTCCAGCAGTTTGACGATGCCTTCCAGGGCAAAAAATTCGCACTGCAGGGGAATAAGCAGTTCGCCGGACGCGCACAGGGCATTGAGCGTAAGCAGGCCGAGCGAAGGCGGACAATCGAGCAGAATATAGTCATAGGAAGAAGCCAGCGGGGCCAGCACGTCGCGCAGATAGAATTCCCGCGCCATTTTATCCACAAGCTCCAGCTCCACGGCCACAAGGTCGGTGGTGGAAGGCAGCAGGGAAAGAAAGCGGCTGGGCGTGCGCACAATGGCGTCAAACGCTTCCTCCGGGTGGTACAGCGCGGTATAGAGGCTGGCGGAAAGCGTTTCCTGCGCCACGCCGAGCCCGCTGGTGGAGTTGGCCTGAGGATCGCAATCCACAAGAAGCACGCGCTTTTCCATAACAGAGAGGGCCGCGGCAAGATTGATGGAGGTCGTGGTTTTTCCCACGCCGCCCTTTTGGTTGGCGATGGCTATTATCCGTGCCAAAATGCGCTCCTTGGCCGTAGTGGATGTTTCACATGAAACAGCTTGTCGGAGCGCAGTCTACGTGATAGCCTTTGCCGGGTCAAGCGGGAGCCCGCTCCAAAGAACGCTTTGCATCCCGTTATCCCCGGACGATGCTGAATTTATTTTGAATAAGGGAGGAGTGTTATGAAAATATGGTGCACTGCGCTCTTCTGTCTTGCCCTGTGCGCGGCAAATGCCTGTGCCGCAACGGCGACGGAAGACGAGTTTGTACGGAATCTACGCAATGCTCTCAGACAACACCCCGAGATTATTATTGATATATTGAGGGAACACAGTGAAAGCGTGCTTGATATCGCTCAGCAGGGCTCCAACCAGCGCCGCAAAAAAAATATGGAAAACCAGTGGCGGGAAGACCTGAAACAGATCAAGCGCGTTGCCCTCACCGGCCGCCCCGTGCTCGGCCCCGAGGACGCGCCTGTGACCGTCATCGCTTTTTCCGACTTCACCTGCCCCTATTGTCAGCAGGCGGCCGAAGTGCTGGAACGCGTCATGAAGGCGCATCCCGGCGAGGTAAAATTCATTTTCAAACACATGCCCCACGGCAAAGACAGCCCCGCCCGTCTGGCTTCCGAATACTTCATTGCCGCCTCGCTCCAGAACGGACAGGCACCCTGGCTGCTCTATAAAAAATTCTTCGACGACCCCGAGCGTCTGAACTCGGACGCCGCGGGTTTCACCGCCAAAGCAGCCGAAACGACCGGGCTCGACATGAAAAAACTCAACACCGACCTCAAAGGCAAAAAGGTTGCCGCCATTCTGGAGGAAGATCTGGCCGACGCCAAAAAACTCGGCATTGAAGGCACCCCGTACTTTCTCGTCAACAATCTCGTCATACGCGGCGCCGTTTCCTACGAGCTTTTTGAGGCCGCCGTGCAGATGGCCCTGGCAAACGTAAAAAAGTAAGATCAACCGGGATACTTTCCGCAAAAAAAACGACAACGGCTGCCCTGAGACGGCCGTTGTCGTTTTTTTGCGGATCAAAAAGCGGCAAAACCTGGAAAGGCCGCGGCCCGGAGGCATTCGCCCCTTTAACCGCCGAAGGCGAAAATCCTTCCCCCGGCAGAACTACACGGCAGCGGGAGCCGCTGCGCGATCGCGGGCCATGCGGGCGATCCAGCCGCGCAGTTGATCCATGTCGTCCTGGTGCATTTTTTCCGAGCTGTCGAGCAACAGGCGCATGCGCGTCAATTCCTCGCGCAGAACGCGGTTATCCTCCTGGGCGGCGCGGGCTCCGGCGGCAAGATCTTCCAAAGCTTCCTGCCGGCGCACCAGCAGGGTCAGGGCAGAAGCAATGCCTTCCAGAGCGCGGCTTTGCTGCTCAAGGAGCTGGGTTGGCACCCAGGCGGGCATATCCTGGGGCGCGGGCGGCGCGGGCGACGCGGGCGCGGGCGCGCTTTCAAAAGCCGGCAGCACGGTCAAGGCATTGCAGGGGAAGGTTTGCGCCAGCGTGGCCTCCACGCCGGAAGCGGTGCGGGCGTCGCGCATGGCGTCGAGCACCACGCGGATCACGTCAAGCGCCTCCTTGCGGTAGCGCTTGCGCCTGCCTTCGCCGCTGACGGGCATATAGGCCGCAAAACGCTTGCAATAATAACGGGCTGTGGATTCGGGCAAGGAAAAATGGCGGGCGATGTCCGCAATGGTCAGCAGGCGTTCCGTTGCCGATGTCGTCTGATAGCTCATATGTCCTCCGCAAAGTCCGGCTTCCGCCTGCGCAAGGGGATTTCGGATTATGATATTTCAGGAGCGCAACAGGGAACGCAATGGACATAGCCTGTTTTCTAGAAAATGTATAGTCTTTTGGCGAGAACACGCAAAAAATCGCAACCGCAATACCGTGCCCAAAAGAATTCAAAAAAGACCTGGCTATTGAATAACTCTGCGCGCGCCTATAAAGGTATTTTTCCAGTGATCGAGTTCGAGGCTGTCCGTGCGCACGCGCTGCCCGTTGCTGGGACTGTGGATGAACCGGCCGTTGCCGGTATAGATGGCCGTGTGCAGGCCGCGCCGGCCGCGTCCGTTCTTGAATACAAGAATGTCGGCCGGCTGCAGGGAATTCGGGGACACCAGCCTGCCGACCCTGGCCTGATCCGCGGTGATGCGCGGCACTTTTATGCCGCTGGAGGCGTAGGCCCACTGCACCAGACCGGAACAGTCAAACCCCTTGCTCGGCGTGCAGCCGCCCGAACGATAGCGCGCCCCGACCTGAGAATAGGCGTTTTCCACCACTTTGCGCGCGGCCGGCGCCGTACCGGCGGGTGGAACGTATTCCGGACGCCGCGTCCCGCAGGCCGTCAACTGAAGCAGCAAAACGCAGCACAGGGCGGGAATGATCATGCGGCAGACGCTCCGTGCGGTGGTGCCGTGCAGAGAGCGAAGCGCAAACACGATGGAGGCGAATCCTTGCATGAGATGATCCTGGAAAAAATTCCTGAAAATACTCTCGCTGGAAAAATACATGCAGGGATTGTTCCATATAGTCATAACACGCAGAAAATCATTTATATAAGCAACAAACAAACGGATTGACGGCAGGGAGCGTCAAAATACAAACGCAACAACAGGCCGCAAAAAATTTATCTGCAAAAATCTCATGTTATGGATGAAGATTGCTGTTTTGCGCACCTGCTGCGCAGGCAGCTTCCGCAATGCGAAAGAAGGTTGGAAGATCAGGCCGGGACGGCAGGGGCATATTCCCCGCGCCCGGCGAAAACGTTTGAAGGAAAAGATTTCAGGCACGATCCGCATGCGGCCCGCGACCGAACAAACAGGGGCGCCCCCATTTGCGGGAGCGCCCCTTTCAGGCTTGCGCGGGGATTGCGTTATTTCGCAGCGGCCGCGCCCACTTTTTTCTGACCGTCCCAATACAGTTCCGCGGGCGGGAACACGGGCAGCATCTTCAGCCAGGGATGGCTCTGCATATGCGCCGGATCCTGCTGAAGCTTGCGGCTGTGCTTAAGTATGGGCGGCACGATGGTCTTGATGTCTCCGGCCAGCATGGGGCTGATGCCGAAGTTCGTCGCCTGGCTCGCCAGATCCACAGCCTGTTGGCTGTACTGCTGGGCGGAGGCCAGGGTGTCGAGCGCCTTGGACGGGTTGTGGAAGCCCACGCTGTTTTCGGCGGACACGTAATCCCAATACAGCTGGCCCTTGCGGATCATTTCGCGGGCCTGGGCCATCAGCGCGTCGTAGTTTGCGGCCTTGGCGCCGGTGAAAACGTCGGCCTGGCGTACGGCTTCATGCGCCTTGACGGAGAGTTCCTGGGCGATGAGGAGCTGATCGAAGCTCTTCTTCTGCGTGTAGAGCACGCGCTGCTTCAGGTAGTCGGCGGTCTTGTCCGCATGGCATTGACGGCAGGCGCGCATTTCGGCGTCCTTGAGGGGAGAGGTCCACCAGTGGCTGGACATCTTCTTGCCGTCGGTCTTCTGGTACGGCATGTGGCAGTCGGCGCAGGTCACGCCGGCGGCGCCGTGAGTGCCGTCGATCCAGGTTTCGTATTCGGGATGCTGCATCTTGATCATGGGCGTCTTGGAAACCGGGTGCACCCAGTCGACGAACGGGCCGTTATCCTTGCCGTGCGTCTTGTAGTATTCGTACATGTCGGCGGGGCCGTAGCCGTTGGTCCAGGGGAAGACGGGCTTGGCGGCCGGGCCCTGCGTGGGGTTGGTGAAATAGTATTCCACGTGGCACTGGGCACAGACAAGCGCGCGCATTTCATTGCGGGTGAGCTTGGCCTCGTCCTTGCCGCTGCGCTTCAGCCAGTCCTTGAGCGGCACGCTGTAGAGGCGCAGAGACATGTCCGTCGGATTGTGGCAGTTGGCACAGCCGATGGTTTCATCCTTCGCATCGATCTTGTCGCGAAATTCGTTGACGTCCTTGCTCCAGAACTTGTCGCCGTATTCGCCCACCCATTCGAGCATCTTGGCGGTTTTACAGTTCCAGCAGGTGGCGGGCAGGCCGCCCTTTTCCGCATAGCGGTTGATGCGGTCTATGTGCAGAAAATCCTGCACCGCATAGGTGTGGCCGCGCGCTTCGCGGTATTCGTAGCTGAAGGGATAACCGAGCCACAGGTTCTTCAGATAGGGCTGGGCGTGCTTGTAGCCTTCGGGCAAGGGGTTCACGTTGTCGTTCTTCATGAAAGGAACGGAGCCCTTGTATTCGGTCATCACCGTGGTTTCGTCGTTCCGCTTGTACGAAGCGAACTGCAGCGGAAACACCTTTTCAAAGGGCGAATTGCGTACTTCCTTTTCCGCAATGCCGGTTTTGTATTTGGGGGTCTTGAGTTCCGTCGAAACATCCGAACAGCCCGCCGCAAGGCCCAGGCTCAAGACGGCAAGCGCCGCAAAAAAAAGATACAAACGCTTATTCATAGGCTACCATCCTTGTGCTGATGGGCTTGGCGCGCATATGCGCCACGTTGCGGTGACAGTCAACGCAATACCCCTTGGCTTCCATGCTGGCCACGTCCAGGTTGGTCATGGCGTGGCAGTGCCGGCAGTTGTTGTTGACCACATCCTTGGTGCGAAGGCTCACAGGTATGCTGATCTCCTTCCCGGACAGATTCGCGCTGAAATCGCGCAATCCTTCCGCCGCTTTGAACGGAATTTTTGATCCGAGACTGATCGGGGCATGGCATTCATTGCATGCCAGATTGGCGTGGCTGGACAGTTTATGCGTAACCGCCGCGGTATCCATAGTGTGACAGCTTGCGCAGAAGGGACGTTGATCCGTCATGCGCATACCTATGGCCGCCGCCGCAAACAACACAACGCCCAACGCAACGCCGAGCACAAGCCCTGAGCCGATGCGGGGTGTCCCCATAACCTCCTCCTTTTTGGGTGTGCCGAGTAGCTTACCTGCACATTACAAAAAATATGCCTGAATTTCCTCCAAAAATGCATAAAAAAAAGATTGAAAATTCAGAATAATAAAAAAAGCTCAAGGAAAAAGACCCGGCCGCGCCTTGTTACTTGCGGAAAAATCGGACAAACTGTCATAAAAATATGAATAACGCCGTTACCCAAAAGAGCTCGGCCATGCGCACCGCAATCAAACCCTTTGTGCTGCCTCTGGTGCTGTCCGCGGCCTGGTGTCTGGCGCTCCTGCTGCTCTACCAGCGCAACGCGAGCAATGAGGAGGCCCACGCCACGGAACTCGCCCGCCTTCAGGCGCGCACGCTTTCCGAGCAGATGCTCGACACCCGCGCCTGGAACAGCGCCCACGGCGGCGTCTATGTGCGTGAAAGCGAATACGGCGCGGCCAACCCCTGGATTCCCGAAAACATGCGCCGTGTCGAACTCGTGGGCGGCGAGCGTCTGGTGCTCGTCAATCCCGCCTACATGAGCCGGCAGATAGCCCAGCGCTCCGCCGATCGGGGCGCGCGCCTGCGCATCACCAGCCACAGGCCGCTCAGGCCGGACAACCTGGCCGATACCTGGGAACAGGCCGCTCTGCTGCAGATATCCGGAGGCGCGCCTGAAGTCTTCGCCCTGCGGAACGAGGCCGAAAACAAGGAAGACTTTCGTTACATGGCCCCCCTGCGCACCGAAGCCGCCTGCCTGCAGTGCCACGCCTCAAGCATCGTGGGCGACGTGCGCGGCGGCATCAGCGTCACTCTGGATGCGGAGCCTTTTCTTCAGGCCGCGCACGAGCACCGCGCCCTGCTCGGCTACATTTACGGCGTTACGGGCTTAAGCGGCGTGCTGGGCATAGGCGGCCTGTCCTTCGCCTTCAACCGCCGGCGGGTGCTGGCCGAACAAAAGGCGGCAATGAAGGACGCGTTTCTGGCCAACATGAGCCACGACATGCGCACCCCGCTCACCGGCATCATCGGCATGACCGACCTGCTGCGGCGCGACGCGACTCCCGAGGTCCGCCGCCGCGCCTGCGCCTATCTGCAGTCCGCCTCCCGCGCGCTGCTGGAAATGATCACCGACATCACCGAACACGCGGCGCTGGACACAGGCAAGACGGAATGCCTGAACAAGCCCTTTGTCCTGAAAAAAAGCCTGGAAAACTGCCTGGAGCTCTTCCGGCCCGGCTGCGAGGAAAAAATGCTGGATTTCCGGCTGGAAATCGCTCCCGGCATGCCGGCAACGCTCATCGGCGACGAATTCCGCCTGCGTCAGGCCCTCGGCAATCTGGTGGGCAACGCGGTAAAATTCACCGAACAGGGGCATGTTCTGGTGCGGGTTTCAGGCGAACGGGAAGACGACGGCCGCTTTTTGCTGCGCCTTGAGGTGGAGGACACGGGCCCCGGCATTCCGCCGCAGGAGATGGAACGCATTTTCGAACGTTTTGCCCAGGGCAGCGAAAACCGCCGCAAGGGCATCCCCGGCACGGGCCTCGGCCTGACCATTTCGCGCGACCTGGCCCGTCTTATGGGGGGCAAACTCCGCGCCGTCGACGCGCCCGGCCCGGGCAGCACCTTCATCCTGACCCTGCGATGTCCGCTGCCCGAAGAAGACATCGCCCCGGCTGAAAAAATCAACGCTTCCGCCGGCTGCGTCGAAGCCGCTCCGGCCGGTTCGCTGCGCATCGTCCTGGCTGAAGACAACAGGGCCGTCGCCTATTTCATGAGGCAGGTGCTGGAAGAAGACGGACACGACGTACGCGCCGCGCACAACGGTCTCGATGCCCTGGCGCTGCTTGCGCAATGCCCGGCGGATATGGCGATACTCGACGTGCGCATGCCCGGTCTCGACGGCCCGGAACTGATCCGCCGCATCCGCAACGGAGCCTGCGGCATCGATCCCACCCTGCCGGTGCTCAGCGTAACAGCCACGCTCAGCGCGGATCTGCGGAACGAACTCGAACGGCTCGGCCGCACGGCGCTTATGGAAAAGCCCTTCAGCGCCGCGCGCCTGATCGATGCCGTGCGTGCCCTGGCCAAAGACATGCTCCCGCTTCCCCGGGAGAGAACGGAAGCGGACGCGGCGCGCTGTTTCGACGCGGAAGCGGCGCTTGCCGCCGTAAACGGCGACAGCAGGCTTTTGCACACGCTGGCCGAAGTCTTTCTGGAAGAACTGCCCGCGTTCCGCGCCGCCCTGGAAGAAGCCGCCGCCGGCAACCCCGAGAATTTGCGCCTGCCCGCGCACGCACTGAAAAATTCGGCGGGCATGCTGCGCCTCGACGCGCTGCGCACAGCCTGCGCGGCCCTCGAAAACGCGGCCCTGAGAGGGGAAGACACCGATCCGCCCAGGCTGAAGCTTGAACGCGCGCTTGTCCAGGCGGAACACGCCCTGCGCGGCGGCCTGCACGTGCGCGATCACAACAGCATGCCTTCGTGAGTGAACAACAAGGCGCGGCAACCGTGACAAAACTCCTGGTAGTGGACGATGAAGCGCTGGTGCGCACCCTGGTGCGGGAAACGGCAGGCGGCCTGGGCCATGAGGTGCTCTGCGCCAAAACCCTGGCCGAGGGTCGGGAACTGGCCAAGGAGGGCGTGGACGTCGTGCTGCTCGACGTACTGCTGCCCGACGGCAACGGCCTGGAACACATCCGGGAATTCAGCTCGTTGCCGAACCGGCCGGAAATCCTCATCATCAGCGGACACGGCGACGGAGACGTCGTGGAAAGCGCCCTGCGCGCAGGCGTGTGGGAATTCCTTTCCAAGCCGCTCAATCTCCAGGAGCTTACCCAGGCCGTCAGCCAACTGGTGGCCTGCCGCGACAGCCGGCTGCTTCGCGAGCCCGCCGCTCCGGCCACCATGGGCATTATAGGGCACAGCCCGCAACTGACGACGGCTTTGCAACTGCTGGCCGAAGCCGCGGCCAGCGACGTCAACGTGCTCCTGCTCGGCGAAACAGGCGTGGGCAAGGAGCTTTTCGCCCATGCCCTGCACAAGAGCAGCGCGCGCGCCGCCAAACCCTTCATCACCGTGGACTGCGCCGCGCTCTCCACCACACTGGTGGAAAGCCATCTTTTCGGCCACGCCAGGGGAGCCTTCACCGGAGCCGACCGCAGCCGGGAAGGGCTGCTTGCGGCCGCCCATCAGGGCACGCTTTTTCTTGACGAAGTCGGGGATCTGCCGGCCTCCATCCAGGGCAGCTTTTTGCGCGCGCTTGAACTGCGGCGTTTTCGTCCCCTGGGGGACGTGCAGGAAGTGGAAAGCCGTTTCAGGCTTGTTTCCGCCACCAACCGCGATCTGGACGACATGGCCGCGCACGACCGCTTCCGCCGCGATCTGCTCTTTCGCCTGCGCGGCATGACCATACGCATCCCCCCCCTGCGCGACCGCACCGAAGACATCCCCGATCTGGCCCGCCACGCGGTGCTGCGCTTCTGCGCCCACCACTCCCTGCCCCAAAAGGAGATCACCGACGGTTGCCTCAACCTGCTCTGCGGCTATTCCTGGCCCGGCAACGTGCGCGAACTGCTCCACACGCTGGCGCGCGCCTGCGTGGCCGCCGGCGGCCAGGAGCGCATCTTTGCCGGGCACCTGCCCACAGAACTGCGCGTGGCCGTGGCCCGGCGCAAGATAGACGGCGTGCGCCGATCCGCGGTGCCGGAGCAGGAACTTTTTTCCTTCAGCGACATGCCCAGCCTGCGCGAATGGAAGCTGCGCGCCGAAGCTCTGTATGTTGAAAAAATCCTCGAATATTGCCGCAATGATATACGTAAGGCAGCCGACATCGCCGGCCTTTCGCGCGGGCACATGTACGAACTGCTCAAAAAACATGCAAAAAAATTGCCCGATTGAGAGCCGAAAACGCCCGCGCCTCTTGCCGTTTCCGCAAAGAATCAGTACACACGGTTCAGTTCCGCGACGCAGAGCATGCATGCGCAACGAACATATCGAACAACCGCATGGCAAGGGTTTCGGGATATGAGCACCCCCAGAACCATCAAGGGTTATGTAACGGCGCTGCCCGTCAACGCGGACGAAACCAAGGCCCGCGTGGCGGTTGAAGAAAACGGCCTCGCCTACCACGTCATTCCGCGCGGCGCGGGCGTGGATCTCGACGAACATCTCAGCGCCTTCATCGAAGTGACGGGGCTGGTGCATCATGACGAGGAGGCAGATACGCGCTTTGTCAACGTGCGCGCCTACACCCTTCTGGAAGACGACGCCTGGCTTGAGGATGAATGAACGGCTCAGGGCGCTGCTCACGTTGCGAAAATTTTCGTTGGCCGCCGAGGAGGACAAGCTTTTTATAGAGAGAGTGTACTCTTATCGTACTCGACCGGAATAAAAAGCGACGCCCGACAATGGCGGAAGCGAAAAGAGCGCAACGGCTACAGCAGCGGAAGCTGCTTCCCCGTGGCGCGGGCATGCGCCACCAGGGTCGAAGCCCTGAAAAGATGCCGCACGCGCCCGAGAAAGGGCGAAGGCGCAAGCGAGAGCGTACGGCCGTACAAACGCCGTTGCGCCGCGTGGCTGAGAAAAAGCGCATCGGCCGCGCGGCTGATGCCCACATAAAACAGGCGCAGCTCTTCCGCCTCGGCCTCCCGCGCGGCAATGCGTTCTTCTTCCGTGCGCTCCCCGCCCCCGAAAACCCCCCGGTCAAAGGGCAGCAAACCTTCCTCCAGCGCGGGCAGGAACACTGCCCGGAACTCCAGCCCCTTGGCGGCATGCAGGGTCAGAATGCGTACCTGTTCGGAGCGTTCGCGCACCTGTTCCAGATCCCGCAAAAAGTGCAGCTGCGTGAACAGCTCCTTCCAGCCTCCGGCTCCGCGCCATAAACGCTCCAGTTCGCGCAGGGGATGTGAATCCCCGAACAGCGCGTCAAAAGGCGGTTGCCCTTCCAGCGCCGCCGCCGCTGCCGCCGGGCCCTCGGCCCAGGCCTCGGCCGGGCATTCAAGCCCGTCGCCGCGCTGATCCGCAAGCCCCAGAAAACGCTGGGCCCCGGCCAGCAACAGTTCCACGCGGGGATCGTGCCAGAAGGCCTCGGCCTCCGGCGCGGAGCAGGGAATATGGAATTGCTCCAGAGCCGCCTTGTAAACCGGAATCAGCGCCTTCACGCGCACCAGCACGGCGATGTCGCCGGGGCTGTAGGGCCGTCCGGATATTTCCTCCCGATCCGCAAGGGTATGTGAGGTGCCGCCCAGCAGGCCGCGCACCAGTTCGGCCAGTTTGCGCGCCTCGGCCTTGTCGCCCGGCGCGGAAAAAAGCTGCAGACGCGCCGTATCCTTCCGCACGGGCACCAAAGCGCCGCAGGCTCCCTTTCCCGCCGGCAGCGCATTGGCCGCCTCCAGCACCGCCGGGGCGGATCGATAGCTGCGGGCCAACCGGCAAAGGCGCAGATCCGGCCAATATTCCCGCAACCGTCCGGGCACGTCGGGTTCCGCGCCGCGAAAGGAATAAATCGACTGGTCCGGATCGCCTATGCCGAAAAAGCCGCGCCCGTCGGGCGGCAGCATGGCGCGGATAAGTTCCAGCTGCAGGGGGGAAAGGTCCTGGGCCTCGTCCACCAGCACGTGCTCCCAGAACGGCAGCGCGCCCTCGCGCAGCCGCGCGAGCTGGAATTCAAGCAGATCCGTATAGTCCGCCAGGGCCAGATCGGCCTTGGCGTCGGCATAGCGGGCCGCCGCTTCCGCCAGATCCTCCGGGCAGGGCATAAGGCGTTCCCGCGCCGTGGAAAGGCGCTCCCAAGCCGCGCGCGCACGCCGCGCCGGCATGTCCGCATTCGCATTGCGGAACAGACGCAGGGCCGCTTCTTCCGAAAGCAGCATGGGGGGCTGCGTACTAAGCTTGTGCCACACGGCGTACGCCAGGGCGTGCAGCGTATCCGCCGCCGGCATGCGCGCCCGCTCGCCGCCCAAGGCCGCCCGCAGACGCGATTCCAGCTCCGTGGCCGCGCGCCGCGTAAAAGTGAAGGCCACGATGCGCGAAGCCGGAACCCCGGATTCCAGCAGGCGCAGCAAACGTCCCACCAGCACCCGCGTCTTGCCCGCGCCCGGCCCGGCCAGCACCAGCACCGGCTCCGGCCCGGCTTCCAGGGCGGCCCGCTGCTCTTCGGAAAATTGCGGCAGGGGGGCCTGAGTTTTTTCTTGAGGGTGCGCATCTCTGCTGCCGATTCCCGTACGGCTCAAAGATTCGCCTACGGCTGACGCAGCCCCCTCTTCCCCCGGCAGGGGCTCCGCCCCTGCACCCCGCAAGGGACTTACGCCCCTTGACCCCATATTGGGAGTATGGTCGCTCATCCGGATTGCGGAAGCCTCTGCCTTATGAGGCTCTCGTCTCCTTTGAGACGGGGGATAGGTGCACAGGCCGACGGAGTCTGCGGCGGTAGCCGCTTTGAGCGACAAGGGCGCGTTTGCCGGGCTTGGCTCGGCAAACATCGTTGCACCCGCAGGAGCGGAAGAGAGACGGGCAGCGCCCCCCGCTTTCTCCAACAACCCGCCGCGTCGGCCGCCGACGGCGAAATCGCGGCGCTCCTCGTCCGTAAAGACGCGTATGACGCCGTATTCACCGTCATAGCCGCCCTTACGAATCACGCGGCCCGTGCGCATGCGCTCCACAGCTTCGCCCAGGGCGTCCCAGTGCCGGCGCAATTCGGCAATGTCCGTGCGGTGCAGAATCTCCAGTTCCGGGCCGAAACGTTCGAGCAGGCCGGCGTAGCGTTCCGCGACCCTGCGACTCTTGGAGCCCACGCCGAGCAGTTCGCCCAGGATTTCGGACAGGGGAATGAGGGAGGCGAAATCCGGCTCGTCGAGCGTTGCGGGTTCATTGCGGTCGGCCAGTTCCAGCACCCGGTGCAGCACGCCCACGGTAAGCGGC
>JAVBNZ010000045.1:0-24812 GCA_031551145.1 Desulfovibrionaceae bacterium | reverse complement strand
GGCGCACGTTTTTTGCCCCCGATACCGACACTGCGCGCACAATAGCAATGTGCCGCAACCAAGGCAAGAAGCGTTGAGAACACGGAAAAACAGCTTCACCCCGGGGCGTCTTTATGCGATAGAGAAAAAAAGACCGCGCCGGCGTTTCAACACATCCCCCAACGGCGTATTCGGAGGTTTTCGTGCGCACGCGCATTCCCGTTTCATCAATCGACCATTCAACGCTTGAAACAGTTGCCTACCGTCCGGCAAAGCCGGCCTTGCAACTATTTCGCGGCATGGATTTTCATAAAAATCCATGCAGGGCAATCAACTCATTTCATTTGTTAATTGCCCTTGTGTTCAGGCTCTTTCTCGCCTGCCTTCTGCTGCCGCTGTTCGACGCCCCGGCCCCGGCCGCCCTGCCGGAGGAAGGCAATCCGCGCATAACCCCGGTGGTGCTGGCCGTGCGCAAGGTGGGGCCGGCGGTGGTCAACATCACCGCCACCCAGGTAACGCGCACCCGGCGCCATTCGGCTTTTGACCTCTTTTTCCCCGAGCTTTTTCCCGGCGGCGGGCGGGAACGCACGCGCACCAGCCTGGGCTCGGGCGTGATCGTGGACAGCGCGCGCGGTCTGGTGCTCACCAATTCCCATGTGATTCCCGACAAGTCCGGCATCATCGTGCGTTTGCAGGACGGGCGGGAATTCGAGGCCGAACCGGCGGGCTCGGACGCGGATTTCGACATCGCCGTGCTGCGCCTGAAAAAGGCGGAAAACCTGCCGGCCGTGCGTCTGGCCGATTCCGACGATCTTATGCCCGGCGAAAGCGTCATCGCCATCGGCAACCCCTTCGGCTTCACGCACACGGTCACCACCGGCGTGGTTTCCGCGCTGGGGCGCACCATACGCAGCGAAAACGGCCTGCTGACCGACCTTATCCAGACCGACGCCGCCATCAACCCCGGCAACAGCGGCGGCCCGCTGCTCAACATTCTGGGCGAAGTGGTGGGCATCAACACCGCTGTGGACGCGCGCGCCGAGGGCATAGGCTTCGCCATTCCCATCAACAAGGCCCGGCGCGTGATGCACGATCTGCTGGACAAGGGCGGCGTGCATCCGGTCTGGCTCGGCTTCTGGGCGCAGGACGTGGATCAGCGCGCGGCCGCCGCTCTACGTCTGCCCAAGGCGGACGGCATTCTGGTCACGGAAATCCATGCCGGCGGCCCGGCCGCCTCGGCCGGACTCAAGGCCGGGGACGCCGTCACCGCGCTCGGCGACACGCCCGTGCACAACAGGCGCGATTACCTCGACGCCCTGCGCAACCACACCCCGGACAGCCCCGTGCGTCTCACCCTGTATCGGGACGGCAAACGGCACGAATTGAGCATGAAGACCGCGGCCTTCAGCGACGCCCTGGCCGAACGGCTCATGGGGGAACGCTGGGGCATAAGCGTGAAGGACGATGCGGACGGCGCGCGCGTCGTGCAGCGCACCCAGCGCGGCATAGGCGCGGAACTGAAGGCGGGTGACGTTATCGTGCAGATCGGCAACATTCGGGTGCACAACAGGCTTGAACTGCTGCGCGCCTTCCGCCTCTACCAGATGAACGCCCAGGTTATGGTGGCCGTGTTGCGCGGGGGGAGGGTGCTTTACGGCACCATCAGCTTATAGGGGAGCAGCTCATTTTGCCGTGATGCTTCGTCAGACTTCATTTTTGCCTCCGGTCATGGACCGAAGAGTCCACTCCCGTCGGCAAAAACTCGTCTTTCTCGCCTGACGGCAAAAGCAGCTATTCCCCGACTCCGTCTAAAAATGAACCGCTCCCTTTTTTCAAGCCGCGCTTGACAAAAATCCGGTTCGGACGTACATACCCAGGACTCAGTGAAGCGTTGCCGGATTTGCGCTGCTCCTTTTTCCGGGGGCGTCCCGCCAAACCGCCTCCCGGCGACGCTTCATCATCCTGCCGGGGATTGTTCTTCGCAACGGGGTGGCCTGACGGCCTCCCTTTTTTTTGTTTCACGGTCCCCCGCGGTGCTGTTCGGAGCAATTTCACTTCGCAACAGTGCGATTGCTCCGCGGAGGGGAACGAATCCCCGCCGCGAAAGAGTTGCGGGGCCGGCCTTGCCGGCAGGCAACTGTTTCGAGCGCAAAATGCTTTTCATGGACGAAGCATGACACAACCCGGCCTTATCGATCAGATCACCCGCATCGCCGCGCCGGCCGCGCACGCGTTGGGGCTTGAAATATGGGGAATAGAGATTATCCCCGCCGGGCGCGTGCTGGTGCGCATCTATGTGGACACGCCGGCAAACGTCTCGCCGAATGTCTCACCCGGCGTCGCGACAGGCGCGCCCGAGGCTTCGGCCGGGGAAGGCGGCATGCGCGAAGACGGCGGCCGGGGACCGAACATCGACGCCTGCGCGGCCCTGTCGCGCCATGTGGGTCTCGCCCTGGAAGCCGAGGATATTCTTTCCCACGCCTATGTGCTGGAAGTCTCCTCTCCCGGCCTTGACCGCCTTTTTTTCGCTCCGGCCCAGTTGCCGCCCTATGTCGGCAAAGAGCTGGAGCTGGAGTTGGCGCGTCCCCGGCCGGACATGCCGGGCCGCAAGCGCCTGCGCGGCGAACTGCGCGCCGTGGACGGGCCGAACATCACCCTCAGGCCGCAGGATGCCCCGGAAGATTCTCTTTTTGCCTGGGAAGATGTGCGCAAAATCAGGCTGGTGCCGGAACTGCCCTTTTCCAATACGGAAAAACCCGGGAAAAAACCGGGCGGGCAGCGGAAAAACGCCTCAGCGGGCGTTGTAAAATAAGCCTCTTGTCGGAGGACGGATGAATCTGGAACTTAAAAAAGCCATTGATCAGATCAGCAAGGACAAGGGTCTTGATCGCGGCATGCTGATCGACACGCTGGATCAAGCCGTGCGCACCTCGGTGCTGCGCAAATACGGCGAGGATATGGATGTCGAGGTCAGCTACAACGACGAAAGCGGCGATATCGACGTCTACCAGTTCAAGGTCGTGGTGGACGAAGTGGAGGACGAAGCCTCCGAAATTTCCCTGAAAGACGCCCGCGAACACGATCCCGGCGTGCAGCTCGACGATGAAATGGGCTTTCGCGTCAAAGTGGAGGATCTGGGGCGCATCGCCGCGCAGTCGGCCAAGCAGGTCATCATTCAGCGCATGCGCGACGCCGAGCAGGAGATCATTTACGAGGAATACAAGGATCGCGTGGGCGAAATCGTCAGCGGCATCGTGCAGCGCCGCGACAAGGGCGGCTGGATCATCAACCTCGGCCGCACCGAAGCCCTGCTGCCCAAGGAAGAACAGATTCCCCGCGAACATTACAAGCGCGGCGACCGCGTCCAGGCGCTGATCATCGACGTGCGCAAGGAGGGACGCGGTCCGCAGGTGCTTATTTCCCGCGCGCATCGCGACTATATGGCCGCCCTCTTCCGCCGCGAAGTGCCCGAAGTGGACGACGGCACGGTGCAGATCATGGGCGTGGCCCGCGATCCCGGCTCCCGCGCCAAGGTGGCCGTGCTCTCGCGCGAACGCGACGTCGATCCCGTGGGCGCCTGCGTGGGAGTGCGCGGCTCGCGCATTCAGAACATCGTGCAGGAACTGCGCGGCGAACGCATCGACATCGTGGTCTGGAATCCGGAAATCGCCGCTTACGCCCGCAACGCCCTGGCTCCGGCCCTGGTTTCGCGCATCGTGGTGGACGAAGAGGAAAACCTGCTCGAAGTCATCGTGCCCGACGACCAGCTCACCAACGCCATCGGGCGCAAGGGCCAGAACGTCAAACTGGCGGCCAAGCTGCTCGGCTGGAAAGTCGATATCTTCACCGAGACCCGCTACAACGAGGCCAACGCCATCGGCCGGGGGCTCGAACAGGTGGCCAGCGTGGCCGAAGTCTCCATCGAAAGCCTGCTCGCGGCAGGCTACCAGAGCCTGGACAAGCTGCGCGCCGCAAGCGACGAGGAACTGGAACAGGCGCTGAATATTTCCGGTGCGCGCATCGCGGATCTGCGCTCGGCCATTCATTTCCTGGCTCCGGTAGTGGAAGATGCCGAGACGGAAACAGCACAGACAAACGAACGGGAACAGGAATAACATCCGACAATGCCGCAAGAAAAACACGCGCCCGTGCGCATGTGCGCCGTGTGCAGGCGGCGTTTTCCCAAGGCGGAGCTTCTGCGCCACGCGCGCGGCGCTTCAGGGGAATGGCTGCCGGATTTCAAATATTTGCAACCGGGCAGAGGGTGCTATGTATGTTCGGCGCCCGCCTGCCGCGAACGCTTTGCCGCCTGCGGGGCAAAAGCGGAAAAACGCAGGGCGGCCCGCGCGGCCGCACGGAAGAGCAAGGGCTCGGCTGAAAGGGGTGACGTATGACTGATGTGAAAATGAAGGTCAAAGATCTGGCTGCGGAACTTGGTCTGGCGACCAAGGATCTGCTCCACGCCTTGCGGGAGCTTGAAATTCCCGCCAAGAGCACAATGAGCTCGCTCAATGCGGAAGACGCCGCGCGCGTACGCAAGCGCTTCGCTCCCGGAGACGCCGACGCCGTAACGCGCAGAGAAGTGCGCGACGGCGTCATCGTGCGCCGCCGCCGCAGCGAAGCTCCGGCCGCGCCCGAAAGCGCCGCGCCGGCGGAAGAAGCCAAGACTGCCGAGCCTCAGGCCGCCGAGGCCGCAGCCGGGACGGAAGAGCGCGCCGCCCCCGCGCCCCAGACTCCGCCCGAAGAACCCAAGGAGCCCGAAAGCCCGAAAAAGACCGGAAAACGCGCCCCGCGTCCGGCAACCCCGGCGGCCCGCATCATCAGCATGCCCACGCCCGAACCGGAGCCCGCTCCGGAACCGAGCGCGCCCGCCCCCGCCGCGGAGGAAACGCCCGCTCCGATCGACGAAGCCCCGGCCGCCGAAGTTCCCGTTGACGAAAGTCCGGCCGCCCCGCGCGTGCCGCGCGTGGCGCCCGATGCCTCGGCCCTGCCGGAAGGCTCCTCCGCTCCCACCCTGCCCC
Source organism: Desulfovibrionaceae bacterium (assembly GCA_031551145.1). Taxonomy (GTDB): domain Bacteria; phylum Desulfobacterota; class Desulfovibrionia; order Desulfovibrionales; family Desulfovibrionaceae; genus WRKB01. The sequence goes on along the minus strand of JAVBNZ010000045.1, from coordinate 19,812 downwards.
AGCGCGCTCCGGCCGAACCGCGCAAACGCCAGGAAGGCTTTTTCACTCCCGAAGGCGAGGACGAGGAAGGCGAGGACGGTCGGCGCAAAAAGAAAAAACGGCCTGAAATTCCCACGCCGCAGGTGCGCGTCATTTCCCGGCCCGTGCCCGGCCAGACACCCCCGCGCCCGGCGGAAAGCCGCGACGCCTCGGCCCGTCCGGCGCGCCCGGCTTCTCCGTCCTCTTTCCGCCCCGGCGGTCCCCGTCCGCCTGTTGGAGGTCCCCGTCCGCCTGTCGGCGCGCCCGGCACGCCTCCGCCCTCGGACAGCGAAAGCCGCGACGGCCAGAGCAAGAAAAAACGCCTCAAAGGCCGCAGAACCGTGGACTTCCAGCAGGGCGATCCGGGTCGCCGGCATGATGGAGACGACGATTCTCCGCGCATGGGCCGGGGCCGCCGGCGCAAAGGCGGCAAGGAGGCGGCGCGTCCCTCCGCCACCCAGCCGCTCAAGGCCGTCAAGCGCAAAATCCGCGTCACCGAGGCCATACGCGTCGGCGACATGGCGCACCAAATGGGCGTCAAATCCAACGAAATCATCAAGGTGCTCTTCGGCCTGGGCATAATGGCCACCATCAACCAGTCGCTCGATCTCGACACCGCCGCCCTGGTGGCCGCCGAATTCGAATACGAAGTGGAAAAGGCGGGTTTTTCCGAAGACGACTACCTGGTGCCCGCCGAAGCGGATACCGAGGAGCAGCTCAAGTCCCGTCCGCCGGTGGTCACGATCATGGGCCACGTCGACCACGGCAAGACCTCGCTGCTCGACGCCATACGCAAATCCAGCGTGGCCACGGGCGAAGCCGGGGGCATTACCCAGCACATCGGCGCGTACCACGTCAAGACCAAGCGCGGCGACATCGTCTTCCTCGACACGCCGGGCCACGAGGCTTTCACCGCCATGCGCGCGCGCGGCGCCCAGGTCACGGACCTCGTGGTGCTGGTGGTGGCCGCGGACGACGGCGTGATGGAGCAGACCCGCGAAGCCGTCAACCACTCCAAAGCCGCCGGCGTGCCCATTATGGTGGCCGTGAACAAAATCGACAAACCGGGCGCCGATCCCGACCGCGTGCTGCGCGAACTGGCCGAACTGGGCCTCCAGGCCGAAAGCTGGGGCGGCGACACCGTCACCGCCCACGTCTCGGCCAAAACCCGCCAGGGTCTCGACGAACTGCTCGAACTCATCGCCCTCCAGGCGGAAATCCTGGAACTCAAGGCCAACCCGGACAAACCAGCGCGCGGGCACATCGTGGAAGCCAAGCTGGACAAGGGGCGCGGCCCCGTGGCCACGGTGCTCATCCAGGAAGGCACGCTGAACCAGGGCGACAACTTCGTGTGCGGCGTGTTTTCCGGCCGCGTGCGCGCCCTGTTCAACGACCAGGGCCGCAAGGTCAAGGACGCCGGGCCTTCGATGCCCGTGGAAGTGCAGGGTTTTGACGGCGTGCCCGAAGCCGGCGAGGAGTTCGTCTGCGTGACGGACGAAAAGCTGGCCCGCCGCATTGCCGACACCCGCGCGGTCAAGCAGCGCGAACGCGAACTGGCCAAGGAATCCAAGGTCACGCTCGAAACCTTCCTTTCGCGCCGGGCCGGGGATCAGGAAGTGCTCACCCTCAATCTGCTGGTCAAGGCCGACGTGCAGGGCTCGCTCGAAGCCATTACCGAGGCGCTCAACAAGCAGAGCACGGACAAGGTGCGCATCCAGATCATCCACGGCGGCGCGGGCGCGATTTCCGAATCCGACATCCTGCTCGCCTCGGCCTCCCAGGCGATCATCATCGGCTTCAACGTGCGGCCCACGGCCAAGATCAAGGAAACGGCGGAACGCGAAAACGTGGACATCCGCTTCTACGACATTATCTACAAGCTGGTGGACGACATCAAAAGCGCCATGCAGGGGCTGCTCGCCCCGGTGCAGCGCGAGGTGTACCTGGGCCAGATGGAAGTGCGCCAGACCTTCAGCGTGCCCAAGGCCGGGCTTATCGCCGGCAGCCACGTCTCGGACGGCAAGATCACCCGCAACGCCGGCGTGCGCCTGCTGCGCGACGGGGTCGTGGTCTATACCGGCAAAATCTCTTCGCTCAAACGCTTCAAGGACGACGTGCGCGAAGTGCAGAAAGGCTATGAATGCGGCGTGGGCCTGGAGAACTTCAACGACATCAAGGTCGGAGACATCATAGAGGCGTTCGAGATGGTCGAGGAGGCCGCGACGCTGTAGTGTTTATTGCCGTACTCACAGTGGAATACGCCCTGCACGCCAACGACAGCCTGAAGGGCAAGCGGCGGGTGGCAAACAGCATCAAGCAAAAGGTGCGCAACCGGTTCAACGTGGCCGTGGCCGAAGCCGGCACGCACGAAAGCCTGACCCGGCTGCGCCTCTCCGTGGTTTCCGTGTCCAATGAGGAAGGGCACCTGCGCAGCCGCATGAACAAATGCCTGCTGATGCTGGAAGCTTCCTGCCCGGAAGAAATGGTCCACAGCGATCTGGAGTTCTTTACCGCCGAATGAAAAAAACAGCGGAAATATACCAAGAAGCCGCGCAGGTGGCCGCGCTGCTGCGCAAACGCGACAACTTTCTCGTCGCGGCCCATGCCTCGCCGGACGGCGACGCCGTGGGGGCCACGGTCGCCGTGGGCCGGCTGCTCGAGCGCCTGGGCAAACGCTTTGCGCTGTACAATGCCTCCCCCCTGCCGGTTCGCTATGCCTGGCTCGCCCTGCCGGGGCCGTGGCATACAGAGCTTGATCGCCTGCCCTTCACGCCGGAAACGGCCATCATTCTGGATTGCGGGGACGCGGCCCGCACGGGGCCGGAACTCGCGCGCCTGCTGACGAAGCTGCCCTCGATCAACCTGGATCACCACCTGGGCAACCCGCTTTTCGGCACGCTCGCCAACTGGGTGGAACCGGAATTCGCGGCCACCGGGCAGCTTGCGGCCGAGGTCGCGCGCGCGGCCGGCGTGCGCATGGACGGCGAATTGGCCGCGGCTTTGTGCCTGGCCCTGGTTGCCGACACGGGATCCTTCTCCTTCGCCAACACCACGGGCAACGTGTTCCGGCTGATGGCCGAACTGGCGGACAACGGGCTGCGCGTGGACGAAGTGCGCGACCACATGGACAAACAATGGACGCTGCACAAAAGCCGGCTGTGGGGCGCGCTGTTCGCCCGCCTGGAGTTGCGCCTGGAAGGCCGGCTGCTGCTCGTTCCGGTGCGGAAGCGGGATTTTGAGGAATTCGGCGCATCGCCGGAAGATCTGGAAGGCTTTGTGGAATTTCTGCGCCGGCACAAAGGGGTGGAGATCGCGGCCCTGCTGCGCGAGGACGCGCCGGATCGCTGCAAGCTGAGCCTGCGCTCCTCCGGCGATCTGGACATACGCGCCCTGGCCCTGCGTTTCGGCGGCGGCGGGCACAAAAACGCGGCCGGCGCCACCCTGCTTGAAACGCCCGAGCAGGCGCTGCAAAGCGTGGAGCGCGCGGCGCGCGAACTTCTGGACGGAGCGGCGTGACGAATCTTCTCCAGGCGCACGGGGTGCTGGTGCTCAACAAGCCCAAAGGCCCCACTTCCGCCCGCTGCATCGCCGCAATCAAGCGCCTCGGCCAGAAAAAGATCGGCCACGCCGGCACGCTCGACCCCATGGCCGAAGGAGTGCTGCTGGTGCTGCTGGGCCAGGCCACCAAACTTTCCGGCCATTTGACGGCGGGCGGCGTGAAAGTGTATTCCGGCCGCCTGCGCCTCGGGCGGATCACGGACACCTGGGATGCCGAAGGCAGTGTGATCGCGGAACATCCCTGGGATCACGTGACCGAAGACGCGCTGCGGGCGGAGATCAAGGCCTGGGAAGGGCGCTCCGCGCAGACCGTGCCGCCGTATTCGGCGGCGAAACACCAGGGCAAACCCTTGTACAAACTGGCCCGCGCTGGTACCATACTTCCGGAAAAAGTGAAGGATATTGAAATTTCGCGCGCGGAACTCCTTGATGTGGAGCTTCCGCACGCAACCTTCCGGGTCGTTTGCAGTTCCGGCACCTACATACGCTCCCTGGCCCACAGCTTGGGGATGCGCCTTGGGTGCGGAGCCGTGCTCACGGAACTGACCCGGGAGTACAGCCACCCCTTCGGTCTGGACGCGGCCTGCACGCTGGACGCGCTCCTCGCCGAGCCGGAGCGGCTTTTTGAACGGGTTCAGCCCCTGGCGAAAGCCCTTCCCGACTGGCCGGTCATCACCCTGGCGGCGGAGGAAGCGGCCCGCATGCGCAACGGCATGCCCGCCCCCCACGAAGGGGAGCGCGCGCGCCGCGCAACCGCCCGGGAAGGCGACCGCGCCCTGTTGCTGGACCCCGACGAAAATCCTCTGGCTTTGGCCGAGTTGCGCGTCACGGACGGCCGACCCGCCTGGACGGTGCTGCGGGGGCTCTATTAACCCCATCCTTTGGAGGATACTGCTGTGGTGATGGACGCGGAACAGAAAAAATCCGTCATGGACACGCACGCCCGGCACGAAGGGGACACCGGGTCCCCCGAAGTGCAGGTCGCGCTGCTTACGGCCCGCATTGAAGGCCTGACCGACCATTTTAAAGCCCACAAAAAAGACTTCCACTCCCGCACGGGATTGCTCAAACTTGTGGGCCGGCGCAGAAAGCTTCTGAACTATCTGAAAGACAAAGATATTCAGCGTTACCGCGCTCTTATTGAGAAGTTAGGATTGCGCAAGTAAGATTTTAGGAAAGGGCAGGGGGTTCCCCCTGCCCTCTTCCCTCACTTTTAACCCCACATCGTGTGGACACCGGCACAGGCCGACGGAGTCAGGCGCGCAGCGCCTTTGAGCGACAAGGCGGGTTTGCGGGACGTGCTCCCGCAAACATCTTTCCGCCGAGGAGCGGTAACAAGAAGGGGCATCCGGGCAAGTTTGCGAACGCTTCGCGGCCTTCCCCGGAATCCCCTTCATACGAAAGGAATTCAAATTATTATGGAAAGCGTATTCAATCCCATCCGGGTCAAGGCCGTGGTGGGCGGCAAAGAAATCATGCTCGAAACCGGCCGCATGGCCAACCAGGCCCTCGGCTCCGTCTGGGCGCAGTGCGGCGGCACCGTGGCGCTCGTCACCGTGTGCTCGCAGCCGCTTGAGGTGGAAAAGGGCTTCTTCCCCCTGACCGTGGAATATTCCGAAAAAATGTACGCCGCCGGACGCATTCCCGGCAGCTTTTTCCGGCGCGAAATCGGCCGCCCCTCGGAGCGCGAAACCCTGGTTTCCCGCCTTATCGACCGCCCCATCCGCCCGCTCTTTCCCAAAGGCCTGAAAGAAGACGTGCAGGTGCTGGCGAACGTGATCTCCTCCGACCAGGAGAACGAATCCGACATCCTGGCCCTTACCGGCGCTTCCGCCGCGCTGATGCTCTCCCCCCTGCCCTTCGAAGGCCCGGTGGCCGGCGGCCGCGTGGGGCGCATCAACGGCGAATTCGTCTTCAATCCCTCGATCAAGGAACAGGCCCAGAGCGATCTGAACATCCTCTTCGCCGCCTCGCGCGACGCCGTGGTGATGGTGGAAGGCGAAGCCCGCTTTTTGCCCGAATCCGTGATCATCGAGGCTCTCGACTGGGGCAGGAAAGAAATCCAGCCGCTGATCGACGCCCAACTCGAACTGCACCGTCTGGCCGGCAAGCCCAAGATGGAATTCAACCCCACTCCGGCCGATCCGGCCCTGGAAGCCAAAGTTCGCGAACTGGCCGAAGCGGCCGGCCTGCCGGCGGCCCTGCGCATCCCCGAAAAAATGGAGCGCCGCGACGCCAAAAGCAAAATAAAAAAACTGGTCGTGCAGCAGTTGAAGGAAGATGCCTCCTTTGCCGAACATCCCGGCCTGGGCGGCGCGGGCGACCTGCTGGGCGACATGGAAAAAACGCTGGTGCGTCGGCGCATCGTGGATGAAGGCACCCGCATCGACGGCCGCGACACCAAAAGCGTGCGGCCCATCAGCATCGAACTCGGCGTGCTGCCGCGCGCCCACGGCTCGGCGCTGTTCGCGCGCGGGGAAACCAAGTCGCTCGTCATCACCACGCTCGGCTCCTCCACCGACGAACAGCGCATGGACTCCCTGGTGGGCGACATCCACAAGAAGTTCATGCTCCACTACAACTTTCCGCCCTTCTCCGTGGGCGAGGTCAAGCCCGTGCGCGTCTCCCGCCGCGAAATCGGCCACGGCGCGCTGGCGGAAAAATCCATCAAGCCCGTGCTTCCGGCCGACGGCACCTTCCCCTTCACTCTGCGCATAGTTGCCGAGACCATGGAGTCCAACGGCTCCTCCTCCATGGCCGCCGTGTCCGGCGCCTCCCTCGCCCTGATGGACGCCGGCGTGCCCGTGAGCAAACCCGTGGCCGGCGTGGCCATGGGCCTGATTAAAGAGGGCGACAAGTTCATCGTGCTCACCGACATCCTCGGCGACGAAGACGCCCTGGGCGACATGGACTTCAAGATCGCCGGCACCGACGAGGGCGTTACCGGCGTGCAGATGGACATCAAGATCACCGGCATCACCACCGAAATCATGGCCGGCGCCATGGCCCAGGCCAAGGAAGCCCGCCTGCACATCCTCGGCGAAATGGCCAAGCTTATAGCCGAGCCGCGCAGGGAACTCTCCCGCTATGCCCCCCAGCACAGCGAAATCTTCGTCAATCCCGAGATCATCCGCCTGATCATCGGCCCCGGCGGCAAGAACATCAAGGCCATCACCGCCGCCACCGGCGCGTCCATCGACATCGAGGACAGCGGCCGCGTTTCCGTGTTCGCGCCCACGCTCGACGCGCTCAACCAGGCCGTTGAAATGGTCGGCTATTACGACCAGCGCCCGGAACTGGGCAAGAACTATCACGGCAAGGTGCGCAAGGTGCTTGAAATCGGCGCGATCGTCGAAATCATGCCCAACGTCGAAGCCCTGGTGCATATTTCCCAGCTCGACGTCAACCGCGTGGCCCAGGCCTCCGACGTCGCCCGCCTCGGCGAGGACATGGAGGTGAAAGTCATCGAAATCAACGGCGACCGCATCCGCGCCAGCCGCAAGGTCGTGATGCTCGAAGCCCAGGGCATTGCCTGGAATCCCGAGGAAACCGCCCGCCCTCCCCGTGAAGGACGCGGAGACCGCGATCGCGGCCGGGATCGGGATCGCGGCGGCGACCGGCGCAGAGACAGGCATTAATCGAAGTTGCCGCCGGAGGCGGAAATATGGTTGAAGAACAACGCGATCCTATGGACCTGGAGCAGGTGCATGTGGAAGGCCTGGGCGACCCCTGGGCCGCCCTGCTCGGCAACCCGGCGGCCCTGATGCCGCAGGTGATCGGCACGGTGCTGGGCGCCGGCGGCACCCGTCCTTCCTGGCAGGCCAAACGCGGCGGCCGGGAATACGTGCTCATGGGCTGGCCGGAGGACAATCCCGTCCGGGCGGCCGTGCTCATGAGCGGCGAGGAAGGCGGGAAGCTGGAACCCGTCACCGCCGTTCCCCTGCTGGAAGGCGCGCCCAACGATCTGACCATAGAGGATCTGTATCCCTGGCCCAACGGGGCCGAAGCGCACGTGGCCGCCTGCCGCAACGAGGGGGCGCAGCCCCTGTGGTTTTACACGCCCTTCTATTTCAGGGATCGCGAAGCCCTGATGACGCCGGGCGTGCGCCCCACCTTCATGCTGGCGGGCCTGGCCTACGGCGTGCGCAAGGCGCTGCTGGACGACATGACCATTACCTCCGGTTCGCGCTTTGAAGCCTGGGCCGAGCACTGGCTGGCGGAAAACCCGGACAGAACCCGACTGGACGTGCCGCCGCTGAAGATCGCGTTGCGCGGCGCCTGCATTCTGCTGCCCTCGCCGCACTACACGGTCTATCAGCTTCGCGCGCCCATCCTGGCGATGGAAGAATTCAAGCTCGACAACGAGGTCGTGTACCAGCTCCGCCTGAACTTCGGCCTGGATACGCAGGAACCGCTGGATCTGCCCCTCTACGCCCCGGCCCGCGTGTGCAAAAACTTCACGCCCAAGGTCGGGGACGAAATCGACGCCATCATGTGGCTTCAAGGCAGAATCATGGATTAGGGTTTGTCGCGGGCGGGCAAAGCCCGTCCGCGACAATACACGCCATGGGCAACGCTTTTCTCAAACTGCACGTCGCCATCCTGCTCGCGGGATTTACGGGTATTCTGGGCAGGCTCATAGAACTGCCCGAAGGCCCTCTGGTGTGGTACAGGCTGCTCATGGCAAGCGTGTTGCTGATGGGCTATGCCCTGATCGCCGGAAAATTTCCGCGCCCGCCCCTGCGCCAAGCCCTGGAAATCTGCGGCGTGGGCGCGCTGATCGCGCTGCACTGGATATTCTTCTACGGCAGCATCAAATACGCCAACGTCTCCATCGCCGTGGTCTGCTTTGCTTCGACGGGCTTTTTCACGGCGCTCTTCGAGCCCCTTTTCCTCCGAAAAAAACCGTCATGGCGTGAACTTTTCTTCAGCCTGATCGCGGTGGCCGGCATCGCGCTCATATTCCACTTCGATACCCGCTACCGCACGGGCATGATTCTGGGCGTGCTCTCCGCCGTGCTGTCCGCTTTTTTCGCCATCGGCATACGGCGGGTAGGAAGACGGCACGATTCGGGCACCATGCTTTTCTATCAAATGCTGGGCGGTTTCGCCTTTCTGACCCTGGCCGCGCCGGTCTATCTCGCGCTGTTTCCAAGCGTGCCTCTCGTGCCGAGTCGCAGTGATCTCCTCTGGCTCTTCGTGCTCTCCTCGCTCTGCACCATCGTCTGTTTTCTCCTGCAAATACAAACTCTTCAAAAAATTTCCGCCTTCACCGTCAACCTGAGCTACAACCTGGAGCCCGTTTACAGCATCGTGCTCGCCATGATGCTGTTCGGAGAGGCAAGCGAACTGGGCCCTTCCTTCTTCGCCGGGCTCTTCCTCATCTGCGTGTCCGTGCTGCTGCAAAGCCTGTACGCCTTGCGGCAACGCGGCGGGTAAGAGGGGCTGATACCCGGCTTCTTTCTGGTGACGCACGGCCGGGATCAGGACGTAACCGGCATGGACTTCATAAACAAGCACATGCTGAGTATCTATGTTGTCCCCAGAGGATGGCGGATGCAAGCGGCATTATGCGGAATCAAACGGAGGAGGGAACACCTGAAAAGCAGCGTCCGCTCAGGTCTTGCGGACTCAAGCGGACGCGTGCGGAATCTGTTCTGGCGCGGATGAAGAGATTCGAACTCCCGACTTCCACCTCCGGAGGGTGGCGCTCTATCCAACTGAGCTACATCCGCGCATGGGGTGGATAAGCCCTTAGCGCTTGTGCCCTCCCCCTGTCAAGGTATACATTACGCAGGGAGCGGCCCATTTTGCCGTGATGCTTCGTCAGACTTTGTTTTTGCCTCCGGTCATGGACGAAAAGAGTCCACTCCCGTCGGCAAAAGCTCGTCTTTCCTTGCCTGACGGCAAAAGCAGCCACTCCCTGATTCTGCAAGCGGAAGACAAGCAACGAAACAACCGCTTCCCCGGAGGCTGCGCATGAACATCACCTGGTACGGACACTCCAATGTGCGTATTTTCGACGGCGCGCTCAGCGTGCTGGTCGATCCCTTTTTCGCGGGCAACCCGCTCTGCCCTGTGGACTGGAAATCCGTCCCCGCTCCCGATCTGGTGCTGGTCACGCACGACCACGGCGACCACGCCGGCCAGGCCCTGGAAATCTGCAAAGCGAGCGGCGCCATGCTCGGCTGCGTGGTGGGCACGGGTGCGCGCTTTCTTGAAGCGGGCCTGCCCGCATCCCAGCTTTTCGCCGGCATAGGTTTCAACATGGGCGGCACGGTGGAGCACAAAGGCATACGCGTCACCATGATTCCCGCCTTCCACAGCTCGGAAACCGGCGTGCCGGCGGGCTATATCGTGCGCATGACCTCGGGCTTCACCTTCTACCACGCCGGGGACACCTGCGTGTTCGGCGACATGGCCCTGTGGGGCGAGTTGTATCCCCTTGATCTGGCGCTGCTGCCCATCGGCGGCTTTTTCACCATGGATGCGCGCCAGGCCGCGCTGGCCTGCAAACTGTTGAAGACCAAGGCCCTGCTGCCCATGCACTGGGGCACCTTTCCCGTGCTCGCCCCGCAAACCGACGAGCTGCGCGGCGAACTGGGCAGGCAGGCTCCGAACTGCCGCATGATTGCCGTCAAACCCGGCGAAAGCGTTGATCTCGGGTAACGCGCAGACCGTCGGCCTGCCGCGTACGGGCTACGCGCTGCTGGCCCTGGCCGCCTTCTTCTGGGGCATGTACGGCCCGGTGTCGCGCGGCCTGTTCGAACTCGGCTTCAACGCGCACGAAATCGCCTTTTTGCGTTGTGCCGTGGGCTGCGCCTGTTTCAGCCTGCATGCGCTGTGTACGAAAAACCTGCGCGTGCGCCCGGCGGATGCGCCCAGGCTCGTGCTTTTCGGCATGATCGGTTTGGGATTGCTCAACATCAGCTACCAGGTGGCCGTGCACGAAAGCGGCGCGGCCTTTGCCGTTGTTTTGCTCTACACCGCTCCGGCCTGGGTGGCGCTGATGTCCGCCCTCCTGTTCAAGCATCGGCTCGGCCGGCGCTGCCTGTTCGCCATGGGCACGGCCATGCTCGGCGTGGCGCTCGTCAGCCTGGCCGGCGACACGGACGGCAGGCTCTCCCTGCTCGGCGCGTCAACGGCCCTGGCCTCGGGTTTTTTCTACGCCCTGCACTTTCCCTGGAATTTCAAATGGCGGGGCACGTATTCGCCGATCACGCTCTATGCCTGGGCCATGCTGGGCGGCGCGCTGCTGCTCGCTCCCTTCGCCGATCTTTCACGCCATTCCCCGCTCGCCTGGCTCCAGACCCTCGCGGGTCTGGTCGTGGTCACCTATCTGCCCTATCTCTGCTACGGGCTGGGCATGCGCAGCGTCAATCCCGCGCCCGCCGCCGTTATCGTCAATCTGGAGCCCGTCATAGGCTGCGCCGCCGCTTTTCTCTGGTGGAACGAACGCTTCAGCCCGCCGGGCTGGTTGGGCGCGGTCCTGGTGATTGCGGCGGTCTTTGTGCTGGTGACGGACAGGGGAAAGAAGAGCGCGGGCGACTGCTGAGCGCCACCCGCTCCCGCGTCATCCGGCGCGTTGTCCGGCAATCTCTTTCAGCGCCCTGTAGTCCGTCTTGCCCGAGCCCAGCAGGGGAATTTCCGCCAGGTGCGCGACCCGCCTGACGGCGCAGACCGGAGCCATGCCGGCCGCGCGCAGGGCCGCGTTCAGAGCGCGGGTGTCGGTCTCGAAGGTGGTGAAGGCCCATATTTCCGCCTGCCCGGCTTCTTCGCTGCCCGGCCGCACTTCCACGGCCACATGGGGTTTGCCGTCGTCCGGCGCGCCGCCTGCGGCGAAAAACTCCTGCAGCGCCTCCTCCATCTGGGGCAGGGAAATCATTTCCCCGCCCATCTTCACAAAGCGCTTCACCCGCCCCTTGAACCACAGCCTGCCTTCTTCGTCGCGGGCCACGAGATCACCCGTGCCGTACCAGCGCCGGCCTTCGAACTCCACAAAGGGGTCAGGGGCCTGCCCGATATAGCCGCCGAACACGCTCGGCCCGCGCACAAGCAGCAGACCGCCCGCGCTTTCCTCTCCGGGCCGGAGATCGGGCACGCGGGCCGGCCGGCCCTCCTCGTCCTCGCGCACAACGGCAACCTCAACGGAGGGCAGCGCATGCCCGATGGAGCCGGGCCGCGCGTCGCCCGGCCTGTTGACCGCCACCACGGGCGAGCATTCGGTGATGCCGTAACCCTCGCACAGGGCGGCCTGCGGGCAGCATTCGGCAAAGGCGCGGTAGACGTGTTCCGGGCATTTTTCCGCGCCCACGAAGGCGTAGCGCAGCGAATCCAGGTCGGCCGTACCCCGCGCGCGGCGCAGCATGGCCTCCAGAAAGGTGGGCGTAGCGCCCAGCAGCGTGAGCTTGAAATCCCGCACCAGCGAAACCAGGGGCGCGCTTTCGGTGGGATTGGGATGAAAGGCCGCCGGCAGGCCGCAGGTGCAGGGCAGCACCATGTTTGCCAGCAGCCCGAAAGAATGGAAGGGCGGCAGCATGGCGAGCAGGCGATCCCGGCGGGAGAGGCCCAGCACCTGCACGAGATCCCCGGCATTGGCCATAAGGTTCGCGTGCGTGAGAGGCACGGCCTTGGGCGCGGTTTCGGAACCGGAAGTGAAGAGCACGGCCGCAATCTCGGGCACGCGCGCTGTGGATACGGCGGCCGGCCCCAGGCAGTGTGCGAAGGCTCGGGCGGCGGCGCACAGTTTTTCAAAGCGGGAGAGCCCGGCAAAGACCGCATCGGCCTTAATCCAGGTTACGGGCAGCCCGGCCGCGCCGTTGCCCGTGCGTTCCAGTTGATCGAGCAAAGCTGAAGCGCTGACCACATGCGCCACGCCGGCAAGTTCCACGCAATGGCGCAGGCTGCGCGGCCCGGCCGTCCAGTTGAGCAGCACCGGCTCCCGGCCCGCCAGCAGGGCCGCGATCCACACCAGGGGCGCGGCCGGCACGGCCGGCAACATAATGCCCAGGCGAGCGCCCAAACGTTCACCCGGCCCCGCATCAGGCCCCGCACCCGGCAAGACGCGCAGGCGGCGGCTGAGAGCCAGCACGGCGATCAGGGCATTGCGGCGGCTGATGACGCGGGAGCGGTCCGCGAACAGGGGCCGGCCGGGAGCTTCGCGCACCAGGCGCAGAAAGGCGTCCGGCACCCTGGCCGCGCCGCCGGGCAGGGCAAGGGAGCGTTCGTTTTCCTCGTTCAGGGCAAGCCACGCCCCGGGAGCCGGCCGGGGCCGTTCGTCCCCGTCATCTGCCAACAAACCGGAAACGGCCGCCAGGCAGTCGCCCACGGTGATCAGTTTTTCCAGATTCGGCACGGAACAGCCGAACTCCGCCTCCAGGCTCAGGCCCAGTTCCATCAGGGCCAGGCTGTCCAAATGGAGATCGGCGCTCAAGCTCATCTCCGGACCGAGCGGAGCGTTTGCGGGCAGTTCAGCATGTTCGCGCAGAATCGCATAGACGGCCTCGCGCTGTTCGTCGTCCACCGCTTCAAGCACCCGGCCGGGAGAGGCGTATTCCGGTTCCGGCAGAATGCGCGGCGCGCTCCCCAGGGGAAACCACAGGGGCACGCTTGTTGCCGGGCGTTCCGCCGCGCTGTAAAAATTTTCAAGATAGGCGTTGAGCCGAGTTTTGTCGCCGTCGCGCGGCAGATCCGAAGGTTCGGCGAACTCGACCTCCACCTCCCGCCTGGGAGTGAAAAAAACCAGATTCGCAAGCAGTACGGCCGCGCCGCGCGCGAGGCGGAGCGCGAAGTTGGGTGCGCCTACGGCCCGGCTGAACGAACTGCCCCACAAGCCTGACGTGCGCACCGCCACCACACGCAGGCCGGGGAGATCGGCCAGCAGGCGCGCAACCGCCGAATTCGCACCCAGCCGCTCCCGTCCGGACCGGTAAATGCGGCCGGCCGGGTACAGCAGCACGTTGTCCCCGCGCCGCAGGGCCGCGGCTATCTCCGCAATGCCCGCCATAACGGCGTCCGCCGCCTTTTTGCCGTCCTTGTACGGATCGGGGATGATCACGGCGCGCACGACGCGGGAGGCAAAACGCCCCAACGGGCCGGCCATCTGCCGGGCGTCGGCCAGGGGGCGCGGCCGCAGGCCGGCAATGAGGGAATAGACGATCAGCGGATCGACAAGCGCCGGATGGTTGGGCAGAAAAAGCACGCCGAGGCCGCCGGGAGTCGGCGCGGGCAGGGCTTCCAGGCCGCGTTCCCGCACCCTGTAGCGCAGGGAGAGGAGCAGGCGCAGAAGGGTTCCCGGAGGAGAAGCGGCAACATCCCGCATGCTGCCGCCGCGCAACGAGCGCAGCCTGCCGCCGGCGTAGAACAGGGCGAAGGCCAGGGTGGCCAGGCCGTAACACACAAAGGTCAGGGCCGGAGGCAGCAGGCCGATGAATTTGAACAAGGCGCCGAACAGGGCCATGGACATGAAGCACATGAAGTTGGAAACGCCCTGGATCTTGCCCTTTTCGTGCGCTGCCGGGCGGATCTGGATAAAGCTCGCCAGGGGAATGAGATAGACGCCCCCGCACACGCCGCTGAGAAGAAGCGTAACAAAACACCAGCACTGTTGCGGGTTCAGGCCGGCAAACGGGGAATGAGCGGGAACGAGCGGCGTCAACGCGGTTGCGAGAAACATGACGCCCATCGCGCCTGCCGCCGGAACAAGCAGTCTGCGCCATCCTTCGGCCGGACCGCGCCCGCCGATGATCGCCCCGCCGGCCACACCCAAGGTGAGCGCGGCGGACATGATCCCGGCCGTCGTGTTGCCGTAGTCCAGGGAGGCGGAAAGGTTGGCCACGCTGATCACGGCCAGAGCGGCAATGCCGTAGAACCAGGCCTCGGCCGTCAGCACCAGGAAGAGCTCCGGGTCCTTCCGGCAGGCCAGCGCATGGCGCACGGAATCCAGGGGACCGGAAAGCGGGAAGGGGCTTTTTTGCGCCGCCGGGGTCTTTTTCGTCAGGGTAAAGGCCGTGATCACCCCGGCAAAGGCCACGACGATGATGAAGGCCGCTGCCGTCAGTCTGCCCAGGGCCGGACCGTCGGCCGCCGCGCCCGCCCCTGCTCCCGTAAGGCCGAAGGCGGGCAGCCACTCCCGCAGCGGGGCGAAGCGCAGGTCGAGAAAAAGCCCGGCCAGGGCCATGCCCGCCAGAATGGCGCAGGTGGAGGAGAGCTTGATCAGCGAATTCGCCCTCGGCACGCGCCCGGCCGGAAAGTGCTCGGGTATGGAGCCGTTGATGGCCGGGCCGAACACGGCGGCCTGCGTGCCCATGATTGTGATAACCGCCAGTATGCCCGGCCAGTTCACCGTCACCAGCATGTGCGCGCCCGCAAGCAGGGCGGCCAGTTCAATGCTCTTGGCCGCGACGACGATGTATTTTTTGGGCGCGCGGTCCGCCAGCCAGCCGGCCCAGGCCGAAAAAAGGATGTAGGGCAGGGAAAAGAGCAGCGTGGCCAGGCTCTGCATGGAGGTCATCTGCGAGGCGGCGGCCAGCAGAATGGCGGCCTGTTTGTAAAAATTGTCCGTAAAAGTGCCGAGGGCGTAGCAGGCGCTCATGCCGATCAGGGTGCCGGGCTGTCCGAAGGTGTTCGTGTTCACGGTGTGTGCTCCGGGAAATTATTGGGGAAGATTGTCGGAAAAAGTTAGATGGATATAATCCCGCAGGCGATCCAGGGCCTCCAGCACCACTTTTGGCCGCACGCTGTACAACGCGGCCTTGCCGCTGCGCCTGAAGCGCAGGATGCCGCTGCGCTCCAGCACCGTGAGATGATGCACGACCGTGGTGCGGCTGACGGGAAGCAGATCGGCGATGTCCTTGATGGAAAGCTCCTCGCCCGGCTCGAAAAGCAGGAGGATCTTCTGCCGCACGGGATCGCCCAGGGCGGCAAATACCCCGGCGGCGGGCAGCCAGTCCTGAGGCAGGTCGTCGATGTAGTCGCGGTTCATACTTCCCCTCTCTATATGACTACAAAAATCGTTATGACTATAAAACTATATTTTTAGTTGTATACTGTCAAGCGATTTTCCCATTTCGTGCCTATAGGCAAAATACGCCCGCCGAGATATACTTTCAGCACATGAACGCGCCGGACAGCAGCTTGCGGCGCATGTCATTCATTGTAAAACGAGGCGGAACCCTATGCGGCCGTTAGACTACCTGTCCATAACCGGCTTCAAGTCCATTAAAACGCTTTCCGACCTGAATCTGAAAAACCTCAATATTCTCATCGGTTCCAATGGTTCCGGGAAAAGCAATTTTATAAGCTTTTTCCGCATGTTGGAATACATGTCGAGGGGGGGATTGCAAGAATTTATCTTCAAGAGCGGCGGTGCGGAAAGTATTTGCTTCGGTGGTGATGTAAAGTCGGGCGAGGTCATAGGCCTGTTGAAGTTTGGGATCAACAGTTACAAATTTACGCTCAGGCCGTTTTTGGCCGACAAAATGGAAGTCTCCGACGAGAAAACGTGGCTCAAAAACAAAGAACGGCCTTATCCCAACGGTTCGCGTGAAGAAGCCCGTCTTCCGGGCTGGAAAGGCGACGGCGGCTACAGCGGGCTCACGGGAGAGCGCAATGTTTGCGGCCATATTTATGACGCCATCAGTAGTTGGCGCGTCTACCACTTTCACGACACCTCCGAAAACGCTCCGCTTCGCCGTGCCGGAATCATAGGCGGAGATAAACGCCTGCTACAGGACGGTTCAAATCTGGCCCCATTTCTTTTGTATTTGCAGCAGAATCATGAGGCCGCCTACAGGCGGATCGTTGAAACTGTCCAGGTCGTCGCGCCTTTTTTTGCCGACTTTTCGCTTGAGGCGGAAAAAAGCGGCCCTGACGGCAGGGAGACCTGCCGCCTCAGGTGGAGGCAAAAAGGCGTTGAGAGGCTCATGCAGCCCTGGCAGCTTTCAGACGGTACATTGCGATTCATCGCTCTCACCACGGTTTTGATGCAGCCCATGCCCCCCGCCACCGTGCTTATTGATGAGCCGGAACTTGGCCTTCACCCCCGCGCGCTGACCATCTTCCGGGGGTTGCTGCACGAGGCGGCCGACCGCATGCAGGTTATCGTAACTACGCAATCTCCCGGCCTGTTGAACAGCATGGAGCCGGAAGACATCATAGTGGTGGGCAGAGAGGACGGGGGCAGCACTTTCCGTCGTTTGGACAGAGCCGAATTTGAGGACTGGCTTGACGAATACACCCTGGAAGATCTGTGGCGGAAAAACGTGATCCAGGCAGGGCCTGATTATGAATAAGACCCTGTTCATCATTGTTGAAGGCGAAACGGAGCAGACCGCTCTTCCAATCCTGCTCGATCCACATTTTCGTATGATGAAAGTCAGGCTGCAATGTATCAGGATCGGAGAAAGAAGATCCAACCCGGGAGGCGGAAGATTCAACCTGCCTGAATTCAATCAGCATGTGGCAAGATTGGCTCGTACTCACAAAGGTTGTTTTGTTTCAACTTGCTTCGACTACTATGCCTTAGGCAACGGCTGGCCCGACTATGAAGCGATTCGCTCCAAAAAGTTGGATAAATATGTGGAAATCCGGGAACTGGAAGAAGCCTTGACAGAAGCCGTGCGGCAGATACATCCGGGCGTATTATGGGATAACCATTTTATTCCTCATATCCAGCCGCACGAATTTGAAACCCTGCTCTTCAGTCAGCCGGAAATCCTGGCCGGTCTGCTTGACGACGCCGGCCTGGCCGATGCCATGAAGAACACTATCAAAGAAGCGGGACATAATTGCGAATTTATCAACGATAATTACGACACATGCCCTTCGCGCCGCCTGCATGCGTTGACAGAGGGACGTTACACAAAAGGCAGATCCGGCTCAGCGCAGGCTCCCACATTTATGCAAAAAGCCGATTTGGCCGTAGTGCGGGAAAAATGCCGTCACTTCAACGCCTGGCTGGAGGCGCTGGAAACACGTCTGATGCAGTAGCGTATCCTTGAGCCAACAGTCCGTGTTTGTTTCGCCGGCTCCACCGGCAAACGACTGAACTGCTCGACCTTTCCAACGAAAACGGCCTTTCTGCCGAGAAGCGTATTTTTCAATACCCGCCCGAAGCAAAAAGGCCGTGTGATAATCTGACGCCGCCGGAGGCAAAAAGGCGCTCGTGACGACACTGTCTACAAGGCGGCGCCCACCAGTTCGCCGAACTCGACGCAGCCCACGGCGCGGGCGTCTTCGGCCTGCGCGGCCAGATCCGGGGTCAGCGTGCGGGCCAGCAGGGTCTTTTCCACAGCCGCTTCCAGAGCCTTGGCCGCCGCGGTCTGCCCGATGTGCTCAAGCATGAGCGCGCCGCACAGGATGAGGCTGGAGGGGTTGGCCTTGTCCTGCCCCGCGATGGCGGGCGCGGTGCCGTGCGTGGCCTCGAAAAAAGCCAGGCTGTCCGACATGTTCACGCCGGGCGCTATGCCCAGCCCGCCCACTTGGGCCGCGAGCGCGTCCGAGATATAGTCGCCGTTCAAATTCGGCGTGGCGATCACGCTGTAGTTCTCCGGCCGGATCAGAACTTCCTGAAACATGTTGTCCGCTATGCGGTCCTTGACCATCAGAAGGCCTTTAACCGGGTTCTGCTCCGTGCAGGTGCGCTCGCCGAACTCCCTGGCCGCCACCTCGTAGCCCCAGGTACGGAACGCTCCTTCGGTGAACTTCATGATGTTGCCCTTGTGCATGAGCGTCAGGCTGGGCAGCCTGCGCTCCAGAGCGTAGCGCAGGGCGCGTCGGATCAGGCGTTTGGAGGCGCCCTCGGTCATGGGCTTGATGCCCACGGCCGCCGCGTCGTCCACCTTGGCGTTCAAGCTGTCGCGCAGGAAGGAGATCAGCTTTTTCGCTTCCGGGCTGCCGGCCGTGTATTCGATGCCGGCATAGAGATCTTCGGTGTTTTCCCGAAAAATCACCATGTTCACGCGCTCGGGGTGCCGCACGGGTGAAGCCGTGCCCGCGAACCAGCGCACCGGACGTATGCAGGCGTAGAGATCGAGGGTTTGGCGCAGCAGCACGTTGAGACTGCGGAAACCCTTGCCCACGGGCGTGCCCAGCGGTCCCTTCATGGCCAGTTCGGCGTTCTTCAGGGTTTCCAGCGTGGCTTCGGGCATGTAGGCGCCGTTTTCGGCAAAGGCTTTTTCCCCGGCGGCAAGTTCCTGCCATTCAAGACTGAGCGCGCCGTTGCCGTGCTTCGCCAGAGCCGCGTCGATGACCGGACGCGCCGCCCGCCAGATTTCCGGGCCGATGCCGTCGCCTTCTATCCAATATACGGTTTTTTTCATGTATCCTCATTTATAGATGTGCGCTTGAAACAGTCGCCTCCGGACAGTGTTGTCACGAGATGATTTTTTTGTTCTCCGGCAAGGAAGATGAGCCTTGTATGAAGGGAGTGGACTTTTCTCGTCCTCGACCGGAATACAAGGCGAAATCTGACGCCGCCGGAGGCAAAAAGGCGCTCGTGCGACACTGTCTAGGAAAAACGTGAGGCGGAGGTAATCAGCACCATGTCCGCCGGCACGTCGTCATGCATGCCCTGGGAAGAAGTTTTGACCTTGGCGATGGCGTCCACGGTTTCCATGCCTTCCGACACCTTGCCGAACACGCAATAGCCCCAGCCTTGGCCGTTCGGCTCAGAATGATTGAGAAAATCGTTGTCCGCCAAGTTGATGAAAAACTGCGCCGTGGCGCTGTGCGGGTCCATGGTGCGGGCCAGGGCCAGCGTGCCGCGCTCGTTTTTGAGGCCGTTCCCGGCCTCGTTGGGAACGGGCGCGCGGGTTTTCTTCTCGTCCAGGCGCGGGCCGAGGCCCCCGCCCTGGATCATGAAACCCTTGATTACTCTGTGGAAAATCGTGTTGTCGTAAAAGCCCTCGTCCACGTAGGCGAGGAAATTCTCCACGCTTTTCGGGGCGTTGTCGGGAAAAAGCTCCAGCAGAATGTCGCCGGAAGTGGTCTCCAGCAACACCATGGGATTGGCGTCGGGCATATAAGACTCCTTATGCGGTACGATAACAATGCATGCACATATACCAGAGCCGCGGACGGCGCAAGCTCCGGGGAGCCGCTTCCCCCGGTGGACAAGGGCGTGTGACTGCGATAGAGGAAAATCCTCCCAAAATGAGGACAATCATGCACACTGTTGAAAAAACGCTCTCCCCCGCCCCGGCCCCCGCTCTGATACGGACGCTGCAAAAAGCGCTG
>JAVBNZ010000009.1:0-69007 GCA_031551145.1 Desulfovibrionaceae bacterium | reverse complement strand
GGTGTGCGTGCGCTTTGCCCCGTTACCCGTCTACCCGCCGGTGCGGCGCGACATCACCGTTATCGGCGGCTCGCTGACGGCGGACGCCGTGCTTGAGCACATCGCCTCCCTGCGCCTGCCCCGCCTGGAAGACGCGCAGCTTATCGACGTGTTCGAGCAGGAAGACTGTGTGGATCGCAACCTTACTTTCCGCCTTACTTTCCGGGATGCCTCCCGCACGCTCAAGGACGCGGAGGTGGACAAAGAGCGGGAAAAGGTGGCAGTATCTTTGCGCCGGACTTTCGGCGTCCGTATTTAGATATTTTCGCTTTGAGATCGTCGCCTGTCGGCGGGTGAAACCCGCCCTGCGCCGATCCCTCGGCAAAAATCTGCAGACAAATCCTTGCACGGTTTCCCTTTTGCAAAGGCAAACCGCTTTAAATCAGGACGCGATCCGCGCGGGGAGTGCATGACGCAACAGGCTTCCGCGGAATGCTCGGCCGACGCCGAGCACCGCCTGACGGACAAAACCTATCGCATAGGCGAGGCCGCCGAGCTGCTGGAACTGCCGAGTTCGGTGCTGCGCTTCTGGGAAAGCGAATTCGTCCAGCTTGCCCCCCTGCGCACCGAAAAAGGGCAGCGCCTCTATACCGAGGAACATCTGGCCCTGTTGCGGCGCATCCGCACTCTGCTGCGCGAGGAAGGCATGACCATCGACGGAGCGCGCCGCGTGCTGGAAACGGAACGGGAAAGCCGCTCCGGCCTCGCCAATCTCGTGCCCCTGCGGGCCGTTCCCACGCCTGAGGCCCAGGCGGAATTGCTGCGCGAATTTACCGAAGAGCTGCGCCGGCTCAGGCAGCTCTTGCGGCCGGAATAACGCCCGTGCCCGGAGCAGACATGATCCTTTCCCCCTCCCTGCTTTCCGCCGATTTCGGCAGGCTTGCCGAAGAGATCGCGGATCTTGAGGCCGCCGGCCTTTCCTGGGTGCACTGGGATGTTATGGACGGCAACTATGTTCCCAACATCACCTTCGGCCCGCCCGTCATCGCCGCGCTCCGGAAAAAGAGCCGGCTTTTCTTTGACGTGCACCTGATGATCGAGGCGCCGGAGCGCTATCTGGCCGCCTTCCGGGACGCCGGGGCCGATCTGCTCACCGTGCACGCCGAGGCCACCACCCATCTTCAGCGCACCCTGGCGGAAATCCGCCGCCTGGGCATGAAGGTCGGCGTATCCCTCAACCCGTCAACGCCCCTGTGCGTGCTGGACTATGTGCTGGACGACATCGACCTTGTGCTTGTCATGAGCGTGAACCCCGGTTTCGGCGGCCAGAGTTTTTTGCCGGCGTCCCTCGATAAAATCAGGCAGTTGCGTGACAAGCTCGCGGGGCGCGACGTGATGATAGAAGTGGACGGCGGAGTGACCCCGGAAAACACGGCGGAACTGCTGCGCTGCGGCGCGCGGGCGCTGGTTTCCGGCTCGGCCTTTTTCAATTTTCCGCCCTATGCCGAACGTTTTGCGGCGTTTCAGGCTGCCGCCGCCCGGGCGGAGGGCTAGTTTCTATACGCCCCCGGCGGCGGGGGCTTTTGCTCTCTTTTTTACGGGACGATGTGTGGAGCGCATAGCGCGCGTAACATGAACTGATGCCCCTGTTCAGGGTTCCAAGGGGATTATCCCTGGCGGAGGGGTTTGGGGAGGCGGAGCCTTCCCAAGAAAACGTAAGGATTACATAGATGCAGCGTAAACAGCTTGCCGATGCGGTGCGCGTCCTGGCGATGGACGCGGTGGAAAAGGCGAAATCCGGCCATCCCGGCGCTCCCATGGGCATGGCGGACATGGCCGAGGCCCTGTGGCGGCATGTGCTGCGCCACAACCCGCTCGACCCGCAGTGGCCGGATCGGGATCGTTTCGTGCTCTCCAACGGGCATGCCTCCATGCTGCTTTATGCGCTGCTGCACCTTACCGGCTATGATTTGCCGATGAGCGAGATTGAAAACTTCCGCCAACTCGGCTCGAAAACGCCGGGCCATCCGGAACACGGCGTCACGCCGGGGGTGGAGATCAGCACCGGCCCGTTGGGCCAGGGACTGGCCTCGGCCGTGGGCATGGCGATTGCGGAAGAACTGCTGGCTCTGGAATTCAACCGGCCGGGCTTCGACATCGTCAACCACCGCTGCTGGGTCTTTCTGGGCGACGGCTGCCTGATGGAAGGGCTTTCGCACGAAGCCTGTTCGCTGGCCGGCACACACAAGCTCGGCAGGCTCATCGCCCTGTACGACGCCAACGGCATTTCCATAGACGGCTGCATAGACGGCTGGTTCACCGAGGACGTGCCCGCCCGCTTCGAAGCCTACGGCTGGCATGTGGTGCGCGATGTGGACGGCCACAACGCCGCCGCGCTGGATGCGGCCCTGCGCGAGGCCATGAGCGTGACGGACAGGCCCAGCCTCGTCGTCTGTCGCACCACCATCGGCTTTGCCTCGCCCAAGGCGGGCAGCAGTTCCTGCCACGGCTCGCCGCTGGGAGCGGAGGGCATCGCGGCCGCGCGCAAAAACCTGGGCTGGAACAAGCCGCCTTTCTCCATCCCCGAAGCGGTCTATGCGGGCTGGGATTGCCGGGAAAAGGGCGCCAAGGCCCAGGCCGAGTGGCGGGAGCTGTTTGAGCGCTATCGTCAGGCCTATCCCGCCGAAGCGGCGGAGTTCGAGCGCCGCACGCGCGGCGATCTGCCGGAAGGCTGGGAGGAAGAGGCGGATAAAACCATAGCCGCCTTTGCGGAAAAACGGGAAAACATTGCCACGCGCATCGCCTCCAAAAATACGTTGGACGCTCTGGCGCCTTATCTGCCGGAACTTATCGGCGGTTCGGCCGACCTTACCGGCTCCGTGGGCACCTTCCACAAACTGTCGAAGCAGATCGCGCCGGGCGAGCGGGGCAACTATCTGGCCTACGGCGTGCGCGAGTTCGCCATGGGCGCGATCATGAACGGCCTTGCCCTGCACGGGGGCTTTGTGCCCTACGGCGGCACCTTCCTGGTCTTTTCCGATTATGCCAAAAGCGCGATCCGCCTTGCGGCGCTCATGGGCATACGGGTCATCTGGGTGCTGACGCACGACTCCATAGGCGTGGGCGAAGACGGTCCCACGCACCAGCCCGTGGAGCATGCGGCTGGCCTGCGGCTTACGCCGAATGTGCGCGTGTGGCGGCCCTGCGACACCGTGGAGAGCGCCGTTGCCTGGAAAGAGGCCCTGCGCGAGAAAAACGCGCCGAGTTGCCTGATTCTCTCACGGCAGAACCTGCCTTTCGCGGACCGCACGCCGGAGCGGATCGCGGCCGTGGAACGCGGCGGCTACGTGCTGCGCGACTGCGCGGACAGGCCGGAAGTCATCGTCATGGCGAGCGGCTCCGAGGTGCAGCTTGCCCTGGCCGCGGCGGATCGCGCCACGGCCGCCGGCCGGAAGGTGCGGGTGGTTTCCATGCCTTCGACCTCGGTTTTTGACAAGCAGGACGAGGTCTGGAAAGAAGCCGTGCTGCCGCGCGCCGTGCGCGCCCGCGTGGCCGTGGAGGCGGGCGCGGCCGATTTTTGGGATAAATACCTCGGCCTGGACGGCGTGGTGGTGGGCATGCGCTCCTTCGGCGAGTCCGCCCCGGCCGGAAAACTCTTCGCCCATTTCGGCATCACGGCGGAGGCCGTGGAGCGCGCGGTGGAGGAAAGCCTGCGGCGTGTTTCCTAATGCCGGCCGATGCGCTATATACTACTCCAAAGGGGACAGCATGAATCAATGCACCAAGGGGGACAGCATGAACATACGGCAGATGAAGGACATGAATCTGGCGGGCAAACGCGTGGTCATACGTGAAGACCTCAACGTACCGCTCAAGAACGGAAAAATTACTTCCGACAAGCGCATACGCGCCGCCCTGCCCACCATTCAACTGGCGGACGTCAAGGGCGGCGGGGTGGTGATCCTTTCGCATCTGGGCCGTCCCACGGAAGGGGAGTACGATCCCGCTTTTTCCCTCGCTCCCGTGGCCGAACGCCTGACCGAACTGCTGGAAAAGAACGTCTACTTGGCAAAAAGCATTGATGAAGCCGTGGCCGCGCCCGGTCAGATCGTGCTGCTGGAAAACATACGCTTTCTCAAGGGTGAAAAGAAAAACAGCGACGAACTGGCCCGCAAACTGGCCGCGCTCGGCGATGTGTATGTGATGGACGCCTTCGGCGCTGCCCATCGCGCGCACGCTTCCACAGAAGGTGCCGTGCGCTTCGCGGCCGAACCCTGCGCCGGGCCCCTGCTGGTGGCCGAACTGGAGGCCATAGGCAAGGTGCTGCATGCGCCGGAGCGCCCCTTGGCGGCCGTTATCGGCGGCTCCAAAGTTTCGACCAAGCTGGCCCTGCTGGAAAATCTGGTGACCAAGGTCGATCGCCTCATCGTGGGCGGCGGCATCGCCAACACCTTTCTGGCGGCTGCCGGCTGCAGGGTGGGAACCTCGCTTTGTGAACACGATCTCATTCCCGACGCCAAGCGCATCATGGACGCGGCTTCCGCCGCCGGCAAGCAGCTGCCTCTGCCCGTTGACGTGGTGACCGCCAAGGAACTCGCGCCGGGCGCGGCCGTGCGCACGGTCAACGCCGATCAGGTGCCGGATGATGAAATGATTCTGGATATCGGCCCGAAAACCGTGACCCTGTACGCCGAACTGCTGAAAGACGCCGCCACGGTGGTCTGGAACGGCCCTGTCGGGGCTTTTGAAACCGAACCCTTCGGCGAAGGCACGCGCGCGCTGGCGGAAATCCTCGCTGCAAGCCCCGCCTATGTACTGGTGGGCGGCGGCGATTCCGTGGCCGCTGTGGAACAGTACGGCCTGGCCGGCAAGATGGGCTATATCTCCACCGGCGGCGGCGCTTCGCTGGAACTGCTGGAAGGCAAAATCCTGCCTTCCGTCGCCGCTCTGGAAGCCAGAGCCTGACCTCTCGACCCGGAACCGGAGCGGGCGGACATTGACGATGTTCGTCCTCTCCGCAAGGATTTGCCTGCGCATCCTCGGCGCGGGCCTGTCGCGGGCGGGCTTTGCCCGCCGCAAACGATATTTTTCAGGTGAACAGCTTTTTGAAAAGCGGGAGATCCGGTGCGGAGATTTTATCAGAACAGTTGGTTCGGCGTGGCGTTTTCGTCCTTCGGCGAACTTTCGTTTTTTCATTTGGCGGAATCCAGGTTTTACGAGCAGTTTTACGAGGCACTGTTTCGTATTTATCCGTCCTGGGACGCGCTGCCCAAAAGCTGGCGTGAAACCAAGCTTGTGCACGCCGGTTGGCTGGCGGAGCAGGCGCACCGCCAAGCTTCCGGGAAAAACCGGCCGTTGCGCGCACTGTCCATAGGCAGCGGCCTCGGTTTCATCGAATACAATTTTTTGCGGGAACTGCCGGATACGGAACTGCACCTCAGCGAACCCAGCACTGTGGGCATGGACTGGATACGGCCGCACATCCCGCCGGAACGCGTGCACATCGGCGCGGGCGCGGACGCGCTGCCGCCGGATCTGCGCTTTGATCTCATCTATCTTTCCGCCGCCGAGTATTTTTTGCGGCAGGAGGAATTTGCGGCGCTTCTGGCGGAATTGCGCGGCCGTTTGGAGCCGGACGGCAGACTGATCGTCCTTTCGGCCTCGTTTCTGGAGGCTGAAGGCCCGATTGCCGCGTTGCTGAATCTGGGCAAAGTGTGTATTTACGCCCTGCTGCATGCCGGTGGGGTACGGCGACGGCAGTTCTGGGGCTGGCTGCGCACGCGCGAAGAATATCTGGACGCCGTGCGAAAAGCCGGTTTTACAAATACGGAAGAAGGCCGGCTGGACGACGCGTCCCGCACCTTCTGGATTTCGGGCCAAAATCCCGCGCCCGGCACTTAGAGCAATGAAACTTTGAAAAAGTATCATTGCTCCGCGGGGACTTTCTTGGAAAATTCCCGCCGCGA
This sequence comes from Desulfovibrionaceae bacterium, assembly GCA_031551145.1. Classification (GTDB taxonomy): domain Bacteria; phylum Desulfobacterota; class Desulfovibrionia; order Desulfovibrionales; family Desulfovibrionaceae; genus WRKB01. Next base: position 63,062 of record JAVBNZ010000009.1, on the reverse strand, counting down.
AACAGGTGCGGGGCGGGCGTTACCCGCCGGTGGGCAACTGTTTCAAGCGTTAAATGTTATAGTTGGAGAAACAACAGGCAATATGACGAAAAACCATACACATCGTTGCGGCTGGGTGGCGCTCATGGGCCCGCCCAACGCCGGAAAATCCACGCTGCTCAACGCTCTGCTGGGGCAAAAGGTGAGCATCGTCACCCCCCGCGCCCAAACTACGCGCAACCAGATTGTCGGCATACTCAGCCAACCGGGCATGCAGGCGGTTTTTATGGATACTCCCGGTCTGACCAAGGCGCGGGGCCACCTGCCCAAGGTCATGCTCCAGTCCGTGTGGCAGAGCATGGCCGTGGCCGATGTTCTGCTGCTCATCCTGGATGCGGCCCTTTATCTGCGCAAGCCGGAATACCTGGAGCGGGACACCGAAGCCCTGGCCCGCGCTCTGGCGGATGAAAAACGCCCCTTCATCGTGGTGGTGAACAAGATCGATCTGTTCGGGGACAAAAGCCGCATGCTGCCTCTGCTCACGCGCCTGAACGAGCTCTGGCCCAACGCGGAGATCTTTCCGGCCTCGGCCCTGACGCGGGACGGCCTGGCGAATCTTACGGCGCTTATCCGCTCCTTTTTGCCCGAAGCGCCGCCCTTGTATCCGGAAGATCAGCTTTCCACCGCGCCGGTGCGGTTTATGGCGTCTGAGATCATCCGCGAAAAGCTCTTTCTGCACCTCAAGCAGGAAGTGCCCTATTCCGTGGCCGTGGACATCGAAAACTGGGAAGAACTCGAAGACGGGCGCACGCTTATCCAGGCGGCGATTTATGTGGGCCGCCCCCAGCACAAGGCCATGGTCATCGGCCGGGCCGGAGCCGGCATCAAAGAGATAGGCACGGCCGCCCGCATGGACATACAGGAACTGCTCGACCGCAAAGTGCATCTCGAACTTTGGGTGAAAGTGCGGGAAAATTGGACGGAAGACCCGCGCTTTCTGCGCGATCTCGGTCTGGTGCCGGAATAGTATGAACGAGCAGGCCCTGATAGACCGGCTGGCGCACGTGCGCGACCGCCTGGCCGACGCGGCCCGCGCCGCCGGACGCCGGCCGGAGGAAATCCGCCTGGTGGCGGTATCGAAATTTCATCCCGCGCGGGCCGTTGCCGCTCTTGCCGCCGCCGGACAGGAGGATTTCGGCGAAAGCTATGTGCAGGAAGCCCTGGCCAAGTGGAAGGAACTCGCCCACCTGCCCGTGCGGCTGCATATGATCGGCCACCTCCAGACCAACAAGGCCGGAGCGGCTTCAGGGCGCTTCGACCGCATTCACAGCCTGGATTCCCTCAGGCTGGCCCGCGCGTTGGACAAACACGCGCGGGAACGGGGAGGGCGCGAGCGCGTGCTCATCCAGGTCAACGTCGGGGACGAGGCGCAAAAATACGGCGTACACCGCGACGATCTGCCCGCCCTGGCCGAAGCCGTCGCTGTCATGCCGGGTCTGGATTTACGGGGCCTGATGTGCCTGCCGCCCTTTTTTGACGACGGCGCGCGCGCCCGGCCCTATTTTGCGCTTTTGCGCGAATTGTGCGAAGCTCTCCGTGTTCGGCTGGGCCTTGCGCTGCCGGAGCTTTCCATGGGCATGTCCGGTGATTTTGTTGAGGCCGTGGCCGAAGGGGCGAGTTGCGTGCGCATAGGCACGGAGATTTTCGGCCCCCGGCCTTCACGCTGAGCTATTGCGTGCGCCGGGGCTTTTCGTATATCATGGAACACATTATGCATTAATGTTGTACGCGTCGGTTTTCCGGCGTAGAGCATTTAAACTTTGAAAAAGATAAATGCTCTGCGGGGATTTTCTAAGAAAATCCCCGCCGCGAAATAGTTGCAAGGCGGGCTTCGCCCGCCGGTAAGCAACTATTTCAAGCGTGAAATGTTGTAGGCAGGAGGTTTCATGGCAAAGGAAACGCCCAAGGCAAGCGTTCCCGCTGTTCCCGAAGCTGCCGCCGAAGCCCCGAAGAAAAAAGGCAAGCTGAAAAAAATCATCATTTTTGCGGTGATCTTGCTGATGACACTCGGAGCGGGCGGCGGCGGAGCGTATTGGTGGTTTTTCCTGCGCGTTCCGCCCGCGCCGGGCAACGGGGCCGCCCAAACGGCGGTGCCCCAGCCTTCGGGCGCGGCACAACAGAGCAAGGACAACTCGCCCAGGGTGGAGCGCGTGACGGAACTGCCGCGCAGCTCCGGCAAGGTGCTGCCCTTGCCGCAGTTTGTGGTCAATCTTTCTGATGCCGCCGGCAAGCGTTATCTGAAGCTGGGCATGGAAGTGGAAGCCGCTTCCGACATTTCCAGGGAATTGCAGGCTCAGGACGCCAAGATACGCGACGCCGTGATCACCCTGCTTGCGGGCAAAAGCTTTGCCGAGGTTTCTTCGCCTGAAGGCAAGGTATTGCTGAAGGCCGAGGTGGCGGCCCGCCTGAACCAGATTTTGGGCGCGCCCAAGATTGTGCGGGTATATTTTACCGAATTTGTTGTTGAATAATATCAAGGAGAGGGGCGCCGTTATGAGCTCGAACGCGGATCAGGAAGCGCTCGCCGCCGCGTGGGCGGCGGAACTTGGAGAGGAAGAGGAAGGCAAGGACAAGGCCGGTGCTTCCGCCTCCGATGAGGAACTGGCGGCCCAGTGGGCGGCGGCCCTGGCGGCGGATGAAAAAACGCAGGTTCAGGCCGAAAAGGAAAAGGCCACGCTCAAGGCTCAGGCTTCCGACGCCGTGTTCAAGGACATGACCGATGCGGCCCACCAGCCCCGGCACGACGCGCCCAAACGCGAACTGGACTTCATCCTCGACATCCCGCTGGATGTGTCCGCCGAACTCGGGCGCACCCGCCTGCTGATCAACGAACTGCTGCAACTCGGCCAGGGCTCGGTGGTGGAGTTGAACAAGCTGGCCGGAGAACCGCTGGAAGTCTTCGTCAACGGCAAGCTGGTGGCCAGGGGCGAGGCCGTGGTGATTAACGAAAAATTCGGCGTGCGCCTTACCGACATCATCAGCCCCATGGAGCGGGTGAAGCAGCTCGGTTGACCGGGCTCGCGACGCCGAAACCTATGCAGCGGAGCACACGCCGGATATACGCCCCGCGGGGGGAAAAGCGCAGGGAATGTCTTGCCCGGCGCATCTTTGTCGTCTGTTTGGCCGCCGTGCTCCACGCGCCTGCCGCGCTTGCAGCGGAAGGTCCCCAGGTTTCCGGCCCTGTCGCGGCGCAGGACGCGCCCCAGGCCGTTCCCCCTCCCATGCCGGGAGCGGCGCAGGCGGTCGAAGGTTTTTCCTGGGGCGGCTATTTTTACGGCATAGGGGCTCTCTTTCTCCTTCTCGCCGTGCTGTGGGGCGTGCTGTGGCTTATGCGACGCTCCGGCAAATTCCGTTTCATGCCTTCTCCTGGCGGTTTTCCGCGTGACGCTCTGCGCATGGAGGCCCAACTGCCTCTCGGTCCGCGCAAAGGACTCGTTGTGGTACGCTTCTTGAATAAAAGATTGCTGTTGGGACTGAGCGACCAACACATAACTCTTTTATCCGAGGCGGATACAGACAATGAACGCACAAACGCGGACTTCGGCAAAAGCCTTGAGGAAGCCGCCCGTCAGGAAGCCGACGGCGGCTAAATTCCTCCTTCTGTTCTGCGGGCTGTTCGCCGCGTTCGTCTTTCCCCCTCTTTGCCTTGCGGCGCAGGAACTGCCCATGCCGGCCCTGCAGCTTACGCTTTCCGGCGGGGATCCGGAGCCGAAAAAAGTCTCCCTCCTGCTCGAAATCCTCTTCCTGCTCACCATCCTCTCGCTGGCGCCGGCCATTATGCTTACGGTCACCAGCTTCACGCGCATCATTATCGTGTTCAGCTTTCTGCGTCAGGCCATGGGCGTGCAGCAGTTGCCCCCCACCCAGATACTGGCGAGCCTCGCCATTTTTATGACCGTGGTCATCATGTTCCCCGTGGGCAAGCAGATCAACGACAACGCCCTGCAACCCTACCTGGATGAGCGCATCGATTACAAGGTGGCGCTCAACCGCGCCCAGATCCCCCTGCGGGAATTCATGTTCAAGCACACACGGGAAAAGGATCTCTCTGTCTTTTTTGCCATAACCAAAACGGCCCAGCCCCGGAACAAGGAAGAAGTGCCCACCGTTCTTCTGGCGGCGGCCTATATCATCAGCGAGTTGAAAACCGCGTTCACCATCGGCTTTCTGCTCTATGTCCCTTTTTTGGTCATGGATATGGTGGTTTCCAGCGTGCTTCTCGCCATGGGCATGATGATGCTGCCGCCGATGATGGTTTCCATGCCGTTCAAGCTCCTGCTCTTTGTGATGGTTGACGGCTGGAATTTGTTGATAGCCTCGCTTGTGAACAGCTTTTTCCTCTGACGAGGCCGGAGTGGATGAACTGTGAAAATGTTTCAACAGAAGAAGAGGGTATTCCCATGACTCCGGATTTTGTCATCGGTTTCGGCAGGCAGGCCATAGAATTGACGTTGATGATGGCTCTGCCCATGCTCGGCGTGGGTCTGGTCGTGGGGGTGGTGGTGAGCATCGTGCAGGCGGCCACGCAGATTCAGGAGATGACCTTGAGCTTCATCCCCAAGATCGTCTGTATGTTCATAGCCCTGCTGTTGGCCCTGCCCTGGATTATGGATCAGATTCTCACCTTCACCAGAGGCGTGTTGATCAACATTCCCCAGTACGTGCGCTGAAGGCGGGCCGCTCAACACCGGTAGGATTCTATTCTGGCCGGAGGCAGATTTTTCAGAACGATGCTGCCCGCGTGCGGACAAAAGCCGTATTTCGCAAGCGGATAGTTCATCCACAGCGCATATGTGTACTGTACGAACGAACCGCCGCGCTCCTGCAGTACTTTTCTGATTTCCCGCAATATTTCCGCAACGCATTCCGAAGGCATGACCCTGAACGGCAGCGAGGAAATGATGCCGCAGACCCTCCTGCCCGGCGCGTGACGATCCAGCACGTTGCCGAGCCTGCGGGCGTCGCCGATGGCCAGGGGGACGTTGGGGCAACGCCTGACGAAAAGTTCGGCAAACGCCTCCGAAATTTCCACGGCAAGGATTTTTTCCGGAGCAACGCCGCAACGGAGCAGCTCTTCGCTGACGCTGCCGGAACCGGCGCCGAGATCCACTATCACCCCCTTGTCGCTGACGGGAATGTGCCTGATCAGGGCCAGGGCCAGAGCCCGGCTGCTGGGGCAGACGGAGCCCACATGCATCGGCGCCCGCACAAACGCGCCGAAAAAGGTTCGTGTCGTCCGCATTGTATCCGAAACGGCGTCCGACAGACGAGCCGTCGGCACGCGGGATTTTTTGTTGAACATAGTGTTGCCTCTTTTAGCGGGGCCGGATTTTTCCGAACCTGTCCGCCGCTGCGGGATGCGCCGCCGGCTGCACATCTTTTGCGGCCAAAGGAACGTGGGGCTGCTCACGCTTTTGGGGCGGTTTTCGAGAACTCCCGAAACCATAATCTCTTCTCTCGAAAAAAAGTCAATACGCTCCGGTGTCCGTTTGTTTACGGCCTTTTGCGGTTGGAAAAAAACGCGCCGCGAGTCCCGTATGATTGGATCCGCGGCGCGTTACGTGCGCTATTTCGTCAACGTCAGAGCATAGATTCCTGATTCCCGTTCTTCCAAGGTCACTGCCCAACCCAGAGTTTTTGCCAGGCGGCTGATGTTCTCGCGGCTTGCGTCCGAGTCCGAAAGCACGATCAAAGCTCCCTTTTCCAGTGTCATCAGAGCGTTTTTGATGAGCAGCACGGGTTGGGGGCAGGAAAGCCCGCAGGTGTCGAGTTCGGTATTCATGCAGCCCCCTTTAGTTTCGTATGCGGCTGTAAAAAAAGCCCACGCCCAGGCAGAAGGCGAAACCCAAACCCACGGCAAGCGGACCGTTGGCTGAAATTCCCGCGCCGCTGCTTGCTATGGCGAAATTGTGAGCCACTGCCGCGCCGGCAAGCATGCCCAGAGCGAAGAGCATTGCATCGGCATTGCCTTCTCCGGCGGCGAAAAGCTGGCGCCCGGGGCAGCCGCCCGCCAGGGCGAAAGCCAATCCGGCCAGAGCCATGCCCAGAAAATTCCACAATCCGTCGGTATGGGCCACGGGCTGTCCGGCAAAGCCGGGGTTGAACTGCCCGAAAACAAGATTGGCCGCCAACGCGCCGGCAAAGAGCGCGGCTATGCCGGCAAAGAGGTGGAATTGCCTGAACAAAAACACGTCGCGCAACGCGCCCATGGTGCAGAAACGGCTGCGTTGCGCCAACGCGCCGATAAGAAGCCCCAGACCGAGGGAAATCAGGAGCGGGGCATGCATGGAGCCCGGTCCTTTAAGCGAGTACCACAGCGGGCCGTTGCGATCCAGCCCGTCCAAGGGCGGAAAGGCCAGACGCAGGACGAGCAGGACGAGCAACAACAAGGGGAAGACCAAGCCCAGAGCCTTGTGCCGCACATCGGCCCGCCCCAGGGAATAGCCTTTGCGGAAAAAGAGGGTGCCGGCGAAGATGCCGGCGGCCAGGCCGGCGAATCCGCACAGGGCGTTGCCGTCTCCGCCGGCCAGGCGCAGCAGGGCGCGCCAGGGGCAGCCCAGAAAGACCAGCGCGCCGATGGCGGCAGCCATGCCGAGGACAAAGCGCACCAGGGGGGCGGATCCTCCCCGGGCGCGCCATTCGCCGGTCGCCAGGGCCGCGATGAAGGCTCCCAGACCCAGTCCGATAATTTCCGGACGCAGGTATTGGACAATCCCGGCCTGATGCAGGCCCAGCGCGCCGGCAATGTCCCGTTCAAAACAGGCCACGCATACGCCCATATTGCCGGGGTTGCCGGATTTTTGCAGAAATGCCGCCGCGACGCCGATGATCGCGCCCACAAGTACGATGCCCGGCAGGCCGGCAAAGAAATTTTCTTGGGTTTGACATCCGTCTGGACAGGAACGCATAGTTTTCTCCTTGTGGCGTTGTTGTGGAAAATAGAAAAACCGCCGCCCGAACCGGGCTTGAAACCGGAACTCAGGGCGGACGCGCCGCGGGAGAGGCATGTGCCTGATGACTCAGAAGAAAAGAGAGGGCCGACGCGACGCGCCGGCAAAGCGGGGCAGTCATCTTCGCCGCCCCGTGTGAAAAGAATGAGACCCTACGCCGTTTGGGCGTTGCCTGAAAAAGCGTTTCCGCGCGCCGCGCGGAAGCGGGCGGGGACTCATGAGCCCCCGCCGGGAAGTTGAGTGGAGTATTTCAAATCGGGCATGAAGTTTTTTGTGTATAGTTTTCGCGCACTAAACCCTGCGCCGTGAGAATTTTTGTTCTCCGCCGCGAAGGATGACCTTTTTACCCAGGGAGTGTATTTTTTTCCTACTCGCCCGAAGTAAAAAGCGAAATTCGACAAAGGCGGAGGGCAAAAAGACAGAAATGCCGAATCAGAACGGCATGTCGTCCATGCCGCTGGCCTCGGACGGGAAGGCCGGCCCCAGATCTTCGTTCTGTTGCTGCCGGCCGCGGGTCTGCGCGGGTTTGCGGGGGGCCTGCGCGTCGCCGTCCTCGCCCTGCGGCGCTTTGCCGGCCGCGTCGCCGCGCCGATCCAGAAATTGCACCCGCGAAGCCTTGATTTCCGTCGTATAGCGGTCCTGCCCCTGCTGATCCTGCCACTTGCGGGTTTGCAGGCTGCCTTCCACAAAGACCAGACTGCCCTTGCCGAGATAGTTGGCGCAGTTTTCGGCCGCGCGCTGGAACACGGAAACGGAGTGCCACTCCGTGCGCTCCACGCGGTTGCCTTCTTTGTCGTTATACGATTCGTCCGTGGCAATGCGCAGCGAGGCCACAGGCATGCCGCTCTGGGTGTAGCGCAGTTCCGGGTCGCGGCCCAAACGGCCGATAAGCATGACTTTGTTCAACATATATCCCTCGTTTTACGACATCTTACACGAAGCTTCGGTCGCGTCCAATATGTCTTCCAGGCTGTCGCTCAGGCTGTTGGCCCGGCGCGGATCCCAGTCCCCCAGCGCGCCTTCGAGCTGATGCTTGACGGCCACGGCGCGCTCTATGCCCGGCGCTATGGAGTTTTTCAACTCTTTGGGCCAGTCCATGAAGCGCAGACCGTCGTCAAGACTCTCCACCAGTTCCATAACGCCGAGTTTGGCATGCTTGAGCGGTACGGCGGCGGCAAGTTCGGTCAGGCGCGGCCAGGCGCGCTCCACTTCGCCTTCGTCATAGGTCCAGGCACTGACCCGGATTTGCAGTATTTTCCCCATAGGCTCTACTGTTCCTTCCATTCAGTCTGAACCCGCATGACCACCTCTTCAATGGCGTCCAGCTGATCGGGCGGACACACGCCGATGAGCGGCTGATCGGCGTCCACATTGTCGGTATGCTTGAAATACACGGCATAGATGATTCCGCCGGGGCCGGAATAGACCAGCGGCACTTCCCGCTTCATGCGCGACATGATGAACACTTCCATGCCCGGCTGCACGGTGACGGAGCGTGTGCCTCCCGCGCGGATTTTTTTGTCCACTTCCGGGGTGAAATAATATTTGGCCCGCTCCGGCGCTTTGAAAAGATGCAGGGCCTGACGCAAAAGGATGCTGAGCACTTCGTCGCGCGTCAGGGTGTGCTGCATGGTGATCAGGCGCGCCCCGGCCTGGACGAAGCAGCCGTCCAGATCATGCTGTACATGGCTGATCACGCCCTTTTGCGGAGCATGGACGGGCTTGGGATTGTGCTCGCGCTCCAGCACGGCAAGGCGGGTGCCGGGCCTTTCCTTCCAGGCGCCGCCGGGGCCGTGGACAGTGTCGCCTTTTTTGATTTTTTCAAAGCTGACCACGCCGGTGTGCTGAGCGGTGATATGGACTTCCTCATAGGGCGAGGCCTTGAGTTTTTCGAGAAGTTCCGTGATGTTGAGCATAAGAAGCCTTTCAGCGGTAATAGAGATTGCGTCCGCCCATGGTGAGCAGGGTCTGCTTCATGTTGGCGCGTATGTGCCGCCTGTCCCATATGCCCTGGATATGCCCGCGCGACAGGGCGCGATAGGAACGGTGGTATTTGGGCGGGATGTCCATGCCGGTGGTCTCCTTGATCACGCCGGGGCCGGCAAAACCGATGTTGGAGGAGCGCACCGCGAACTGGTAGGGCGAGCAGCCGAGAAAGCTGGCCACGGGGCCGGCGAAGGAGTTGGTGTCGTACAGCACCACATAGAGTCCGCCGGATTCGATATACTGCTTTACGGCCACTGTGCAGCGCGGCATCTGGATGACGCCGTGCGTGCCTTCCTGGATGCGTATGCCGGCCGTGCCGTGCACGTAGGCCAGGAAGGGCCGGCGGTTTTTCTTGGCGCGTTCGGCCGCTTCGATGAATTTCTGGCCTTCGGCCGCGCCCACGGAACCGCCCCTGAACGTGCCCATGAGCATGGCCACGACCAGGGAGATGTTGTCGATGCGGGCGTCAAAGGTCATGCAGCCGCTCTTGTGGCCGGTGCGTTCCTGGGCTTCGCGGATCTTTTCGTCAAAGTCGGGGAAGTCCAGTGGGTTGCCGGATTCGATATCGGTGTTGAATTCAAAGACCGAACCCTTGTCGAACACGTTCTCCACATACCATTCCGGTTCCATGGGGAAATGGTAGCCGCAATAGCTGCAAACGCCCGCGAATTCCGCGAAGAGATCCGGCCCCCACAAATCCATGCAACCGTAAGTGTCGGCATTGGGACAGGTGAGGGTGCGGTCGATTTTGTAACGTGGGCTCAAATAGTTCCAGCGCCGTATGCGGTTGTCTTCCACCCAGTTGGAAAGTGCCATAAGGTCGTCGGCCGCCAGTTCCGGGTCAAGCGCGGCCTTTTTGCGTCCGAACAGGCGTGTGAAGGGCGCGAGCAGGCGCGTTTTGATGAGCAGGAGTTCGGATTCGATTTCCTCAAGCACAAAGGTGACCTTGCGCCTGTGCCGGCGGTAGAAGTCGTATTTGATGCGGTACCAGCAGCTGCGGTAGAGATCGCGCCAGGAGTTGAACATTTTGGAGAAAAAGGCGCGCTTGTCCACGCAGGCGAAACGGGAAAGCCGCAGGAATTTTTTCTGACGCTTGAGCACGAGGCGTTTTTTGTCCGCCGAGGAAAGGCCCCAGCGCACGGGGTACTCGTCGGGGTTGTCCACCGCCCGGCGGCGGCGCACGGCCAGACCGCGCAGCAGCGGAAAGCTGCGCACGGAAAGTATGGCCTCGTCCGTGGCCAGAATGACCTCCTTGCGCAGGGTGCGGAAGAAGTCAAAGTGATACGGCCGCGCGCCCAGGGAAGGTTCCTGGATGATCCGGTCGATATAGCCGAATTCCAGGTTGTCCTGCGCGGTGATGTGTTGATGTCGGGCGCAGGCTTCGATGAGTTCCGGCGCGGCGCGTTGGCCGCCGCGCAGGCGGCCTTCAATGGCGGCCGCGCCCTCGGGCGAGATTACGGAATAATAGCCGTGCGAGAGCATGAGGCGCTTGTCCGCCAGGCCGATGGCCTCGGCCCCGCCGGAGCCGCCTTCGGAAAAGACCGCGATGATGGGCACCCGTATGCCGGCCATGCCGTAGATGTTTTTGGCGATCTGCTGGGCCGCGCCGGGGTAGTCCTCTATGGGGTAGGAGCCGGGGGTGAAGACATAGGTGTGGATGGGAATGCCCTCGGTTTCCGCGACCTTCATGTACTGCAGGGCCTTGGCGTTGCCCCAGGGCTTGACCGAGCCGCCGTTGCGGAATTCCTCGCCGTGTCCCTTTTCCTGCCCGATGACCATGACGGACTGGTGCCAGACCTTCTTGCCGCGCCGGCGGGTGATGTAGGCACGGGCGATAAGCATGCCGGGATCGATGCTGTGCTCGTCCTGGCCGCCTATTTCCGTGAAATTGTCATAGACGTTCTCCAGGATGTCGCGCAGGCAGATGCGTTGCGGGTGGCGCACGATGCGCACCCTGTCCATGGGGCTGATATCTTCTTCCAGCTTGCGCTCGACAAAGGCGAAGAGGTCTTCGATATTGGAAAAGTCGGCGAAGGGATCGGCCTGGCTGTCCCAGGTCTGGCGTTCGCGGTATTCCGCGAGCTTGGCTTGCAGCAGGTCCACGTTTTCGTTGGCCGCGCCGCCGAAGATGTCGCGCATGTACTGCAGGCGATCGGCAAGGGCCTGGAGGCGTTTTTCTATGCTTCTGTCCATGTTCGGCCTTTATCCGAGCTTAGAAACGCAGCAGGCGTTCGGTGTTGGCGGTAAGAAAGGCGACGTTGGATTTCAGCGCCTCGCCGGCGGGGTTTTTGCCCGACAGCTTCAGGTTGCGCAGAAACTCCAGACCCCGCTGCTTGGCTTCTTCGAGATTGCGGCCCCAAACAATGGCCAGCGCCAGGTTGGGATCAAATTCGGTGGGAATCTGATAGGATTCCTTGGTGGGCACATGGGTGTGCATGGACAGCCAGGGGGTGTCGCGCCAGGAAAAGGCATCGATGCGTCCCACCCAGGGGGTGAAGCCGTTTTCCGGATCTTCCGCGATCAGGCGGTATTCTACGGCCACGCCGTCGAATTCAATATCGTGCTGGCTGTAGCCCAGCGGCTCGCCCAGACCGATGCGGATCTGTTCGGCGATCAGGTCGACCTCTTCGCCGTGCACCCGGGCGATGCGGGCGGAAACGCCGTTTTCCACCTGGATGCGGGTGTTGACTTCCATAAGAAAGGGTTCGCCCCTGCGGGTGACTATCCATTCCCAGGTGCCGACGTTGTCGTACCCCACCTGACGGGCCATGGCGAGCGAATGCCGGATAATGTCCTCCAGCACCTGCGCGGCGTCAAAGTTGTAGGCAAGCGAGGAGGGATCGAAGCCGGGCGCGACCTCGATACGTTTTTGCAGGCCTGTGGACTGCACGGTGCAGTTGCGGGTGCCGAAGTGCACGGGGTTGCGGCCCTTGCGGTCGCTGACCACCTGCACTTCCAGGTGATTGAAGTCCGTGATGCGCTGTTCGATAAGCACACCCTCGTCCTTGAACTGGCGCAGGGCGTAGTTGCGTATGCGGCGGTAGACGGAGCGGAACTGATCGAGATCATAAACCTCTTCTATGCCCATGCCGCCGCCGCCGGCCGAAGCTTTGACCAGCACGAGCGGACGACGGATGCCCGTTTGCTCCTGAAACTCGAAAATACTGCGGGCGATCTGCTCGGCTTCCATCTCGTCGTAGATGGGACGATCCGAGCCGGGCACGGTGGGCACGCCCAGGCTGCGCGCCAGGCGTTTCGTGTTGATCTTGTCGCCCAGTTCGCGGATGATTTTCCAGGAAGGGCCGATGAAGATAAGCTTGCGTCCGCGCTTGGTCACGCGCCTGGCAAAGCGGAAATCCTCGGCGAAAAAGCCGTAGCCGGGGTGTACGGCGTCGGCCTCGGCGGCGTCGGCTACGGCCATGATTTCGTTGGCGTCGTGGTAGGAGGAGACGCGGTACAGGCTGCGATCCCCCCCGTATTTTTCGGCAAAGCGCACGTGCCCGGAGGCGGCGTCCTCCGCCGTATAAATGCAGACAAAGGGCAGGCCGAGCCTGCGGCAGGCCGAAGCGATGCGCACGGCTATCTCGCCCCGGTTTGCGATGAGCACTTTGTGGGATTGCAGGGCCGAATTCAGGGGCATGAGTCTTCCTTATAGGTTCGCGCCGCGCGCGCGGGCCGCAATGCTGCGTTTTTGCATTTCCAGCAGGAGTTTGTCGAGGGCATATTCCTGTTTGAGGCTGATGGACTGAAAGGCGCAGGCCACGATGTTTTCCTCGATGTGGCGGACTGTCTTGAGCGTCAGTCCCTCCATGTAGGGCGTGTCGCCGACATGAAGATCCGCCGTGAGTATGCGGCGCAGGGCGAAATCGCGCGCCGGCGCGTTCAGGCTGCATCCGCCGGCGCTCAAGTCGCGTACGGGATACGACTGCCGCAGATCGTTCACATGCAGGCGCAGACCGCGCACCGCCACCCGAAAACTGCCCCTCTGGAGGGGAGATGTGCTTTCGAAATGAAAATCCAGACTGTCGTAAAGTTTGTCGTCATCCATAAAAAAATCCTCGAAGCGCGGCGCGGCCGGTGCTGTGCGCCGCATGCAGCAGCGGCGGGGCGGAGGGGCTTTAGACGCGTCAGTCTCTGTGCATGCGCCGCTCCAGAACGAATTCCACGCGTCTGTTCCCGGCGCGGTTTTCTTCCGTGGTGTTGGGGAAAAGAGGCTCAAGCCCGCCGAAGCCCGTGGCTGTCAGCCGCCCCGGTTCAATACCCTGAGCGAGCAAATGACGCAAGATATGGACGGCCCGCAGGGAGGAAAGTTCCCAATTATCCCTGAAGCGTTCCCCGGCGGACGGGGGGGTGTCGTCTGTAAAGCAGCGGATGTTGATGTTTTGTTCTCGCTGCATCACGAAAATATCTTTCAGCGGTTGCAGGGTTTTGAGCCCCTCGGGCAGCACGGCGTCCGAACCGGAGGCGAACAGCAGATCGACGGGCAGGCGCAGGATGATGCCGCCTTCTTCCTGTGTGACGCCCACAACGTCTTCCAGGCCGTTCTGCGCGACGAAGCTCCGCACGGCGTTGCAACTGCGGGTCTGGGCCTCCAGAAGCTGCCTGCGCAGCTTGTCCCGCGCGTCTTCGGCATCGCGTGCCTGTACGCGCGGCATGTCTCCGGCGTCACCCCCCATGGCGCTTCTGACGGCCCCGAAGGATTCTTCAAAGCGGGTTGCGTCAATGCCGGACAGGGCGAAAAGCATGACGAAGAAAACCAGCAAAAGCATGCACAGGCCGGCATGGGTGAACAGTAGTGTCCGCTCCCCGCCGATGTCGTCCATGGTTTCGGCGTTGTGGAGATCGTTACGGAACACGGACGCGATCCTTGGGCGGCAGGAAGGAGGAAAGCTTTTCGTGGACCAGCCGCGGGTTGTTGTTCTCCAGAATGCATCTGGCGCCTTCGAAAATCACGGTCAGTTGCTGCTCTTCCTGCATGCTGCGCGCCTTGAGCCTGCCGGCTACGGGCAGAAAAACCAGAGTGGAAAGCAGGCAGCCGTAAAAGGCGGCAAGCAGGGCCACCGCCATGCCGTGGCCGAGCGCGTCCGGATCTTTCAGGTTGCCGAGCATCTGCATAAGCCCGATGAGCGTGCCGAGCATGCCCACGGCCGGGGCGAAGGTCGCCAGACGCATGAACACGTTGACGGCAACGTTGTGCCGGCGTTTCATGGACAGAATTTCTATGGCCAGCGTGTCGCGGATAAGCTCGGGTTCGGCGTTGCCGGCGATGAGTTCCACGGCTTTTTTCAGAACGGGGTTGGGGGTGTGGATATTTTCCAGCGCCAAAAGACCTTCTTTGCGGCTGATTTCCGCAATGCGTACCATGGTTGCCGTCGCGTCCTCGATGCTGTTTCCCCTGGAAGCGAAGACCCGTATGCCCGCGCGCACGGCCTGCCGCACGTCCGCAAAGGAAAATGCCGCCATGCCGGCCGCCCAGGTTCCGCCGAGCACGATCATCAGGCCGGGCAGATCCAGGAATTTTCCCGGTGCGGGGCCGAGAAAAACGGCTCCGATCGCCAAACCGAGCCCGGCAATAATGCCTACCAGGGTTGCTGTGTCCACTCTTGCTCCTTGAGGCCGCCTCCGGTATATTTCGCGGAAAGCGCATATTGCGGGATATTTCCAAACAAGGCAGTATCATGCAAAATTATGAAGAAGTCCAGCGCGCGGCTGCCTGCCTGGCGGCAAAGCTGCCTCCCGCCTTCCGTCCGCGTGCGGCCCTGGTCTGCGGCACCGGGCTCGGCGAACTGGCGAAAAGTTTTGAAAGCGTCTCCGTTGTGCCCTTTGAGGATTTGCCGGGCGTACCGCTTTCCACGGTCGCATCCCACGAAGGGCGCTTTATTGCCGCCTATGCGGGCACAACGCCCGTACTCCTCCAGCAGGGCCGTTGCCATTTGTACGAGGGCTACAGCTCGTCGCAGGTCTGCGCTGGGGTGCGGGTCATGCGGCTGATCGGAGCGGAAATTCTGATGATCACCAACGCCGCCGGCTGCCTGAACCCGCAATGGGATGCCGGCGACCTGATGCTGATCACCGATCACATCAACTGCACGGGCCAAAGCCCGCTGAGCGGTCCAAACATTGAAGCCTGGGGGCCGCGTTTTCCCGACATGAGCGCCGTGTATGATCAGGAACTTATTGCCCTGGCCCTGAAAGAAGCGAGATCCGCCGGCATACGCCTGGAGCGCGGGGTGTATGCGGGCGTGCCGGGCCCGGAACTGGAAACGCCGGCCCACACCCGCATGCTCCGCCTGGCCGGGGCGGACGCCGTGGGCATGTCCACGGTGCTGGAGGTCATCGCGGCCCGGCATATGGGCATGCGCGTTCTGGGGCTTTCCTGTCTGAGCAACAAAAACCTGCCGGACTGCATGGGCGCGACGAGCATCGAGGAAATCATCGAGGCCGCGCAGCGGGCTTCCGGCACGCTGACGCGCTTGGTAAGCGCCCTGGCGCGGAAGATGTGATATAGACAGGGGGAGGGGCAAGGCGTATGGTTACTGCCCGAATTTTTCCTTTGCGAGGCCGATAATGACGCGCTGCATACGGTACATTTTGCTGGGAACAAGCTGCCTGACGGCCGCCTGTTTCGGTTCCGCGCCCCCGCCGCCGCCCGAACCCCTTTCCCCCCTGGCGACCTTTATGGCTTCCGCCGAGCCGGGGGCCGGAACCGTGCTGGACGATCCGGAATTCGGAGCGGATCTGCACGTTGCCCAGGAAGGGCCGTTCACCTCCGCAAGCGGGGAGGACTGCCGCCGGGCAACGGTGGTCGCGCGGGGGCGGGAAGCGGAAATGGTCGTCATCTGCCGCGCCTCCGCCGATCAGCCTTGGAAGACGGCCCCGCGCATTCTGGGCCAGGGCATCAGATAGTTTGGCTGTTTATTTCCCGTCCACCCCGCATATCTTAAAAAGACGTCATGATCCATACGATCCGCTTTCTTGTGCTTGCAGCGCTTATTCTGCTGTCCGCCGCGGCCGCGCAGGCGGCCGATCCCTTCGCGGCCAATCTTTTTCAGGGCAATTTCGCCAAGGGCCGAGGCACGGAAACCCCGGTGCTCGAACCCGGAGACCGCGTGGTGTTGCGCCTTTGGGGCGGCCGAGTTTTTGACGGCACCCTGGTTGTCGATGCGCAGGGCAACATTGCGTTGCCTGAGGATCAGAACAGCCCCTCTCTCGTCATTCCCGTGGCCGGGCTGACTCACGACAAGCTGGGCGAAGCCCTGAAGAGCAAACTGGCGGCCGCCGGCGGGGAAGGGACGCAGATTTATATCGCGCCGCTGGATACCCGCCCCGTGGCCGTCTTTGTGACCGGGGCAGTGCAGAAGCCGGGCCGCTACACCGGCCTGCCGAGCGATGCGCTGCCGGCTTTTCTGGACAAGGCGGGCGGCATCGATCCCGCGCGGGGATCCTATCGCTCCATTCGCCTCCTGCGCGGCGGGGAGACCGTGGAACGGCTTGATCTCTATCCCTTTGCGCAAAAGGGCATCATGCTCCCGGTGCGCCTGCATGAGGGCGACACCCTGGTGGTGGATGAGCGCGGGCCCACGATGGAGGCCTCCGGCGAGGTGCGCGTTCCGGCGCGCTTCGAATTCCTGCCCGGCGAGGCCACGGGCGCGGCGCTCACGGCCCTGGCGGAGCCGACCAGCCGGGCGACGCACATCACCCTGAACGGCATGCGCAAAGGGACGACCTACACCACCTACGTGCCTCTTTCCTCCTTCCGCTCTCTGAAGCTGGAGGACGGAGACAAAATTACGTTCACGGCCGATGCCGCAAGCAACACCATCATGGTGCAGGTGCAGGGCGCGGTGCGCGGTGCGTCCCGCTTTCCCGTGCGGCGCGGCGCAACGCTGAACGACGTGCGCAAATACATCGCCGTGGAACCGGGCCGTGCCGATCTGCGCTCCATCCACATCAAGCGCAAAAGTGTCGCCGAACGCCAGAAAAAAGCCGTGGCCGAGGCCCTGCAGCGCCTGGAGCAGACGGCCTTCACCGCCACCTCCTCCAGCGCTGAAGAAGCGCAAATCCGCGCCAAAGAGGCGGAAATGCTGTCGAAGTTCGTCGAACGGGCCAAATCTGTCGAGCCGGAAGGCATAGTGGTGGTGGACAACGCCGACCTGACTCTGGAAGACGGCGACGTCATCGTGGTGCCGGAAAAGAGCGACGTCGTCATGGTCAGCGGCGAGGTACAGGTGCCCCAGGCCATGATCTGGAGCAAGGACAAGAAATTCGGTGACTACATCAAGGGCGCGGGTGGATATTCCAGAAGGGCGGATACCTCCTCAAGCCTCATCATGCGCCGCAATGGCGCGGTGCTGCGCTCGGAGGACGTGGACGTGGCGCCCGGCGATCAGATTCTCGTGCTGCCCAAGGTGGAGTCGAAAACCATGCAGGCGATCAAAGACGTGGCCCTGGTGCTGTATCAGGTGGCGGTTTCCAGCCGCCTTGTGTTGGGGTTGTAAGAACTCAGTGCAGCGCGGAAGAATGCCGGGGCGCGCCGAACTGTTCGGGCAGGTGCCGCCAGTACCAGTGGGAAACCATATGTTCGTCGTCCGGCAGCCATTCGCCGCATTGTTCAAAATACCTGAGCAGATCCCGCTCTTCTGGCTGCTGGGGCACGTACGGCATGCGGAGTTCCTTTTCGCGGAAAATCACGGCCAGGCATTCCAACAGATTGAAGCAGACGTCGGGGACATGGTCGGGATCTGAAAAATCAATATGATCCAGAAATTCATGCAAAAAAGGGTTGTGTTTTGATACGCATTTATCGAATAACGCAGGATCGCTTGCCAACAGACTCAAGGCGGCGCGGACCAAAAGGTGTTCATTGCCCGCACCGGAAAAAGATTTTAACAATTCGCTGCAGTTACGTATCTTGTCGAGATGACGGCTGAACAACATGACGATTCCCTCCGGGGTTGAAAAAGAATACGTATAGCTGGAGCATGCGGAAGGTGATACTGTGCATCGAATTATTAATAAATAAATATAGAATGTCAACTTAAACTCGGCAGCGCGAGAATCCAGAACTATTCTTATTATTGATAATGAGATATGCAATGTCAATTCAAACCCACTAAGACTGAGAGAAAAATATGCGAACCGTTTCTGCCGCATTGATATTTCTGCTTTTTCTTCTGTCGGGCTGCGGCGGATCGAAGGCCCCCCCGCCTGCATCCGGTCAGAACGTTACGGGCTTGACGGGCAGGCATTCGGAAGAAGCGGAATTGCTTTTCGCCAAGGCTCATGTACTGTGGAAAGGCGACATCTGCTCGGATCCGCAAGAGGCCGTGCGTCTGCTCAACGAAGTTGCGGCGAAAGAGCCCGACTATGCGGAGGCATACGCCCGGCGCGGCCTGGCCTACAGTGAACTCGGGAAGCGGGAAGAAGCCTTCGAGGACCTCACGAAAGCCATACGCCTGGCCCCTACGACGGAAAACTATTCATTCAGGGCGCTTGCCTCTCTGCGGGGCGGCGCCGTCGCCGCGGCGCACCGGGATGTGGACTATGTGCTGGCAAAAGACGCAAAACAGCCCCGCGCCTGGAATCTGCGCGGAGAACTTGCCCGGCGCGCAGGCAATTCCGAAGCTGCCTGCGAATATTTCAACAAGGGCTGTTCATACGGCGACTGCGGTCCTCGGGAAGCGGCACGTAAAGAAGGCCAATGCAAGTAGAGCATTTTGCCATTGAAAATGTTCAAATGCTCTGCCGGCGTGAAGCGTCGGCCGCCGAATTTACTTCCGCCGGCCGCGACGGAGCGGGCGTTTCAAAGTTTATCTGTTCTTAGGAGGTGGATATGTCGAAAGTGCTGATCATCGGCGCGGGCGGTGTGGGTTCCGTGGTGGCGCACAAATGCGCGCAGGTGCCGGAGGTGTTTTCCGAAATCATGCTGGCCGGTCGCACGCATTCGAAGTGCGAAGCCATTGCGGCGGACGTGAAGCGACGCACGGGCCGTGAACTGACCACCGCCCGCGTGGATGCGGACAATGTTGCGGAGCTTTGCGCGCTCATCCGTTCCTTCAAGCCCGAAATGGTGCTCAACATCGCCCTGCCGTACCAGGATCTTTCGATCATGGACGCCTGCCTGGAATGCGGCGTGCATTATCTCGACACCGCCAACTATGAGCCGCCGGACACCGCGAAGTTCGAATACTCCTGGCAATGGGCCTATCGCGAACGCTTTGAAAAGGCCGGACTCACCGCCCTGCTGGGCAGCGGCTTCGATCCCGGCGTCACCAACGTTTTTGCCGCCTACGTCATGAAGCACGAGTTGGACGAAGCGCACGTGCTCGACATCATCGACTGCAACGCGGGCGATCACGGCCAACCCTTCGCCACAAATTTCAACCCCGAAATCAACATCCGCGAAGTCACGGCCAAAGGCCGCTATTGGGAACGCGGCGAGTGGGTGGAGACCGATCCGCTTTCCTGGTCCATGAATTTTGATTTTCCGGACGGCATCGGCCCGAAGAAGTGCTTCCTCATGTACCACGAGGAACTGGAATCCCTGGTGCTCAACATCAAGGGACTCAAACGCGCCCGCTTCTGGATGACTTTTTCGGACAACTATCTCAACCACCTGAAAGTGCTGGGCAACGTTGGCATGACGCGCATCGATCCCGTTCTCTATCAGGGCAGGGAGATTGTGCCCATCCAGTTCCTCAAGGCGTTGTTGCCCGATCCGGCCTCCCTCGGCCCGCTGACCAAGGGCAAGACCTGCATCGGCAACGTCATGCGCGGGGTGAAGAACGGCAGGCCCAAGGCCGTATACATCTATAACGTCTGCGATCACGAGGCCTGTTACGCCGAAGTGGGCTCCCAGGCCATTTCCTACACCACGGGCGTGCCGGCCATGATCGGGGCCATGCTCATGCTCAAGGGCCTGTGGAGGCGCCCCGGCGTGTGGAACATGGAGGAATTCGACCCCGAACCCTTCATGGAGCAGCTCAATAAACACGGTCTGCCGTGGACGCTTGCGCCGTGGCAGGACTGAAATCCGTTGAACGCTTGAAAGCAGCGGTTCTGCCCACGCCCTGTTTTGTGCTGGACGAGGAACTCCTGCGTGCAAACGTCGCTGTGCTGGAAGAAGTGCAGCGGCGCAGCGGGGCGCGCATTCTGCTGGCGTTAAAAGGATTTGCGGCCTGGAGCATGTTTCCGATCTTTTCGCGCTTCACAGGCAACGGCCCGCTGTGGGGCTGCTGTGCCAGTTCGCCGCACGAGGCACGGCTGGCGCGCGAGGAATTCGGCGGCGAAGTGCATGTTTTCGCCGCCGCCTTTTCCGAGCGGGATATGGCGGACATTCTGCCCCTGGCCGACCATGTCGTGTTTAACTCCTTTGCCCAGTTGCGGCGCTTCCGGCCCATGATGGCGGCCGCCCCGCGTCCCGTGCAATGCGGCATCCGGGTCAACCCGGAGCATTCCGAAGGCGCGCCCGCCATTTACAATCCCTGTTCCCCCGGCTCGCGCCTCGGCGTGCGCCCGCGGCATTTTGAACCGGAGGGGCTTGCGGGCGTTTCCGGCCTGCACTTCCACACGCTTTGCGAACAGGGCGCGGACGCGCTGGCGCGCACTCTGGAAGCCTTTGAGCGCTCCTTCGGCTCTTTCCTGCACGGAATGGAGTGGGTCAATTTCGGCGGCGGACACCATATCACCCGGCCGGGCTACGACATCGACCTGCTTTGCTCCTGTGTGGAGCGCATCGGCCGCACCTACGGCGCGCGGGTCTACCTGGAGCCGGGCGAAGCCGCGGCCCTGGACGCCGGCTGGTTTGTCGCCACCGTGCAGGACATCGTGGAGGCGGACATGCCCATAGCCGTGCTTGACTGCTCGGCCTGCTGCCACATGCCCGACGTGCTGGAGATGCCCTACCGGCCCATGGTCGTCGATTCCGGCCTGCCCGGAGAAAAAGCCCACAACTATCGGCTGACGGGCAAGTCCTGCCTGGCGGGGGACGTGATCGGGGAGTATTCCTTTGCCGCGCCGCTGGAGATCGGGCAACGCCTGATCTTCACGGACATGGCGCATTACAGCATGGTCAAAACCACGACTTTCAACGGCATCGGCCTGCCCTCCATTCTGCGCCTGCCTGCCGGGGCAGGGGAGCCGGAGCTGGTGAAAAGCTTTGGGTATGAGGACTTTAAGGGGAGATTGTCATGAACATCCTTGCCGTCAACGGCAGTCCGCGCAGGCACAAGAACACCGAAACCGTGCTTGAACACGCCGTGCGCGGCGCGGGAGGCTCCCGCATCGCGCAGCTTTACCCCATGCGCTGGTCCGGCTGCATAGGCTGCTACAAGTGCAAAAAAAGAGATAAAGTCAGCAGTCTGTGCCGCTTCGAGGACGAACTGACGCCCTTGTTGGAAGAAGCTCAGGAGGCGGATGTGCTGCTCGTCGCCACGCCGGTCTATTTTTTCACGGAAAGCGCCGCGACCCGCGCGTTCATAGAGCGGCTGCTCTATCCCTGGACGGGCTTTTTCGCGGACGGCTACGGCACCCGCCGGCCCAAGCCCATGGTCGCGGGACTCATCTACACCCTGGCCAATACGGAAGGAGGAACCGCCGAACACGGGCACGGGCACTTTACCGGGAGCACCCGTCAATTCTTTTCGCTGCACTTTTCGCACCACGAATGCCTTATGGTCTATGAAACCCTGCATGCCGAACACTATGGAAAGTACGCATTCGATGCGTTCGATGCCGATGCCCGCAAAAAAGTCCATGAGGAGCAATTCCCCAAAGACTGCGAACGGGCCTACGCCCTGGGCGCTTCCCTGGCAGCGAAGGCGCGGGAGCTTTGAGTTGCGAAGGGGGCCTTGCGGCCCCCTTCACGTTCTTTCTTATTTCTTTTTCAGCCAGGGCATCATGCCGCGCAGTTCGGCGCCGACTTTTTCAATGGGGTGCTCGGCTTCGAGCCTGCGGGTGGCTTTAAAGACCGGGTAGCCGGCGCGAGCTTCGAGGATGAAGTCGCGCGCGAACACGCCCTGTTGGATCTCTTTCAGCACCTTGCGCATTTCAGCCTTGGTTTCGTCGGTGACGATGCGGGGGCCGACGCGGTAATCGCCGAATTCGGCGGTGTCGCTGATCGAATAGCGCATGCGGGCAAGGCCGCCTTCGTACATGAGGTCGACGATCAGCTTCACCTCGTGCAGGCACTCAAAATAGGCCATTTCGGGCTGATAGCCCGCTTCAACCAGGGTTTCGAAGCCGGCCTTGACCAGGGCGGAGAGGCCGCCGCAGAGCACGGCCTGTTCGCCGAAAAGGTCGGTTTCGGTTTCTTCGCGGAAGGTGGTTTCAATAACGCCGCTTCGCGCGCCGCCCACGCCCTTGGCATAGGCCAGGGCAAGCTGCAGGGCCTTGCCGGAGGCGTCCTGGTGAATGGCAACCAGGCAGGGCACGCCGCCGCCCTCGGTATAGGTGCGGCGCACGAGGTGGCCGGGGCCCTTGGGCGCGATGAGGAAAACGTCCACATCCTTGGGCGGGGTGATCTGCCCGAAGTGGATGTTGAAGCCGTGCGCGAACAGCAAGGCCTTGCCCTTTGTGAGGTGGGGCAGGATGTCTTTTTCATAGACGGCGGCCTGGATCTGATCCGGCAGCAGAATCATGATGAGATCGGCCTGGGCCGCGGCTTCGGCCACGGTGAGCGGGGTGAAGCCGTGCTCTTTGGCCAGATCGTAGTTGGGGCCGCCGGGACGCTGGCCGACAACGACTTTCAGGCCGGAATCGCGCAGGTTCTGGGCGTGGGCATGACCCTGGCTGCCGTAGCCGATGACGGCAATGGTCTTGTTTTTGAGCAGCTTCAGGTCGGCGTCTTTTTCGTAATAAACTTTCATGATCTTCCTTCGTGTTGAATATGTGTCAGCCATGCTGTTCGCGTTGCATGGAGCGGCGCATGGCCACAACGCCCGTGCGGGCGATTTCCTTGATGCCGAAGCGTTGCAGAAGGCCGATGACGGCTTCGATTTTTTCCCGGTCGCCCGTCACTTCCAAGGTGATTTCCGTGGGGCTGACGTCCACGACCTTGCAGCGAAAGATTTCCACAATGCGCAGAATTTCGCCGCGCTTGGAGTCTTCGGCCTGCACCTTGAGGAACATCATTTCGCGTTCCACAGAGGCTGTGCCGTCTATGTCCACCACCTTGATCACGGTCACCAGCTTGCGCAGCTGCTTGATGATCTGTTCGATGATCTGCGCGTCGCCGCTGGTGGATATGGTCATGTGCGAGACCCCTTCCTCAAGTGTGGGGGCCACGTTCAGGGATTCGATGTTGAAGCCGCGCCCGCTGAACAGGCCGGCCACGCGCGAAAGTACGCCGGGTTCGTTTTCCACAAGCACGGAAAGGATATGTCTGTGTTTCATGTCCGCCTCCTACACGAGCAGCATTTCATCAAGGGACGCGCCCGCGGGAACCATGGGATACACGTTTTCCTCGCGATCCACGCGCACGTCGATGATGCTGGTATTCGGCGAACCGAGCGCCTTTGCCAAAGTGGGCTCCAGATCTTCCGGCCGTTCAATGCGGAAACCTTCCGCGCCGTAGGCTTCAGCCAGTTTTACAAAATCGGGCTGGGCCTCCATGCAGGTGGCGCAGTAGTTGCGCTGATAGAACAGCTCCTGCCACTGGCGCACCATGCCGAGGTAGGCGTTGTTGAGAATGAGGATTTTTACCGGCAGCTTGTGGCAGACCGCTGTGGCCAACTCCTGGATGTTCATCTGGATGGAGGCGTCGCCGGCCACGTCCACCACGATTTTGTCCGGGAAGGCGAGCTGCGCGCCGATGGCTGCCGGAAAGCCGTAGCCCATCGTGCCGAGCCCGCCCGAGGTGAGAAAGGTGCGGGGCTTGGTAAAGCCGTAGAACTGCGCGGCCCACATCTGGTTCTGGCCCACTTCGGTGGCGATGATGGCGTCGCCCTTGGTGAGTTTTTGCAGGCATTCGATCACGGCCTGGGGCTTGATGCCGCTGCCGCCTTCCGCATAGTTCACGGGCTGCTCGGAGCGCCAGCTGATGAGCTGTTCCACCCAGGGCGCGTGCACGGCGGCCCAGTCTTTTTCCGCGCCGCGCGCCAGCGCGATTTCATGAATGCCCTGCAGCGCGAGGGAGGAATCGCCCACCACCGGCACATGCACGCTCACGTTCTTGCGTATGGACGTGGGGTCGATGTCGATGTGGATGATCTTGGCCTTGGAGGCGAAGGAGGAAAGCCGGCCGGTGACGCGGTCGTCAAAGCGCGCGCCCACGGCAATGAGCACGTCGGCGTTGTGGATGGCCTTGTTGGCTGCATAGGTGCCGTGCATGCCCACCATGCCGAACCAGAGTTCCTCGTGGGCGGGAAAGGCGCCCAGGCCCATCAGGGTGGCCACCACCGGCAGGCGCAGATCGCGCGCCAGCGCGAGCAGGGGCTGGGAGGCATCGGAGGCGATAAGACCGCCGCCGGCCAGAATGAGCGGGCGCTCGGCCTTCATCAGCGTGTCCACGGCGCGGCGCAACTGATTCAGGTTCGGCCTGTAGGTGGGGTTGTAGCTGCGCATGCTCACGTCTTCGGGCCAGACGAATTCGGTCTTTTTCTGCGTCACGTCCTTGGGCAGATCCACGAGCACGGGGCCGGGGCGTCCGGAACGGGCGAGGTAAAAGGCCTGACGGATGACCTTGGTGAGCTGGGCCGGATCCTTGACCAGAAAGTTATGCTTGGTGCAGGGGCGGGTGATGCCCACGATGTCCACTTCCTGAAAGGCGTCGTTGCCGATCAGGGCGCAGGGGACCTGGCCCGTGAACACCACGAGGGGAATGGAGTCGCAATAGGCGGTGGCAATGCCGGTAACCGTGTTGGTGGCGCCGGGACCGGAGGTGACGAGGCAGCAGCCCACCTTGCCGGAGGCTCTGGCGTATCCGTCGGCGGCGTGCACGGCGGCCTGTTCGTGCCGCACCAGGATGTGCCGGATTTCGGGATGGCGGGAGAGTTCGTCATAGAGATCGATCACCGCTCCGCCGGGGTAGCCGAAGAGGATATCCACCCCTTCCCGTTTCAACGATTCAAAAAAGATCTGCGCTCCTGTAAGTTCCATGGGGGCTCCTTGTTTGTCCTCACGCGGCGGGTCGTTGCGCGCCGCATAGGGATTGTTCCCGAAAACCCTTGCTTTCGGGAAACGTCCGCCGCCCGCGCAGCGGGTTTGCCGGGCGGCCCGCGCGGGCGTTTGGCCTACGCGTTCTGTTCCTGGGCGCGGTATGTGTCCAGGATGGCCATAAATTTTGTTTTTCCGTCAAGCTTCTGTTTTTTCAGATGTTTCAGACTCTGTGTCTCTGCCGGAGTGCGATAGGGTTTGCTTTCGAGCTTTTCGATCTGCTTTTCGTAGAGCAGGTGATCGTGCCACAGCGTTTTCAACTCAGGATCGGTCTCGGCGTACTTTTCCAAAAGTTCGACTTCGTGCTGTTCCATGAATGCCTCCGTGGTAAAACGTATGATGCGCGAACGCCGGAAAGCGCGCGCGCCGCACAGGGCCTGAAAAGACTAGACAACCAGCCTGTAGGCGTATTGGTATAAGGAATCCACCAGCCCGATCTGCACCAGCTTGATGGCCAGCAACACGATGAGCGGCGAAAAGTCGATGCCCGCCGCATAGGTGAAGGGCAGCGCCTTGCGGATGCGGTAATAGACGGGTTCCGTCAGGGCGTACAGAGTACGGACGATGGGATTGTAGGGATCGGGCCGCACCCAGGTGAGCAGGGCGGAGATGATCACTACCCAGAAATAGATGGTCAGCAGCGTGTCCAGCACCATGGCCACGGCTTTGAGCAGATTCGGCAAAACTATCATGGTGGCGGGGCCTCCCAGGGGGTTCCGAGTCGTTGCGGGCTGAAAGCGCCTTCAACCTGCCGCGTGGGAAATATATTTCCATAAAGGCGCGTCATGTTTCAAGCGAAATTATACGCCCAAGTTCGGCAAAAGACGCCGCGTGCGCCTGTGCGGCCAGATCCGGGTTGCGGTAGGCTACAAAACACACCCCGGCGGCTTCGGCGGCCTGGGCGTCCAGCAGGCTGTCGCCCACGAAGATCAGATCCTCCGGCGACCGCTTCCAGTATGCGGCGATGTGCGTCAGCCCGTCCGGAGCGGGCTTGGGTCTGACATCCGCCGCGGTGACCACAGGATCGAAGTACGAGTGGAGGGCGAAAGTGTCAAGCACCATCCGCATGCCGGAAGACCTGTTCGTCAGCACCGCCATGCGCAACCCCCGTGCATCCAGAGTATCCAGAAGATCGCGCATGCCCGGTTCCGGGCTGATATGCGGCATGATCTCGTGCAGATAGCTCACCCTGCCGCACAATTCCCTCAGGCGGGGATGCAGGGCGGGCGGGAGGATGTGCAGCAGGCTGTCCCGCGCCGAATGCATGTGGGCGAAGTTTTCTTCTTCCCGGCTCATGGGGGGCAGACCGGCCAGTTCCCGGATACGGTTGTAATAGAGCATGTTGCCCGCGCGGGAGTCGATCAGCACGCCGTCGCAGTCGAAAACGATGCCGGCGGGATTGCCCGGCAGGGAAGGGCGCGCCGTCATGCCGCGCTCCCCGCGACAAAAATGAAGATCCGTTCCAGCCACGGCCGCTCCGGGCGCGGGCCGGGCAGGCCCAGGGCTTTCCACAGCGGCGCTTCTGCCTTTCCGGGAGCGGGCGCGCCGGCGAAAGCGAATTCCGGGGCGGATGCGAAGGCAAGCCCGGCTTCACGCAGATCCGCGCACACGGCCGGATCGTCAAAAAACAGCGGGCTGTGCTCCGGCATGAAGAAACAGGCATTTTCCGTAACCATGCGCCAAGGCGCCGCGGCTTCCGGCCCGCCCGTGAAACGATCCTCGGTCTGCGCAAGCCGCAGGGCGCCCGCCTCCTCGTCATCTGCTTCCACGCCCAGCGCGGCGCTCATGCTGCCGGAAAGCGCGTTGTATTCCCCTTCCAGGGCCGCTATTTCCCCTTGTTGCTCTTCCAGCAGCCAAATGCGCAACAGGGCTTTTTGGGCGGCTGTTTTGGCTTCCCGCAGGCGGAAAACGTCGTATTGCGGAGCGGGAACACCTTCGGCAAAAGCCGCCAGGTCGATCTCCTCCCGTTTGCGGCCCGGATCCCGTTTTCGCTTTTCCTCCGCCAGCAGGGTGTGCACGGGAATTTTCGCCGCAACGGCCGCTCCCAGGCCCCGGACTTCTTCCAGATACAGCGCGGCCTCTTGCGGGGAGAGGGGAAAATTTTCCGGAACATGGGCACCGGAAGGCGGATCGGGCAGACCGGGCCAGAGACGGAGCACGCCGGGCGCGGGCGGGTCGAATTTTTCATGCAGCCGGGGCAAGGCAATGCAAAGAGCGGACATGGCAAATCCTTCGAAGTGTGTTTTCGGCAATATAGCCGGGCGCGTGGGGGGTGCGCAAGCCCGGAAAGCGCGGGGAGCGGCTCATTTTGCGTGATGCTTTGGCAGACTTCGTTTTTGCTTCCGGTCATGGACGAAAAGAGTCCGCTCCCGTCGGCAAAACTCGTCCTCCTCGCCTGCCGGCAAAAGCAGCCGCTCCCGTAAATTTTTCTCAAAAAGAGTTGTTGCCGGCATGCGGGACGGCTTGCCGCTTGTTGCGTTTGGGAGTATGCAGGGCAAGAATTATATCGCACCCTTTACCCCGCCGGGAGTTTATATGCGGATTTCGGAACGCTTCGCCCTGATTAAGCCTTCCGCCACTTTGGCCGTCAACGCAAAGGCCCTGGAACTCAAGGCCAAGGGCGCGAAGATGGTCAGCCTCGCCATAGGCGAGCCGGATTTTCCCACGCCCGCCCACATCTGCCGGGCGGCGCACGAAGCCATAGACGCGGGCTTCACCCGCTATACCGACGTGCCCGGCATTCGCGAGCTGCGCAAGGCCGTGGCCGGGTACTACAAACGCACCTACGGCGTGGAGCCGCCTGTGGAGTCCGTCATCGTTTCCAACGGCGGCAAGCATTCTCTGTACAATATTTTCCTGGCCCTGCTCAATCCCGGCGAGGAAGTCCTCATCCCCGCGCCCTATTGGCTCAGCTACCCCGACATGGTGCTGCTCGCCGGCGGCGTGCCCGTTGCTGTTTCGGCGAACGCCCGCGAAGGTTTTAAAGTGACGCCGGAAAAGCTCGACCGGGCCGTGACCCCCAAAACCCGCGCGCTCGTCCTCAACACGCCCTCCAATCCCACCGGGGTCGGCTATACGCAGGAAGAACTGGACGCCCTTCTCGACTGGGCCGTCAACAAGGGCCTGCACGTGATTTCGGACGAAATTTACGACCGCATCATCTACGCGCCCATGCGCCCGGTCAGCGCCGTACGCTGGTGGGAACGCCTGCCGGAGCAGGTCACCGTGGTCAACGGCGTGGCCAAAAGCTTCGCCATGACCGGTTGGCGCGTGGGCTATTGCGTGGCGCATCCTCAGCTTGTCAAAGCGATGAGCACGTTGCAGGGGCAGTCCACTTCCAACGTCTGCTCCGTGGCGCAAAAGGCGGCCCAGGCCGCCCTGGAAGGCCCTTATGACTGCGTGGGGGAAATGGTGCGCGCCTTTGAACGCCGGCGCGACACGGCCCACGCGCTCATCTCCTCCTGGCCGGGCGTGCTCTGCCCCAAGCCGGACGGCGCCTTTTATCTTTTTGCCGATATGAGCGCCTATTACCGGGGCGGGATCGCGAATTCTTCGGATATCTGCAACTGGTTTCTCGAAAAAGCCGGAGTCGCGCTGGTGCCCGGCGCGGCTTTCGGAGACGACGCCTGCGTGCGTTTTTCCTACGCCGTGGCGGACGAAGTGCTGGAAGCGGCTTTGCGGAGCATGGAAAAAGTGCTGCCCGCATAAAAAACTTCGGGGGAGGGAAACACACGGTTTCTCTCCCCCCGAGCTTCTGTCAGAGAAAGTTTGAGGGGGCGACGCGCCCCCTTGATTTTTTTTATGCCGCTCCCAACCCCACGCAGAAATAGGCGAAGCCGCGCTCGGCCATACGCTGTGGGGAATAGAGGTTGCGCCCGTCAAAGAGCAGGGGAGCGCTGAGCAGCTTTTTCAGACGCTCGAAATCCGGGTTGCGGAACTGGTTCCATTCCGTGCCCACAAGCAGAGCCTGGGCGCCTTCGCAGGCCGCGTACTGGGAATCGACGATTTCCACCAGGGGATTGCCGGCAAGCAGGGCGGCGGCGTTGGTTCCGGCCACGGGGTCAAAGGCGCGCACGCGCATGCCGTGCGCCGTCAGATCCTCGATTACGGAGAGGGAGGCCGCCTCGCGCATGTCGTCGGTATTGGCTTTGAAAGCCAGACCCCAGAGCGCGAGCGTTTTGCCTTTCACCCCGCCCTGCGGCGCGAAATATTCGCGGATGCGCACGGCCATGTGGCGTTTTTGGCGCGCGTTGACAAGCTCCACGGCTTCCAGCAGTTCGGGCCGCATGGCGACCCCGTGCGCGGTGTGGATAAGAGCCTTGACGTCCTTGGGGAAACAGGAGCCGCCGTAACCCATGCCGGGATAGATAAAGTGGTAGCCTATGCGTTTGTCCGCGCCTATGCCGGTGCGCACGTCGCGCACGTTGGCTCCTACTTTTTCGCAGATACCGGCGATTTCGTTGATGAAGGATATTTTGGTCGCCAGCATGCAGTTGGCGGCGTACTTGGTCATTTCGGCGCTGCGTACGCCCATGACGATGAGCTTGTCGCGGCTGCGGGCAAAGGGCGAATACAGTTCCTTCATGAGCGAGGCGCTGCGCTCGTCGTGGGTGCCCACCACCACGCGGTCGGGCTTCATAAAGTCGTTGACGGCGTCGCCTTCCTTCAAAAATTCCGGGTTGGAAACCACGTCGTAGGGCAGATCCGAGCCCCGGCGATCCAGTTCCTCTTTGATCAGCGCGCGCACCTTGTCGGCCGTGCCCACGGGCACGGTGGACTTGTCCACGACGATCAGGGCGTTCTGCATGGTTCGCCCGATCTGCCGCGCCACGGCCTCCACATAGGAAAGATCGCAGGAGCCGTCTTCCCCGGACGGAGTGCCCACGCAAATGAAAGCCAGTTCCGCGTCGCGCAGACCCGTGCCGAGATCGGTGGTGAAGCGCAGGCGGCCGTCTTTGTGGTTGCGCTTCACAAGCACGTCCAGACCGGGCTCATAAATATGCACTTCGCCCCGTTCCAGACGGGCCACGACTTCGGGGTTCACGTCCACGCAGGCCACGTCGTTGCCCATTTCCGCAAAACAGGCGGCGCTGACCAATCCCACATAGCCGGTTCCGATGATGCACAATCTCATGGTCTACCTCTCTCGCAACGGAGAATGGATGTGTCGCGGGGTAAGCGGCGGCTTCATGCCCGTCGTTTTTTTTCGGGGCCGCATCGGCCGTTGTGCGAAAAAAAACTTCTTATATTGACGAGCACGGCTTGTCAAAGGCACAAGAGAAATACGATTTCTCTACATTCCGCGCAAGCCGGGAGGATGCGGTGTGATTGTCGGACTCGGCATTGATCTGGTGGAACTGGAGCGCATGGCGGCCGCGCTGGAGCGTTTTGGCCGAAATTTTGCGGAAAAACTCCTTCGTGAGGAGGAATTGGACGCCATGCCCGCCGGCCCGACCGCCGTCGCCTGGCTGGCGGCCCGTTTCGCGGCCAAGGAGGCCGCCGCCAAAGCCTTGGGCACGGGCTTCGCCCAGGGCGTTACCCTGCGCGATCTTGAGGTGCGCAGCCTGCCTTCCGGCCGGCCGGAAATCGTGTTCCACGGCCGAGCGGCGGAAGTGTTTGCGGAAACAGGGGCCGGGTGCGCGCACGTAAGCCTGACGCACGCCAAGCACACGGCCGCGGCCGTGGTGATTCTGGAGTCGCCGTGAACACGCTCTCTCTGCTTCCCGATTTGCCCACGCCCGTGGAAATGGGGCGCTGGGACAAAGCCGCCGTGGAATTCGGCCTGCCCGAAATGCTGTTGATGGAAAACGCGGCGCGCGAAGCCCTGCACACGTTGGAAGAATGCGCAGGCCCCCTCGCGGGAGCGCGCGTTCTGCTGTATATGGGCGCGGGCAACAACGGCGGCGATGCGGCCTGCCTGGCCCGGCATCTCAAGGATCAGGGCGCGCAGCCCCTGGTGCTGCATACTCGTCCCCTAGGCCACTACAAGGGCGCTGCGGCGCGGCACCTGCGCCTGGCGCGGGCCTGCGGCGTTCCCTTTATTCCGGCCCTGGCCCCGGCCGGGCGCAGACCTGTGGAGTGGCTGCGGCCGGACATCATCGTCGACGGCCTGCTCGGCACGGGCTTTACCGGGCAGTTGCGGGACGATATGCGGGCTCTGGTCGAAGAAATCAATGCCCAGGCCGGAAGTTTTGTGCTGGCGCTGGATGTGCCCTCGGGATTGGACTCCCTGCGCGGCCTGCCCGGTCCCGCAGCCGTGCGGGCGCGGGTTACGGTCTGCTTTGAAGCGGCCAAGCCGGGGCTGGTGCTGCCCGAAGCCGCCGCGTTCATCGGCAGGCTTGTCGTGCGGCGCATCGGCATACCAAAGGCTGTGCGGCGCATGTATCCCGCTTCTTTCCGTCTGCTCGACGCTTCCTGTGCTCCTCTTTTGCCCGCGATCGCGCCGGGCGCGTATAAGGGCAGCTTCGGGCATATTCTTGTGCTCGGCGGCTCGGTGGGGCTGACCGGTGCGGCGCATCTGGCCGCCCTGGCCGCGTTGCGCACGGGTTCGGGCCTGGTGAGCGTGGCCGCGCCGGGCGGGTTGTGCGCGGAAATCAAGGCCGGCATGCCGGATATTCTCACCCGCGCGCTCGGCCGGGGATTTTCCTGGAAAGAGGCGTTGGAGGACGGCGGCCGGGATGAGTTTTTCTCCCTCGTCGCCGGAGCCGGCGCCGTCGTGGCCGGACCGGGCATGGGGCGTTCGCCCGAAGCCGGCGGGGTGCTTGCCGCCTTGCTGCGCCTGCCGGGCAGGCCCCCTCTGGTATTGGACGCCGACGCGCTCGCGCTGCTCGCCAAGGGAAACGCCCCCCTGGACGATGTGACGGACAGGGATATTCTGACCCCCCATCCCGGCGAGGCCGGCCTGCTGCTCGGCATAAGCGCGCGCCGCGTGCAGGAGGACCGCTTTGCCGCCCTGAAAGCGCTTTGCGCTCTGCATCCCGGCCTCTGGGCGCTCAAGGGCGCGGGGACGCTGATAGGCAGACGCGGGCAGCCGGCGATCATCGCTCCCCACCATGTGCCCTGCCTGGCAGTGGGAGGCTCGGGCGACGTGCTTGCCGGCTGCATCGGCAGTTTGCTCGGCCAGGGCTGCCCGCCGCTTGCGGCCGCCGCGCTCGGCGTGCTGCTGCACATCCGGGCCGGAGAGATTTTGGCCGAACGCTTTCCCGATCGGGGCAACAGCGCGGGCGAGATCGCCCATGCCCTGCCCCGGGCAAAGGCGCTGTTGCGCGGGGTTCCCGTACAGGCATGATAAGGAGAAACGGGTGAAAACACTGGAAACGCAGGTTGCCGGAATCACTTTTGAGAATCCTTTTTTGCTGGCCTCGGCGCCGCCCACGGCCGATATCGGGAGCATACGCAAGGCCTTCGGCCTGGGCTGGGCGGGGGCCGTGCTCAAGACCATCAGCCCGACGGGGGAGAGCCTGCGCGACGCCTCTCCGCGTTTTGCCGTGCTGCGCGATGACAAGAGAAAGATCATCGGGTTTGAGAACATCGAACTTTTGAGCAGAAAGCCGCGAAGCTATTGGAAACAAGGCATTGCGGAACTGAAACGGGAGTTTCCGCGCAAAGCCGTTATCGCCAGCATCATGGCCCCGACGGAGTGCGACGCCTGGCAGGAACTGGCGGACTATCTTCAGGCCGAGCCGATCGACGCTTTTGAACTCAATTTTTCCTGCCCGCACGGCATGCCCGAGAAAGGCCTGGGCATGGCCATAGGCACGGACCCCGAACTTGCGGCGACGATTACGGGATGGGTCAAAGAGACGGCGCGGGTTCCGGTTTTCGTCAAACTCTCCCCGAATGTAACGGACATCGCGGCTGTGGCCTCGGCGGTCAAGCGGGCCGGAGCGGACGGCCTTTCGGCCATCAACACCGTGCAGTGTCTGGTGGGAGTGGATCTGGACACTCTTTCCCCCCTGCCCTCGGTGGGCGGCCGCAGCGCTTTCGGCGGCTATTCCGGCAGAGCGGTCAAGCCCATAGGCCTGCGTTGCGTGGCGCAGATCAGGGCGGCCACGGGTTTGCCCGTGCTGGCCATGGGCGGCATATCCTCCTGGAAGGACGCGGCGGAATATCTGGCCATGGGCGGCAGCGCCGTGCAGGTTTGCACGGAGGTCATGCTCAACGGCTACGGCGTGATCCGGGCCATGTTGGACGGTTTGACGGACTATCTGACGGCAACAGGGCGCTGTCTCGCGGATCTGCGCGACGCGGCGCTCGGCAAGATGACCGCGCACGGCGACGTGGCCGGCGGCCCGCGCAAAACGGCGCGCATTGATCCCGAACACTGCGCGTCCTGCGGCAAGTGTTTGGAACTGTGCGCGGAATCCGGGTACAGCGCGATAGAACGCACGGGAAAGGACGCTGTTGTCAACCCGGAACTGTGCGACGGCTGCGGTCTCTGCGCCTGTGCCTGCCCGACGGGCGCGGCCGCGCTGAGCTAAGAGGCGGGGCGGATTGGAAAAAGCGGCCGCCAAAAACGCCGGTAATCCCCATCGCCGCCTGAGGCGGTGATTTGAGGAGCCCCCTTTATGCGCAAAAGCGGCATGCTTCGTTGTCGTTGCCACAGTACGGCTTTTGTCTTGTTCGTGTTTCTCCTGCTCGGCGGCTGCGCCGGCAGAGAGAGTGACGTCACTCTGCTCTACACCACCGACACCCACGGCCGGATTATCTCCCAAAGAGAGGTTATAGGCCTGGACCTGGTCGCGGCTCTGAAAAAGAAACATCCCGAAGCCCTGCTCGTGGATTCCGGGGATTTTCTGGACGGCCTGCCCGCGGCGGTCGTCACCCAGGGCAAGGACGTCACGGCGCTCATGAAGCAGAGCGGCTATCAGGCCGCCGCGCTCGGCAACCACGAGTTCACCTACGGTACGGCAGTGCTCGAAAAGAGAATGGGCGAGGCTTCGGCGGCGCCCGGCCCCATGCTCATCCTGTCCGCCAACGTGCGGAAAAAGGACGGCGCGTTTCTTGCCGCGCCGTCGCTCATAGTCAAGACGTCCGGAGGCAAGATCTGCCTTTTCGGTCTGAGCACGCCGGACACGAAAACAGGAACCGACCCGCGCGCCGTCGAGGGACTCGACTTCCTTGACCCGGTCGAAGTCGCCGGAGATATGACGCGGCAATTCAGGGCCGAGGGCTGCGGGATCGTCGTGGCGCTCACCCACTTGGGGAGTGACCCCTCGGTTTCATGCCGCAGTTCCGAGATCGCCGCTCTGCCCGGCATTGACGCGGTGCTCGACGGGCACAGCCACCTGGTGGTGGAGGATCTTTCGCCCGGCCGGGCGGCACTGGTGAGCAGCGGGAAGTACGGCGAGCACGTGGGCATGCTCACTCTCGTTTATGATACGGAAAAAAAGGCCGTGACGCGCCGGAACAACCGTTTGCTTTCCAAGGCCGATTTCGCTTCTTTGCCGCCCGATCCGGTTGTGGCCGGCCGGCTCGCCGCATTGGAAAAGGATCTGCAAAAGCGCTTCGGTCAAGTCGTTGCCGAGTGCTCCGTGGATTTGCCCGGCGCGGGCGATGTATTGCGGACGCGCGAAACCGCGCTCGGCGATCTGGTTGCCGATGCCCTGCGCGCGGCCGGCGGCGCGGACATCGCTATCATGAACGCGGGCGGCATACGCGAAGGAGTCAGGCGGGGGCCGGTCACGCTCGGCAATGTGTTGGCCGTGCTCCCTTACAACAATAATATCATGACTCTGCGGGCGAACGGCAGAGAAATACGCGCTGCGCTGGAACGGGGTTTTGCCGGGCTGCCGGGCACGTCCGGCGGCTTTCCGCAGCTTTCCGGCATGAAGGTGGAAGTGAAGGCGGACAACCCGCCAGGCAGACGCGTGGTGCGCGCGCGCCTTGAAAACGGCGAACCCCTTGAGGACGACGGCCTGTATACACTCGCCCTGACGGATTTCACGCTCCACGGCGGAGACGGCTACCCGGTTTTCGCCGGTGCGGCGGAAGCCAGGGCTTTCGGGCCGCTGCACGAGGCCTTCACGGAACGGATGCGCGAAAAGAGCGCGGCCGGCTGCGGAATGCCGGCAGGGCGCATTGTCATACGTTGATGCGATGTGGAGAACATTTTGCCGGCGGCGTGTCGGGAGAGCAACGGGCAGCACAAATAAAAGCAGCTTATCCCGGATTATGAGATAAGCTGCTGTTTTTTTTGGTGGGTGGTGAGGGACTTGAACCCACGGCCCCCGGCTTGTAAGGCCGATGCTCCACCAACTGAGCTAACCACCCGTAATATATATCTGTTCGGCGTCACGTATCTGCCTGGGCGGGCAGGGGAAGATTGTACAATTCGCGCAGCTTGGCGCTCAGCTCCCCGGTCGGCACGGGCGGGCTGAAAAGAAAACCCTGTGCGGTATGGCAGCCGAAATTCGAGATGATCCGAAGCTGTTCCTGAGTTTCAATTCCTTCAGAGCATACGGAAAGATCCAGGCTTTGGGCAAGTTCAACTATTGTGTATAAAAACGCACGGTTATATTTGACAGACGTGATGTCTTGAATAAAACTGCGGTCGATTTTCAAAATATCAAGCGGAATGCGGCGCAGTGTGCCCAGCGAGGAATAGCCCGTACCGAAATCGTCCATCGCCACCTTGATGCCCATGGCGCGCAGATCCGTCAGTTTTTTGAAGACATTGGCCATATCCTGCATGGCGAGAGTTTCGGTGATCTCCAGAGTCAGGCAATGGGGGGGCAGTTCGCTTTCCTGCAAAATGTCTTCAATGAGGGAAATGAAATTGGGAATGTAGAGCTGGCGGATGGAGAGATTGACGTTGACGTAGAAATCGGGAACGCCCATGTCCTGCCACCGTTTGCATTGCGCGCAGGCGGTGCGCAGCACATGCTCCCCTATGGGCACGATGAGACCGAGATATTCCGCAAGGGAAATAAAATGGTTCGGCGAAACAAGGCCGAGGCCCGTGTCGTCCCAGCGCACCAGGGCCTCCGCGCCCACCCACTTGCCGCAGGCTATGTCGATGATGGGCTGATAAAAAATTTTGAAGTCCTGGCAGCCGTGCAGTACGGAAAGGCGCAGACGCTGTTCCGTTTCCAGGCGCACGACGATGGATTCGTTCTGTATGTTCGAAAAGTGCGCAATGCAGTTGCGGCCCTGGCTCTTGGCCTTGTAAAGGGCGATATCGATATTGCGCATCAGTTCCTTGACGGTGTCGCCGTCCTTGGGGAAGCGGGCCACGCCCATACTGGCCGTGCAGAAAGAGACGTGATCGTCCAGCAGCCAAGGAATGCAGAAACGGGCACGCAATTTTTCCGCCAGGGCATCGACCTGTTGATCGGGTATGCCGGGCAGCAGAATGACGAATTCGTCTCCGCCGAAACGGTAGGTTTTGCCGGAAAATTCAGGAGAAGCGCGGAAATAGCTGGCAATGGCCTTGAGCACCTGATCGCCGTAGGAATGTCCGAACGCGTCGTTGATAACCTTGAAATCGTCCAGATCCAGAAAAAGCAGGCTGCCCCAGCTGTACTCTTCCATGCAGGCGTGAAGGTCGTGCTGGCACTTGTCGCGGTTGGGCAGTTCCAGCAGCATGTCGTGCCAGGCCATGTATTCGATGAGCTGCTCGTTCTGCTTGGTTTCGGTGATGTCGACGTCGCTTTCCAGATAGGCAAGGCGTCCGTCCGACCAGCGCATGGGAGCGCCGTTTTTCAGCATCCAGCAGCCCAGGGCTTCACTGTAAAACTCGAAGGAATAGGTCGCGCCTTCCGCATCGGCCTCGGCCTTGCTTTTCAGGCAGGGGCAGCCGGGGCAGGGAGCGTCCGCTTTTTTTATGACTTCCCAACAGTGTTTTCCAATAATGTCACTGCCGAAATCCCGGCGTACGCGCGAATTGATGAACAACAGCTCCATGTTTTCGCTGTCAATGGCGTAAATCCAGGCATTAAGGTTGTCGAGCACCGTTTCCAGCAGCCGCATGGAATCAATGACCTTTGTTTCAACCTGTATCCGGAGCAGCACATGGGTGAGTATTTTTGAGAGATTGGCCAGGGTGGTGCATTCCAACTGCGTCCAGACGCGTTCGGGATCGACGTCGACAAAGGCGATGAAGCCGTCGTTGTGGTCATCCACCTGCACGGCCTGCCTGAAAACCGTGACATTGCCCCAGAATGCCTGGAACTGCAGGCGTTCATCCGGGGAAAATTCAACGGACTCTTCCTCGCATTGTTCGTTAGCCACACGCCGCAGCACGGGAACATTTTGATATGACAATATATTGGGGGGAAACCCGGCCGGCAGTCCACCGTTTTGCCAGTCGTGCGTGATATAGGCGAAACGTGCATCCGGCGTGTTTTTAAAAATATAGACGCCGTTGAGTTCCAGGGTTTCACCAATAATCGACAGGGAACGGCCGAGCGCACGGTTTAGATTCTGGCTTTGCAGCAGCAGGTGCATGATGGTGTTGAGCAGTTGCTGGTGCTTGGCGGTTTTTCGGAGCAACTGGGCGTGACGCCTGCTGTTGGCGGTTTCCTCCTGCAACAGCATGTTGTTGTACGCCAGGTTGGAGAGGCTGCGCACAGTGCTTTCCGAATGGGACATGGCCGCGAAAAAGCGCTGTTCGGGCACTCTGGACATCTTGGCCAGTTCCTGCACCATGGCGTCCGGGCCCAGGTTGTGTTCCAGAGCGACCCCGCGCACCTTGCTTTCCAGGTCCTCGCCTCCCTGCGTGGGATGGAAAATCACCCAGTTGGCAAGATGGCGTCCGTTCACGATGATGGGTGACATGCCGTTGAGAAAGCCGCACACGTCGCAATAGGCATGGTGCGGCGCAATGTCCCGCGCCACCTCCATGCTCAGTTTTTCGGCAAAGCAGGCACACGCGGGCGAAACTTTCCGCACAGCGGAACAAACGGGGTTCTCCCCGCTGATTCGGGTGAGCAGAACGCCGTCCGGAAGGGTGACAACTGCGGACAGCGAGAAGGTTTTTGCAAAAGCATCTTGAATATCCTGAAGATACTCAAGATCAAGGAAATCCATTAACCGGATGCTCATGGGTGCCGCGCGCCGATGGTAACAAGGGGCGACTGCCGCCGTGCCGACGGCAGAGCCCCTTGGATCTTTTTGGTGCCGGGAGCGAGAATCGAACTCGCAAGCCCTCGCGGGCGGCGGATTTTGAGTCCGCTGCGTCTACCAGTTCCACCATCCCGGCGTACTCTTTATAAAATCTCACAAGATTGGCTTCGAGTCAAGCCGGCAAGCTCCATATTTACGACTAATAGGGCGAAATATATCAAAAACACGTTTTTATGGCGCCGCCGACGCGCGGGCGGATGCAAAAAAACGAATGTCCTATTTTCCCATGGCGTTCATGAAGTCTTTGTTGCTCTTGGTGGGACGCATTTTATCCAGCAGAAACTCCATGCTGTCGATGGAAGTCATGGGCGCGAGGATTTTGCGCAGGATCCAGACACGGTTCAGCACGTCTTCCGGCAGGAGCAGGTCTTCTTTTCGCGTGCCCGTGCGGTTGATGTCTATGGCGGGGAAGACGCGTTTTTCCGACAGATGGCGATCCAGATAGATTTCCATGTTGCCGGTGCCCTTGAATTCTTCAAAGATCACTTCGTCCATGCGCGAGCCGGTATCGATAAGGGCGGTGGCAATAATGGTCAGGCTGCCTCCCTCCTCGATATTGCGTGCAGCGCCGAAAAAGCGCTTGGGCCGTTGCAGGGCGTTGGCGTCCAGACCGCCGGAAAGCACGCGGCCGGAAGAGGGCGTAACCGCGTTGTAGGCCCGGCCGAGGCGGGTGATGGAGTCGAGCAGAATAACCACGTCGCGCTTCCGCTCCACCAGGCGTTTGGCTTTTTCTAGCACCATTTCGCAGACCTGCACGTGGCGCTGGGGCGGTTCGTCAAACGTGGAGCTGATGACTTCCGCGTTTTTCACCGTACGCTCCATGTCCGTGACTTCCTCGGGCCGCTCGTCGATGAGAAGCACGATGAGGTAGACTTCGGGATTGTTGGCGTTGATGGAGTTGGCGATGGTCTGGAGCAGAATGGTTTTGCCCGTGCGCGGCGGGGCCACTATAAGACCGCGTTGTCCGCAGCCTATGGGGGCCATAAGGTCGATGACGCGGCTGGAGAGATTTTTTTCACCCGTCTCCATGATCAACTGGCGATCGGGATAGATGGGCGTGAGGTTGTCGAACAGCACGAGGTTCTTCGCGTTTTCCGGCGGCTCAAAACCTATGTCGGTCACCTTGAGCAGGGCAAAATAGCGTTCGCCTTCCTTTGGGGGGCGTATCTGACCGGAAACGACGTCGCCCTTGCGCAGGGCGAAGCGCCTGATCTGCGAGGGCGAAACGTAGATATCGTCGGGGCCGGGCATATAGCTGCATAGAGGGGAACGCAGAAAGCCGAAACCGTCGGGCAGGATTTCCAGAACTCCGTCACCGAAGATGGCGCCGTTCTGCGAGGCGCAGTTCTGCAGCAGAGCGAAGATCAACTCCTGCTTGCGCATGGAACTGGCGTTCTCCACATTGAACTGTTCGGCCAATTCCATAAGATCGGCCATGCTTTTTGTTTTCAACTCGGTAAGGCTCATGGCGCTTTCGACAAGCGCGGGGAGGGTCTTCTTCTTCCTCATACGAATCCAAGTGCTGGTGTTGGTGGGAAAGAGGCAGAACTCCGACGGAGCGGAGAACGCGGAGCATTCCTGCCGGGAGGCATGCATTGCAGGGTATCAGAATAAAGTCATGTCCTGCGGTTGTTGCGCATCAGAATCCGCCGTCCGGGGGGCGGGCGGTTGGGGATGCGGGCAAGCTATACGGGATTTGCAGTCGATAACTGAAGCGGTTTGCCCACCATAGTGCATGCGGTGCGATCCCGCAAGAAAAAAATGAGGAGATCAAGCTTCTTCCGCCGGCGGCGGAGCGAAAATTTTCTGAATGCGGCTGCGAATTTCCTGTTCCGGCGTTTTCAACACCACGGCAAGCTCGCCGCCGACAAGGGACATGGCCTGCTCGAGCAGGCGGCGTTCCCCGAAGGACAGTTCCTTGTTCCTGCCGATCAACAGCAATTCGTGCAGTACGTTCGCCACGTCGGTCAGTTCGTTCTTTTTCAGCCGTTCCGTATATTCCCGGTAGCGGCGGTTCCAGTTCTGGCCGGTATAGCCCGAAAAGGCGCTGTGATCGGTAAAGCCGGAGAGAATGGCCCCGGCCTCCGCCGGAGGGGTGAGCGCGCGCAACCCCACATTGCGCGCGTTGGCAACGGGCACCATGAGCGTGATGTTGTTGCTCAGGATACGCACGATATAGAAAGCGCACGCGATGTCGCGGATGACTTTCTGCTCGATGCTCTCGATTTTTCCCACGCCCTGTGCGGGGTAGACCACGAGATCCCCGATGCTGAACACGCCGAACTCCTTCATGTGGGCAGCCGCCGGCATATTTCCGGTATGGATATTGTGCAATAATACATCCCACGGGCGCTCGGCCCGGCGTTTAGGGAAAACCGCCGGCAAAAAACTGATTTTTGCCGGCCCATGGCGACCGGCCGGCGCGAAGCCGGCACAGAGCATGTTTTTTGAAAGAGTTGCGATACGCCGTGCAAGATGTCTGCCGGCGGGTTCCATACTGCCGCGGCTCGGCATCTCGAACGCAAAATATTCTATAACAGCAATTGTGGTACGGTAGCGCATCAGAGACAATGCGTCCAGTCAAAAAAAGAGGAAGATTCTCAGATATTTATGCTTTTTTTTGTGCGGCCGGAGGCGTGGAGGGCGTTCATGGCCGCTTCAGGCCCCCGGTCCATGAAAATCAGGATGTGTTCACAGGCCGTGCGCACCGCTTCGTCCAACAAGGGAATTTCGTCGGGGCCGGGCCGGGCCAGCACGCGGCGGCTGGGGTCACTGCCGGCGGGTTTGCCTATGCCCAGACGCAGACGGTAAAAATCCGGCGTGCCGAGCTGCTGCGCGATCGATTTGATGCCGTTATGCCCGGCACTGCCGCCGCCGAATTTCAGGCGTACAAGACCGGTCTGAAAATCCAGTTCATCATGCACCACCAGCAGGCGTTCCGAGGGAATGCGGTGCCAGTGCAGCAGCGGGACCACGGTTTCTCCGGAAAGATTCATGTATGTCAACGGCTTGGCGAGAAGCCGACGCGTGCCGTCCGGTCGCCGGATGCGCCGCAGGTCGCAACGGAATTTTGCGCCGGAAAGTTCCTCCGCTCCGCCGTCGCGGGCGCAGATTTCATACAGGGCGTCAACCACGGCAAAACCAAGATTGTGGCGCGTGCCCCGGTATTCCGCACCTGGATTGCCGAGTCCGACTATGCATCCGGCATATTCCATGCGCAACTCGTTTCAGGCAAAAGGAGCGGGGTGCGCGAACAGACCGAGCCCGGCGCAACGCTCCTTGATTATGGAAGCGATTTCCGCCGCCGCGTTCGGATTGAAGGGGGCCATGTGCCCGCCGCAAGAAAGGAGGATCAGCTCCTTGTGTCCGGCCCGCACGTCCGCAAGCATGCCGCGCAGCAGCGCGGGCGTGAACAGGGCGTCGTCCTCGGCCGCGAGAGCGAAAACGGGACAGACTATGTTGCCTTCTTCGCACAGGTAGCCGAGATCCGCGCTGAACAGGCTGTAGACATAACACAGCGGATAGCTCAGCCGGGTGTGCCGCAGAGAAGCCCGCCACGAGCGCGTGGGAGGCGCCTGCGTGCCGCAGCCGGCGAAGATGCGCCTGAGATCGAGATACATGGGAATAACCACCGGAAAGCGGGGCAGCAGCGCGGCCGCCTTGCCGAGCAGGCGCATAAAGGTTTCGCGGCGGTGGGCCAAGTGTTTCAGCCGTGTGACCTCTATGGCTTCGGGGCGCTGGGGGAGCAGAAAACAGTGTGGGAATACGGCGGCAAGCCGCGTGTCCAGACCGGCCTGGGCCAGACTCAGCACGCCGCCCTGGCTGTGTCCGGTAAGCACGACCGGGCCCTCAAAGCGCTCCAGAGCGTAACTTACCGCGTCCAGGCCGTTTTGCAGCAGATCCGCGAAAGTGAAATTTTTCTTGAGTCTCGGGCTTTTGCCGTGGCTGAGGTGATGAATGCCGAGCACGGTGAAACCCAGTGCATGCAGGCGTTGCAGCAGATCGACATAGAGCAGCGGCGAGGCCATGGTGCCGGGGTAAAAAACCAGACAGGGCGCACTCTTTCCCGCCTTCCAGATCGAAAGGGTCATGGGCGCATCCCCGGAGAGGAAGCGTATTTCCTCATACTCCGGCGGGCGGCTGAATGTGGGGTGAAGCTCTGCGTTTGTCATGAGAAAAAAGGCCGATCCCTTGCGGGATCGGCCGAAAAGCCGGCGCGATGCCGCGCTAGGATGACTGGGCCGCCGCTTCTTCGCCTTCCGCTTCTTCGCTGCCCGGCATATGCACGGCCACGATGCAGTAGTTTGTGGAGTAGACGGCGCTGACGCCTTCCGGCAACGCAAGATCGGCCGCGTGGATCGCGGCATTGATGTCCATATCGCTGATGTCCACCGTGATCTTCTTGGGCATGTCCAGGGGCTTGCCGGAGAGGCGGATGGACTCGCGGTAGGTTTCAAGCTGCCCGCCCAATTTCACGCCCTTGGAAACGCCGGTGAACTCAATGGGCACGCGCACGACCACGGGCTTGTCGAGATCCACGCCGTAAAAATCGACATGCAGGAAAGCGCGCTTGAAGGGATGGTACTGCACGTCCCAGATCAGGGCGGGGTACTTCGTCTTCCTGCCGTTATCGTCGATCTCGATGTTGAACACGGTGTTCCTGCCGACGGCGGACAGCAGCTTTTCCATGGGCAGCGCGGGAACCTGCACGGGGATGTTTTCGCCTCCGCCGTTGTAGAACACGCCGGGCACCAGAGTTTCGGCGCGCAGGCGACGGTTGGAGCCCTTGCCCCTACCTTCGCGTTTGCCGACCTGCAGGGTTTTTTCAATGGACATGGCTTTTCTCCTTATACAAAGAGGACGCTCACCGAGGAACCGGTGTGGATGTTATGGATGGATCTGGCCAACAGGCCGGCCATATTCAGATATGTAAGCTTCGGACAGCGATCGCCCTTGTCGCCCTGGGGGATGGTGTCGCTGACGATGATGCGGCTGAAGGGGGAGGCGTTGATGCGTTCCACCGCCGGACCGGAAAGCACGGCATGGGTGGCGCAGGCCATCACGTCTTTCGCGCCGTGCTGCATCAGCACTTCGCCGGCCGCGCAGAGGGTGCCGGCGGTGTCGATCATGTCGTCGAGCACCACGGCGGTCTTGCCCCGCACGTCGCCGATGAGGTTCATGGCGCTGGCCTGGTTGGGGGCGTCGCGCCGCTTGTCCACAATGGCGAGCCCGGCATTGAGGCGTTTGGCGTAGGCGCGGGTGCGCTCCACGCCGCCGGCGTCGGGCGAAACGAATACGAGATCCCCGTTTTCCAGGGTACGCAGGTATTCCAGAAAGACCGGCGCGGCAAAAAGGTTGTCGACCGGGCAGTCGAAAAAGCCCTGAATCTGCCCGGCGTGCAGGTCGATGGTAACCATGCGCTGTGCGCCGGCCACACGCAAAAAGTCCGCCACCATCTTGGCGCTGATGGGCGCGCGCGGCGTCACCTTGCGATCCTGGCGGGCATAGCCGTAATAGGGCACCACGGCGGTGATGCGTCCGGCGCTGGCGCGTTTGAGCGCGTCGAGCATGAGGCAGAGCTGGATGAGATGGCTGTTGACCGGCGTGCAGGTGGGCTGGATGACGAAAACATCGTCTCCGCGCACGTTGTCGCTTATTTCAACGCGCAGTTCCCCGTCGCTGAAGGTACTGGTCAGAGTGGGGGTAAGCTGGCAGCCGAGGTGGTTGCAAATGGCCTTGGCCAGTTCCGGATGAGCGGAGCCGGTCAGTATTTTCAAATTGCCGTACATGATCCAACCTTGCCGTAAACGCCCCGACGCGATGCCGTGCCCTAATGAATGGCTGGGGCGGAAGGATTCGAACCCTCGAATGACGGGACCAAAACCCGTTGCCTTACCGACTTGGCGACACCCCAGTAGTGCCGGGAGCAAAAAGTGGAATTTTTTGCTCCAGAGTATGCAGATACACGCGCATGCCCTGTTTCCGAAACAATTCCGCTGCCGCATCCGCTGTGTTCCGGTCGCGGAACAGGCCGAACAGGCTTGATCCGCTGCCGCTCATAAGGGCCGCTGCCGCTCCTTGCCGGAACAGTTCCCGCTTAAGGTGCGCAAGCTCCGGATAGGCCGCAAACACGGCGTCCTCAAGGTCGTTGAACACCCGAACGGGGCGGAAGTTCATCTCCTTAGCCTCAGCCTCGTTCTTTGTCAAGAAATTAGAATGGGACAGGGCGTCCCAGGCGGC
The DNA here is from genome assembly GCA_031551145.1 of Desulfovibrionaceae bacterium. Classification (GTDB taxonomy): domain Bacteria; phylum Desulfobacterota; class Desulfovibrionia; order Desulfovibrionales; family Desulfovibrionaceae; genus WRKB01. Next base: position 18,570 of record JAVBNZ010000009.1, on the reverse strand, counting down.
ATAGGCCCAGGCCGTGGATATCGAAATCGTCGGGCAGAGCAGAAGAAGGTGCAGCCCGGCAACAGGAAGTGCGGCACAGGGCTCGCACAGTTCGCCTATGCCCCGCACGCGGCAGGGCGCATTGCGCAGAAAAAAGGGCACGTCAGCGCCCACGCGCAGGGCCGTGGCGCACAGACGGGCCGTGTCCAGCGGACGGGGATTGAGCGCGTTCAGCACGCCCAGCAGGGCCGCCGCATCGGAACTGCCGCCCCCCAGCCCGGCTCCTGACGGAATATTTTTTTCCAGCAGCAGTTCCAGGGCCGGCGCGAAAGCGCAGGCTTCGGCATAGGCCGCGTAGGCGCGCGTAAGCGTATTGTCGGCGGGATCGAGCGCGGGATCGGCGCAGTGCAGCGCAAGGCCCGGCCGGCCGGCCGGTTGGATGCGCAGTAGATCGTGCGGTTCCGGCAGGGGGAAGAAGATCGAATCCAGCGTATGGTAGCCCCGTTCCGTTACCCCGGTGATGCGCAGCGAAAGGTTGACCTTGCAGCCGGCCCGAACGGCGAGGGGCGGCATTCAGCGCAGCACTTCGATGTTCAGGTGCTCGTTGGTGTAGACGCAGAGTTCGGCCGCGATGCGCATGGATTCGCGCGCGATTTCCTCGGCGTCGAGCGAGGAGCGGCGCGCAAGCGCGCGGGCGGCCGCCAGGGCGTAGGGGCCGCCGCTGCCGATGGCGGCAAGGCCGTCGTCGGGGTCTATAACGTCGCCCGTGCCGGAAAGCAGCAGGATATGCTCCTTGTCGGCCAGCAGCAGCATGGCTTCGAGCCGGCGCAGGTATTTGTCCTTGCGCCAGTCCTTGGCCAGTTCCACGGCGGCGCGCCTGAGGTTGCCGCGCATTTCGTCCAGTTTGGCTTCAAAACGTTCAAAAAGAGTGAAGGCGTCGGCCGTTGCGCCGGCAAAGCCCGCCAGCACCTTATCATTGTACAGGCGGCGGATCTTGTTGGCCGTATGCTTCATCACCAGTCCCTGGCCGAGCGTGACCTGTCCGTCGCCCGCCAGAGCGGTGACGCCTTCGCGCCGCACGGCCAAAATGGTGGTTGCGTGCATATCCATCTACATTACCTCTTTCCAGATTTCGCTGCGTTCCTTGTAGCGCTCGTTGAAGCGGGCCAGATCGGCCTGATCGGCCGAGGTACGCGCCGCTCCCTTGGCTTGGCCCAGGAACTGCTCGGTTTTTTTCTTGTTGTTGCTGTACATGGCCCCATAGGCAAGGTGGAGAAAGGCGGGAAAGAGCATGTTCGCCTTGCCCAGGGAACGGCCATAAAATTCGTGCACGTCGGCGTCGTCCGGGATGTGACGCAGCACTTCCTTATAGTAGGGATGGGCTTCCACGGGCCTGCCGGTTTCGTCCATGAGCCGGGCGTAGTAGAAGCGGGCCATGTAGTCGTTGGGGTCTTTCGTCATGGCGCTCATGAGCAACGTCCCGGCCCGGTTCTGATCCCCCCGGCTGTAATGGAAAATGCCTGCCTCGCGCAGCACGAGCGGATCGTTCGAGCCGCAGCGCAGGGCTTCCTCAAAAGCCTTGGCCGCTTCCGGCACCCGGTTGCGGCGCGAATACACCATGCCTTCGCCCATGCGGGAAAGGCAGTCCCTGCTTTTGGCGAAAATCTGCAGCGCCGCGTCCGGATCGCCGTAGCGCGCCCAGAGCAGGGTTTTGACGCGCTGAAAGCGGTTGTTGTCCTCTTTCCTGCTGCGCATGGAGGCCGGCATGGATTCGATGCGCGAAACAATGCCGGAGATGCGGTCGTTGAGATCCGGGTGCGTGGAAAGATAAGTGGGGATGTTGCTGCCGCTCATCCAGCTTTTACGCCGGATTTTCTGAAAACCGCCCACCATGCCCTGCGCGTTGTAGCCGGCCTTGACCAGATATTGGAAACCCGCGTGATCCGCTTCGTTTTCGTCAATGCGGCTGTAGTTCAGCATGGCGGACTGCGCGCCGGTCATGGCGGTCATGATGGCCGCGCCCCCGGCGCCGCCGCCCACGGCCACGCCGGCGATGGCCAGCAAAAGCGCTCCCACGGTGAGCATCTGGCCGCGCTCGATGCGGGATGCCACATGGCGCTGTGTAACGTGGGCCAGTTCGTGCGCAAGCACGCCGGCCAGCTCGGATTCGGTGTCGAAATTCATCATCAGGCCGGAAAAAACATACACATAGCCGCCCGGCACGGCAAAGGCATTGAGGGCATTGTTGCGGATAACACCGGTGGTGTAACGGAAAGGCTGAGGTGGAAGTACACTCAGGAGTTTTTCAATAATGGAACGCACATAAAGGGTCACTTCAGGATCGTCGATCATGGGCAGTTGCGAACGCACCATGAGGTCGAACTTGCGGCCCATTTCGACTTCGTCTTTAATGCCCACGCCGCCGAAGAAGAAGGCCTGGGCAGGCAACGCGCCCTGCAGCGTCAGATTGAGCGCGAGCACGAGCGCAAGGAGGGATTTGGCACGCCGAAACATGTATATTCGTATTCTACCATTAAACGGTTATCCCGCTATATCCCATTCCTGGCCCTGCGGGGTGTCGCGCACTTCTATGCCCTTGGCGAACAGTTCGTCGCGCAGGGCGTCGGAAGCGGCAAAATCCTTGTCGCGCCGGGCGGCGGCGCGGCGTTCCAATATCGTTTCAACGGCCGCGGTGTCGATGTTGCCGCGCGTGATGCGGCAGTTGCGCAGTTCCGCGAGAAAAACGGCCGGCTCCGCGCCGAAAAGGCCGAGCACGTCATGCCACTCCCCGGCGCAACGGCGGAAGCGCAGAAAAATGTCCCGCGCGCCTTCGCTGTTGCGCAGCTTTTTGTCGTCCAGCAGGCTTTTGACGAGTTTCAGAAAGGCAAAGGCGTGCCCCAGGGCCGAGGCGGTGTTGAGGTCGTCATCCAGGGCGCGGGCAAAGGCGTCTTCAAGGCGTTCGGCTTCGGCGGACCTGTCCGAAGGGAAGGGAAGAGCTTTCCATGCGTCACGGGCCAGGGCAACGTCCACTTCGGCCAGGGCATGATACATGCGGCGCTGGGCTCTTTCCGTTTCGTCCATACTGTCGAAACTGTAGTCCACCGGGCTGCGGTAGTGCTTGGCGAGCAGAAAGAAGCGCAGGGTTTCCGGCAAATACCGTTCGAGAATGTCGCGGATGGTTGTAAAATTGCCCAGAGATTTGGACATTTTTTCCGCATTTACCTGCACGAAGCCGTTATGCACCCAGAAGCGGGCAAGCGTGCAGGCGCAGGCGGCCTCGGTCTGGGCTATTTCGTTCTCGTGGTGGGGGAAGATGAGATCCAGGCCCCCTCCGTGGATGTCGAGGGGAAGGTAGGGCGCGCTCATGGCCGAGCATTCGATGTGCCAGCCGGGGCGACCCTTGCCCCAGGGGCTTTCCCAGAAAGGTTCGCCCGGCTTGGCGGATTTCCAGAGGGCGAAATCAAGCGGGTCGTGCTTTTCCTCGCCGGGGGCCACGCGGGCGCCGGCCCGCAGCTCGTCCGGGCTGCGCCCGGAAAGTTTGCCGTATTCGGGAAAGGCGCGTACCTTGAAATATACGTCGCCCGAAGCCGTGGCATAGGCTTTGTTTTCGCGGAGAAGCCGTTCGCAAAGATCCTGCATTTCCTTGATGAAATCCGTGGCCTTCGGCTCGGCGTCCGCCCTGAGCACGCCCAGTCGGTCCATGTCCTCGTGGAAGCAGCGCATGTAGGTTTCGGCAACCTCGCGCCAGTCGCGGCCGTCGTCATGGGCGCGCTTGATGATTTTGTCGTCCACATCCGTGAAGTTGCGGACGAAAAAGACCTCGAGGTTTGAACGGCGCAGGTGCCGGACGAGGACGTCGAAAACCAGGGCTGAGCGTGCGTGCCCCACGTGGCAGAGGTCGTAGGCGGTGATGCCGCAGACGTAGATGTTGACCTTGCCGGGTGTGACCGGAATGAAATCTTCTTTCGCGCGGGTGAGGGAGTTGTAGAGCTTCATGCGTCCGTATCCGGTTAAGCGTCAAGCAGGTCTATGCGGCGCTGGTGGCGGCCGCCTTCAAAATCGCCGGCCAGAAAGGTTTTTGTGATGCTGAGGGCGAGATCCGTGCCGAGAACGCGCGAGCCCAGGCAGAGCACATTGGCGTTGTTGTGCAGGCGCGCGACCCCGGCCATGAATTCGTTGGTGCAGACAACCGCGCGTATGCCTTTGAAGCGGTTTGCCATGATGGACATGCCGAGCCCGGAGCCGCAGATGAGAATGCCGGGATTCCCATCCTCCAGCACGGCACGGCAGAGCGCCTGGGCATAGATGGGGTAGTCGCAGCTCTGCAGGCTGCTTGTGCCGTGATCTTTGACCACAAAGTCGAGCCCCGAAAGCTGTTCGACAAGCAGGTTCTTCAACGCCAATCCGGCGTGATCCGAAGCGATATGCACGTGTTTGGACATGAGGACTCCGTACTTACAGACGTTTCATTTCCTTCATGGGCGAAAGCGGCGTGCCGGGCGGCAGCGGAAGATCGAGCTGCTCCCGCGTGAAAGGAACGGCCGGGCGTTCCCGTTCTTTCACCAGCAGAAGAGCGTACTTGCCGTTCTTGTGCCTGGCCTCGACGCGCCGGGGAAGCGGCCGGGCGGCATCGTCGTAGCCGAAGGTCAGCGTCCAGCCGTCTTTTTCGTCCCGCCAGACCAGGGGCAGGCCGCGCGGGCCTATTTCCACAAGGCCGCCGGGTTTTCCCGAAAGGGTGAACAGCAGATTGCCGCTCGGGGTGCGTTCGGCTGTGTCGGGCAGGGCGGGGCCGAAAACCGCGCCGAAGTCGCCGGCCAGCAGCGCCGCGAGATCACGCAGGCCGAAGGGCAGGGGCAGGCCGTAGTTGATCAGGCTCTGCCGGGGACCGTCATGATAATAGGCGCGGCCTTCCTGCACGGCATAGAGCAGAAAGCGCCTGTCGTCCTGAAGGATTTTGGCGGCGCTCGCGCCTATGCCGGCCCGCACGTCCAGGCGGATGGGACCGGAGCCGTTTTCCCAAAGCAGTGCGACAACGCGGCGGCTGTCGTTTTCCGTGCCGAAGCGCAGGCTGGTCTGCAGGCGCGTGGGCTTGCGGCGCTCCCCGGCGGCTTCGGACGCGTAGTCCGCGTATTGCTGCCGCGCCGCGCGCAGTTCGGCCGGATCGGCGGGCAGACCGGCCCGACGTCCGGCGCAGGCCGTGAGGCAGAGGGCGCAGAGCACCAGAGCAATGAACGAATGAAATGAGTTGATTGCTCTGCATGGGTTTTCATGAAAATCCATGGCGCGAAAGAGTTGCAGGGTGGGCTTCGCCCGCCGGCAGGCAACGATTTCAAGCGTAAAATGCTGTAGGCAAAGGGCCGCGAAACGGCTGTTCATAACTTGGATAACCTTTCGCGCAGGCTGTCGGCGTTTTCGGGCTTGAACTCAAGAGCCCTGACATAGCCTTTGCGGGCTTCCTGCGTGTTGCCGAGGGCTTTGGCAATGTCTCCGTAATGTTCCCATATGGTGGGGTCGTCGGAGTTTTCCAGTTCCACGGCCCTGCGGATGCTTTCCCAGGCCGCGTCGAATTTGCCCAGCCTGTACTGGGCCCAGGCGAGAGAATCTACTATATAGGCCCGATCCGGGGCAAGAGATACGGCCTTTGTCAAAAGTTCAAGGGCTTTGGGAAGATCGCGGTTTTCATCCGCCAGGGTGTAGCCCATGTAGTTCAGTGCCTGAAAATGATCGGGCTGCGTTTTGACAATGGCCTCCATTGCCGCATACGCCTCTTGTTTCTTGCCGTACTCATCCAGAATGGAGGCGCGCAAAAAGGCCAGATCGAGGTCGTCGGGATGCGCCTTCAGGGCGGAATCGGCCGCTTTCAGGGCTTCGTCCCATTTTTTCGCGGCGGCAAGCAGGCGGATCTCAAGCTGGATGTATTCTTTGTTGTCGGGCTGAGCGGCGCGCTCCTGACGCAGAAAGGCCAGGGCTTCCGGCTGTTTGTCCATGTTGGCCAGAAGCTGCACCTTGAGCGGCACGGCGCGTTCGTAGGCCCGGCTGTTCGGAGTGATGCGATCGATCCAGCGCAGGGCTTCCTCGGGTGAGTTGCGGGCCTCAACGGCAATGCCGGCGAGGAAGAAATACAATTCCTCGGGCGGAGCCGGCTTGGCGCGCAGTTCCATGAGCAGGGCTTCGGCCGTGTCCCACTGCCGGGCTTCGATGAACATGTTGGCCGCGGTAAGAATGAAGGAAGGCGTGTCCGGCCCCTTGCGCACGAATTCCAGGGCGTGCTTCTTTTCTCCCAGGCGCAGGGAAATGGCCGTAAGCCGCAGCAGAACTTCCGGGCTGTTTTCGGAAAGGCGCAGCAATTCCTCATATGCGGCGTGGGCTTTTTTCAGCTCCTTGCGGCGCTCGTACATATGGGCCAGTTCGGCCCAGGCTTCGAGGAACTTCGGCGCACGCTTCACCGCGGCCTGAAAATGCGCGATCGCCTCGTCGGGGCGATTGAGATCGTTGAGCGCGCGGGCATGATAATATTCGACCATCGCGGTGCGATCTTCCGCCGGCAGGGCGGCCAGGATGCGCTCGGCTTCCGCAGGCTGCTTGAGTTTGACGAGCAGCAGGGCCAGCTCTATTTTCGCGTCCGTTTCCCCGGGGTGCGTTTCCGCAAAGGCGCGCATGCGGGCCAGGGCTTTTTCCGCCTGGCCGAATTCAAGCAGGGCCTCCGCGTGGAGGAGATGAAGACTGACATCGTCCGGATGCGCTGCCAGGGCTTTTTCAATCACTTCCTGAGCGTGCGGGGATTTTTTGGCCAGCATCCAGACGGCGCCTTCCAGAAAGACGCGGGGATCGGATTCCGGCAGGGCGGCAAGCTGATTGAGGGCCTCCAGGGCTTGGGCGTCGTCGTCCCTGCGCATGGCAAGGTTGAGCACCAGATAGAGATAGGTGTTCTGGGCTTCCGGGGTGAGTTTCCAGACGATTTTTTCGGGAGAGGAGACGGGAGCCTTGGTTTTTTCGCGGCCGGAGCATCCGCCGCAACCCAGCAGGGCATGGGTGAGCAAAAGGCCGAACAGGACGACGAAAAGAGGGCGGAGCATGCGCGTTCCTTGCCGGGCCGGAAAGTTGAAGGACTGGGTCACGATTGTATCCAGTTTTCGGAAAAATCTTTGATGTCGTCCGCGAGATGGTGCTTGAGCTTTTGCAGCAGGCGCGTTTCAAGCTGGCGCACCCGCTCGCGGGTGATGTTGTAGCGTTCGCCTATTTCCCGCAGGGTGACGGGTTCGTCGCTGAGCAGACGCCGGTTGAGGATATAGGCTTCCTTTTCCGAAAGCTTCGGCAGAATGTGCTTTATGCTGTCCCGCACTATAGCGGCAATTTCCTCGGTGGCAAGCCCGTCTTCAATCCCCGGCCCGAGAGCGGGAAGAAAATCCATGCGGGAAGCCGAGCCGGACTCGTCACCTATCTTGGCGTCCAGAGAAAGATCGGCCGAGACGAGGCGCTGTTCCATCTCCATAACCTGCTCCCTGCTCACGCCGAGCCGGGAGGAGAGCATTTCGGCGTCCGGGTCAAAGCCTTCGCCGATAAGTTTTTGCCGCTCGCGGTTCAGGTTGTAGAACAGCTTGCGCTGGGCCTGGGTGGTGCCTATCTTCACCATGCGCCAGTTGTCCATGATGAATTTGAGGATATAGGCCTTGATCCAGAAAGCGGCGTAGTAGGAGAATTTTATGCCCTTTTCCGGGTCGAACTTGTTCACGGCCCGCATGAGCCCCACGTTGCCTTCCTGAATGAGATCAAGCACATTCTGCATCCAGCGGCGCTGAAAATCCATGGCGATTTTGACCACCAGGCGCAGATGGGAAGAAATGAGGCGGAAGGCCGCCTCGCTGTCGCCCCGTTCGCGCACCCGTCGGGCCAGTTGAAATTCCTCGTCCGGTTTCAGCAAAGGAAAACGGCTGACCTCGCGCAGGTACAGGTGCAGGCTGTCCTTGCCGGCGGCGGGGATGGGCAGATGGCGGGCGCGCGGAACAAGGACGGCATCTTCCTGTTCGTCTCCGATGTCGATGACGGGAGCGTCGTCGCTGTTTTCGTCGAATTCCGCTTCCGGCTCGTCTTCGTCCCGGTCAAGAATTTCCACACCGGCTTCGTCGGGAGAGTGTTCTTCCACCGCTTCAGGGGAGGGGAGAGGTTTTTTTTTCATATATGGCATGCGCTTGAGCGCGGGCATTTTCCCTTCTGTACGTCAGCATACAGTTTTCATTTGTTTTCTTCAACGTTTTTCCGTATGAAAAAAGATTCATACCACGGAGAACAAGACGGTGCACGATTTTCGGAGCGCGCTCGCCGAGGGCGGTTGTTTATTGCTTGATGGGGCCACGGGAACCATGCTGCAGGCCGCCGGCATGCCCGCAGGCGTGCATCCGGAGCGTTTCTGCCTGGACAGGCCGGACGTGCTGCGAAGCATCCATACCGCCTACATCCGCGCCGGAGCGGACATCATCACCACCTGCACCTTCGGCGGCAGCCGTTTCAAGCTGCCGGCGGGCATAGAGGCGGTGAACTACAACCGCACGATGGCCGAACTGGCCCGTTCCGCCGCCCGTGAAGCCGGGCGCAAAGTTTTTGTGGCCGGCAACATAGGCCCCAGCGGCTTTTTTGTCAGACCCCTGGGGGAGATGGAACCGGACGAACTGGTCGCGGGCTTCCGGGAACAGGTGCGGGGTCTGGTTGCCGGCGGAGCGGACTGCATCTTCATAGAAACCCAGTTCGATCTGGCCGAGGCGCGCGCCGCCGTGTTTGCCGCGCGCGCGGAATGCGGGCTGCCGGTGCTCGTGTCCATGACTTTCGAACAGGGCAGAAGCCTGACCGGCTCAAGCCCGGAAATTTTCGCGCACACCATGCTCAACTTGGGCGTGGACGCCATGGGTGTCAACTGCGGCGCGGGCCCGGAAGAAATGCGCCCTGTGGCGGAGGCCCTGCTTGCCGTGTCCCGCGCGCCTGTGCTCGCCGAACCCAACGCCGGTCTGCCGGAGCTTGTGGACGGTGAAACCGTGTTCCGCCTGCCGCCGGAAGCCTTTGCCGAGCGCACGGCGCAATTCGCGCGGGCCGGCGTGCGCATTCTGGGCGGCTGCTGCGGCACCACCCCCGATCATATCGCGGCTCTGCGCGCGCGTCTCGGGGGCACGGGCCGCCGCCCCGAAGCCGGGCTTGCAGGCGGCATTACCCTCACCACGCGCTCCAGGCTCGTTCACATCGGCGGGGAAGCGCCGCCCGTGATCATCGGCGAGCGCATCAACCCCACGGGGAAAAAACTGTTGAGCGCCCAGTTTCAGGCCGGCGAATTCACCCAGGCCCTGACGTACGCGGACGAGCAGATTCGGGCCGGAGCGCCTCTGCTGGACGTCAACGTCGGCGCGCCCCTGGTGAAGGAAGAGGACCTGCTGCCCGAACTGGTGCAGCGCCTCGTTGCCCGTTGCGACCTGCCCCTGTCGCTGGATTCGTCGAATGTTGAGGCCGTGCGCCGTTCTCTGCCCTATTGTCCGGGGTCTTTCCTGGTGAACTCGGTGAGCGGGGAACAGGGCCGCATGGAAGCCCTGGGCCCGTTGTGCCGGGATTGGGGCGCGCCATTCGTCCTGCTGCCGTTGCGGGGAAAAAAGCTGCCCGTCATGGCCTCGGAGCGCATCGCGATCATAGAGGAATTGCTGCTTCAGGCCGAGACTCTGGGCATTCCGCGCCGGCTGCTCATCGTGGACGTGCTGGCGCTGGCCGTTTCCTCCAAGGCGGAAGCCGGACGGCAGTGCCTGGAAACCATACGCTGGTGCATGCGCGAAGCCCTGCCCACCACCATCGGACTGTCCAACATTTCCTTCGGCCTGCCGGCCAGGGAGCTGGTCAACTCGGGTTTTCTGCTTATGGCGGCAGGAGCCGGACTGTCCTCCTGCATTGCCAATCCGGGCGACCGACATATCTGCGAAGCCCTGGACACCGCCGCCCTGCTCATGAACAAAGACCCCCACGCCGAACGCTTTATTGCGCGCTACGCCGGTTGGACGCCGGGCTCGGACGGCGCTGCGCGGCGCGGAGACGACGGCGGAGCGGGTGGAGGGATTTCCTCGGATCTCTATGAAGCCGTGCTGCGCGGCGACAAGGAGCAGGCCCTTCCCCTCGTGGACGCGGAACTTGCGGCCGGAGCGCGGCCCTTTGCCCTGGTGCAGGAAAAGCTTATTCCCGCCATTACCGAGGTGGGCGCGCGCTATGAACGGCGCGAATATTTTCTGCCCCAGCTCATCCGTTCCGCCGAAACCATGCGGGCGGCCTTTGAAAAACTTAAACCGTTGCTTGAAGAAAGCCGTGACGCGGCCGAGCGCCCGGTCGTCGTGCTGGCGACCGTGGAAGGGGACATCCACGACATCGGCAAAAATATCGTGGCGCTTCTGCTGGGCAACCACGGTTTTGAGGTGGTGGACGCCGGCAAGGACGTCAGGGCCGAAGATATCGTTGCCGCGGCGTGCGGGCACAAGGCCGCGGTCATCGGCCTTTCCGCGCTCATGACCACGACGATGGTGCGCATGGAGGACACGGTGCGGCTTGTCAAAGAGCGTAACCTTCCCATCCGGGTTATGGTGGGGGGCGCGGTGCTTACCGCCGAGTATGCGCGGAGCATAGGCGCGGACGGCTATGCCGCGGACGCCGTGGGCGCGGTGCGCCTGGCGAAAAGGTTGTGCGGAACATCGGGAGCCCCGTCATGAAACGCTGCCTGGCGGCGATACTGCTGGTTTTCTGCCTGTGCGGCATTGCGCGGGCGGCGGAAGCGCCGGGCGCGGGCGTTATGCTCCTGCTCGGAGAAATAGGGCAGCACAAGGGCAAGGTGGTGGTGCTGAATTTTTTCGCCACCTGGTGCGCTCCCTGCCGGGAGGAAATTCCCGGTCTCGTGCGCCTGCGCAAAGAGTTCAAGCCTACGGAACTGGTCATACTGGGCATTTCTCTGGATGAAACACAGGAGCCGATACAGGAGTTTATCCGCGAGTACGGCATCAACTATCCGGTAAAAGCGGCAAGCGAGGATGTGGTGCGCATGTTCGGCGTGCGATCCGTGCCGCACAACACGGTGTACGATACGAACGGGCGTCTGGTGGCCAACCAGCCGGGCCTGGTCGACGCGGACGTTTTCAAAGAAGTTGTTTATACGCTTCTGGAGCAGAAAAAATGACAGATATCCGCATCCGCAAGGCCGATGTGGGCGACGTCAAAGGCATACACGCCCTGTTGCGGGGCTGCGCCGAAAAAGGCCAATTGCTGCCGCGCGCGCTCACCCATTTATACCGTCATATCCGCGACTTTTCCGTTGCCGAACTGCCGGACGGAAGGCTCGCGGCCTGCTGCGGCCTGGCCGTGGTGTGGGAAGATCTGGCTGAAGTGTGTTCGCTGGTGGTGGACGACTCCCTCCGCGGGCGGGGCCTGGGCCGCCGGATCGTGCAGGCATGTTTGTCCGAAGCGCAGGCCCTCGGCATAAAACGGGCCTTCGCCCTGACATACCAGGAAGAATTTTTCAAAAAACTCGGATTTATGGAAGTAGACAAGGACGTGCTGCCGCAAAAAATCTGGGCGGACTGCATCCATTGTCCGAAATACCCGGACTGTGACGAGACGGCCGTGCTCTTGCACTTGTAGTTATTGGATATCATTTCTGTTTCATAAGCTTTCGAGCTTGCGGAGTGGGCTATGCGTATCAAGGAATTGAAAATCGTGTTCAGTGAGGAGCAAATCCGGCAGCGTGTGGCGGAACTGGCGGCGGAAATCAACACCTTGTACTGCGACGAGGAACTGGTGATTATTTGCGTGCTCAAGGGCGGTTTCATGTTTTTTACGGATCTGGTGCGTGCCCTCGATCTGCCGGACATGGAGATGGATTTCGTGCGCCTGGCCAGCTACGGCAAATCCGCGCATTCAAGCCGTACGGTGTCCTTTGTCAAGGACGTGGAGATCTCCCTGGCGGGCAAGCATGTACTGATTGTTGAAGACATCATCGATACCGGCCACACCATGGAATTCCTCAAGCGGCAACTTGCGGCCAGGGGAGCGAAATCTCTGCGCCTGGCCGTGATGGTGGACAAGCAGGAACGGCGGGAAGTGCCGGTGACGGCCGATTTTACGGGATTTGCCCTGCCCGGCGGGTTTGTAGTAGGATACGGCCTGGATTATGCTGAACGCTATCGCGGGCTTCCCGCGATTTATGAGGTCATTCCCGAATACTGAGCCGTGAAGGGGTCGGCGCCATGGAAATTGTCTGCCCGAGTTGCTTAAGCAGGTTCAACCTGCCGGAAGCCGCTGCCCGGCCGGGGGCCAAGCTGCGCTGTTCGGTATGCAAAACCGTCTTTCCGCTCCCGGAATCGGACAAGGAAGTGTCCGCACCCCCCCAAAAAAGCTCTGCGGCCGCGCCGGACCGTCCTGCCGAAGTCCCTTTGAGCATGGCGGCCACGCCTGTTCGCGGCAAAAAAACGGCTTTCATCGTGTTGAGCGTGTTGCTGCTTGCCGCGGCGGCCGGAGGAGGCGCGTGGTGGTGGTTTTCGCGCGCCGCGTTGCCCAAGGCGTCCCCAACAAGCACGATCCCCCTGGCCCAAAAGGTTGAAAAGCTCAGCATGCGCAACGTGCGCCAATACTATGTCAACAACGAGAAAACAGGCGCTGTTTCCGTCATCGAAGGCAGGGTGGTCAACGGTTTTTCCACTCCAAAGGAATTGATCGAGGTCGAAGCCTCGCTCTACGGCCAGGACAAAAACCCTCTCGTCACCAAAAAACAGTACGCCGGCACCTCCCTTTCTCTTTTTCAGCTTCAGGTATTGGGAGAAAAGGAGTTGGACTCCTTCATCAACAACAAGCTGGAAGTGCTGGCCAACAATACAAATATCCCGCCGGGGGGCGAAGTGCCCTTTATGGTGCTGTTTTTCAATCCCCCGCCGAGCGTGACGGAATTCGGGGTGAAGATTGTGGATGTGCGCGACCCGGAAGTGAAAAAATAAGGTGGCGAAGATCCGCGAAAGTTACGTCTGCACGGACTGCGGCGCGCGTTCCCCCCAGTGGAGCGGTCAGTGCCGGACGTGCAGCGCCTGGAACACCCTTGAACTCAGCGCCGCGCCCGTTTCATCTTCCTCACGCGCCCGTTCCACATCCGCCTTTGCGCCCGGCCGGGAAAAGGCCGTGCCGCTTTCCCAAATTTCTTCCGAGGGCGCGAGGCCTTTTTGCAGCGGTATGGATGCGCTGGACCGCATTCTCGGCAAAGGCCTCGTGCCCGGCGCGGCCCTGCTGGTGGGGGGGGAGCCCGGCATAGGCAAATCCACGCTGCTGCTCCAATTGGCCGGATCCGTCGCGGCGGGCGGCCGCACGGCGATCTATGCGAGCGGCGAAGAATCCCTGCCCCAGGTGAAGGCGCGCGCCGAACGCCTCGGCGTGCTGCACGACAATCTCCACGCCCTGTCCGCCTCCCGGCTGGAAGACGTTCTGGCCTGTCTGGCCGCGTCTCCTGCCCTGCTGGTGGTGGATTCGGTGCAGACCTTGAGTTCCGACGAGGCCGAGGGCCTGCCCGGCAACGTCAGCCAAGTGCGGGCCGTGGCCTGCGCGCTTGTCGAGGCCTGCAAGGCCTGCGGCACGACGCTCATCCTGGTCGGGCACGTGACCAAGGACGGCACGCTGGCCGGACCGCGCCTGCTGGAGCACATGGTCGACACGGTCATCGCCTTGGAAGGGGAGAGGCGGCAGATGTTCCGCCTGCTGCGCGTGCTGAAAAACCGCTTCGGCCCCAACGAGGAATTGCTGATCTTTCAGATGGCCCAACGAGGCCTGGAAGTGGTGGAAGATCCTTCCACCTATTTTCTCGGCGCGCGCGATCCCTCTTTGAGCGGCACGGCGGTGGTTATGGCCCTTGACGGGCAGCGCCCCCTGGCCGTGGAAGTGCAGGCCCTGGTCACGCGCTCCTATCTCGCCATTCCCCGCCGCACCGGACTCGGCCTGGACGTCAACCGCCTGCATCTTCTGCTGGCTGTGCTGGAAAAGCGCTGCAAGCTCAATTTCGGGCAGGTGGATATCTATGCCAAGGTGGGTGGCGGCATACGCCTGCAGGAGCCGGGCACGGATCTGGCGCTGACGGCCGCCGTGCTTTCGTCTTTCTACGATGTGCCGCTGCCGGAGCGCGCCGTATTCTGGGGCGAAGTGGATCTGAACGGCCAGGTGCGGCCGGTGGCCGGGCACAAGCTGCGCATGAACCAAGCCCGCCGCCTGGGCTATGAACCCATTCTCTGCCCGCGCATCGAAACCGGCCGGGAAGGCGTCTCGTCCGCAACCGAACTGGCGGCGCGCCTGTTCCGCAAGAGCTGAAGCGTATTTTCGTTTAACGCCGCAATTGCCTGTGAATATCCAGATTTACTGAAGTATGGGAGAATTCTCCACAATGCGCAGCGCCCGCGTATTGGGGGGGATGTACCATTCCTGGTAATACAGATGCACGGTTTTGCCCGCGCTTGCCGTCGCGTCGAGGAGTATGCCCGTTGTCGGGTGCTTGACCTCGGTTTTGCGGCACACATCCTTTGAAAATTCGAGAAAGCGCATGTTCTGGGTCAGCACGGTGATGGGCAGGCTGCATTTGCGCGTCAGGAGCATTTTGAGGTTGGCGGCTTCAATGTCGGATATGGGGCCGCCGAGCACGTCGCCGAATTTGTCGGCATTGGCGAAAAAGCGGTTGTAGAGGGTGAATTCGTAGTTGATGCGTATTTGCCGCTCCACGCAAATGACGTTCGCCCCCTGTTGTTCGAGAAAGACCGACCAGGGACCGTATGCTCCGGTGCGTTCGATTTTCAGAATTTTGGGAAAGATCGGCAGAAAGTCCGTGCCGTCGTCGTTGAGAAAGCGGCAGTGCCAGGGTTTGTCCATGCTCCTGCCCGGAACGGCGACAAAGGAGCCGTACCCCTGGCGGCGCACGATGAAACCTTCCTCGGTCAGTTCCCGCAGCGCGCGCTGCACCGTGCCCAGGCCGAAGGGCGTCACCCTGACGAATTCGTTCTCCGCCGGCAGCTTCGCGCCGGATGCCCAATAGCCTTCTTCGATGGCTTTGAGGATCGCGTTGCGCAGCAACGCGTATTTCGTCACTCCGGCAACGGGCTGCACGCCGAATTTTTCAAAAAAATCAGATTCCAGCCTCATAGCTCTCCATACATGCGGGTGCCGCGCGCTGGGCGGCGGCGTCTTTTTTGTCGTGCGAAAGATTGGGAACAGGCGATCGTCGAACCACGCGATCTGCTTATGAATATGCTGAATCGTTAACTTTTGCAAGTCGCCATGCGGAAAAGCGTGAGCGCAACGCGGACTTGAGAGAATCAGGAAAATTTTCTGTTGACAGGAATGGACGATTGCGTCTAACCATAACTACGTAGTTTAGAAGTTTCGGAGTTATGGTTTTCCGGAAACGAGGAAATGGCTCCTTGGTTTGGCGACCGCAAACATCAGGAGAAAGGCATGTCGAACGGCAAACAGGAAAAAGCGGGCATACATCCGGTTCTGGATCCGCGCGGCCGGCAAAAGCAGTACCTGCTGAATCCGGCTCCCCGCGTTACGAAGGAAGAGCTGAAGCAAGGCCCCGTGGTCTTCTATGACAACACGAAACTCGGCTTCTGCAAGTACATGGAGGTGTTTCACCGCATCAAGGCGAACTTCGCCAAGGAAGGCATAACCAACATCGTGGATTTCCGGGAAACCGTGCGGGGCAAATCCACGCAGATGCTGAAGGACTACGCCCGCGAAAAGCTTGCCGCCGTCAAACCCGTTGCGGCGATTCTGGCCCTGGGCGACGTGGGCACCAGCCCGGCCACAACCATCATGACCATCGCCATGGAAGAACTGGGCATCCCCACCGTGTACATCATCTCCCCTCCGGGCAGCAGCCTGGTGCCGGGCGTGGCGTATTACAGAGCGGGTCGCCTGCCGCTTTGTCCCATAGACATCTACCAGGGCAGCACGGTGGAGGAGATCGCGGCCAAGGTGGATGACGTGATGCCCAGAATCTACGACATCCTGACCCTGCCGCAGGACAAGCTGCTGAAACTCGCGGAACTGGATTTCGCGCTCGACCGCAAACGCCCGTCCGATGACGGCATCCTGCACGAAGCCGCAACGCTGTGCCCGAGCGGGGCGGAAAGTGCTGAACCGGGCGCGGGCATTGAGGCGATCACCGATCTTTTCAACAGCCTGCACATCGGCGACGGCCTGCCGATCATCCCGCCGACCGAGGCGCGCCTTGAAAAAATGCTCGGCTATTGCCCCTTCAAGCGTGACGAGGTGCTGGCCGAGGAAATAGGCCCCAGCGGCAAGGACATCCTTGTGCGGGACGTGGCGCTGGCCGCGATAATGGCCGGCTGCCGCCCGCAGCACATGCCTGTTCTGATAACGGCGTTCAGGGCCATGGCGCACAAGAACTACAACTTCCTCCAGTCCGTCACCACTTCGCATCCCGGCGGCAACATGGTGCTGGTCAGCGGCCCGTTGGCGCAGGAACTGGGCATACACGGCGGCCCGGGCTGCCTGGGCCCCGGCTTCCCCGCCAACATGACCATAGGCCGGGCCGTGAACCTCGTGCTCATCAACACCTGCCGGGCAGTTCCGGCGCATACCGACCTGGCCTGCCTCTCCTCGCAGGCGGAGTTCAGCTACTGCTTCGCGGAAGATCCGGGTTTAAGCCCCTGGAAGACGATCAACGCCGAGCGTTTTGATGAAAAAACCACCACCGTCTACGTGCTCAAGGCCGAACCGCCGCACGACATCATCGACTTCCTCAGCATGACAGGAGGAGATTTGATGGATGGCCTGGTGGACAGCTGCACCACGCTTGGCTCCAACAACAGCTACATGCCGGGGCCGCTGGTGGCGGTGCTGACCCGCGATCACGCCTGGCTGCTGAATCGCGACGGCTGGGACAAGAACAAGATACGCCGCCACATCCACACCTACGCCTACAACCAGGTGCCCATGGTGCGGAACCGGGGACTGGTGCCCGTGCGCCCGCCGGAATTCACGGACAGGCATCCCATGCCCGTCACGCGCAGCCCGCTGGACATCGAAATAATCGTGGCCGGCGGGCGGGGCGGACATTCGGCCGTTATTCTGCCCTGGGCTCTGCACAGCGAAGCCATTGTCGAGAAAGTGGCCCTGCCGGGCGGCAAAATTCCCGCAAGCATCGAGGAGTTCCGGGTTTGACCGGATCGGTGTAAACCCTCAACGCAGGGGTTAGGTGTATGAGTTTCAGACTCGACAAACGATCGTTCGTCCTGCTGCTTATCTTCGTAGGCTATCTGTTCTGTTATCTGGACAGAATGATCATGTCCGCGGTCATTCCCTACATCGGGAAAGATCTCGAGCTGACAAAGACGGAAATGGGCATGGTGATGAGCGCCTTTTTCGTGGGCTACACCGTGTTCCAGATTCCGGGCGGCATTCTGGTCGACAAATTCGGTTCGCGCCGGGTTATGGCGGTTGCCATAACGATCTGGTCCGTGTTCACGGGCGTTACCGGCATGGTGGGCAACCTGTTCCAGATGCTGTTTTCTCGGGTGATCTTCGGCGTGGGGGAGGGGCCGTACCCGGCCGCTTCCATGAAGAGCATTGCGGCCTGGTTTCCGCCGAGCAAACGGGGCTTCGCCACTTCGGTCATCCTGTCTTCCAACTCCGTCGGGCCGGCCATCGCGCCGCTGCTCGCCGTCTTTCTCATGTCTCTCTGGGGATGGCGGGGCGCGTTCTATGCCCTGGTCATACCGGGGCTGATTCTGGCGGTGCTCATCTGGCGCTATGTTGAAGACAAACCGAAAGCCGACGAAAACGGCGAAGAAGTGTCGAACAAAGCTCAGGCCGCCCAGCCCGAGGTTGTTGCTTCGTTCTGGGAGGTGCTGCGCAACCCCGCCGTGTGGAAATCCACCGTTATGTTTTTCTTCTACAACATGGGAGCCTGGGGCTTTAAGTCCTGGCTGCCCACCTATCTGGTCAGCGCCCGGGGCATGGATATGAAGACTATGGGCGTGGTGGCCTCTCTGCCCTTTATCGCGGGCATAGGCGGCTATCTTTTCGGCGGCTGGCTGTCCGACGGGTATTTTAAAAACAACCGGCGAATTCCGGTGGTGGTTTTCCAACTTCTGACGGCCTTGCTTCTGTATCTTATGGTTACCGTAGATTCCATTCCCATGCTGGTCGTTTTTCAGACCATGACCGGCTTTTTCCTGACCGCCGCCCTGGCCGCCACCTGGGCTCTGCCGGTCAGTTCCGTGCCCAAGGCCATCACCGGCCGGGCGGTGGGCATATTCAACACCGGCGGGCAGTTGGCCGGCCTGATATCCCCGACGGTCATCGGCTTTCTGGTGGACAAGACCGGCGGCAGCTTCAATTCCTCGTTCATTTTCATGATCATCTGCATCGTGATTTCTTCGGTGCTCGCCCTGGGGATCAGGATCCGCACGAGCGAAACGGACTGACAAAACCCAACCCGAGGCGGCGTTTTTCGTTATACGCCGCCCGGTTCGGAGCGCCGCGTCGAGAAAAACGCGGCGCTCTTGTTTTTTCTCCGCACGGCTTTATATTTGAGAC
>JAVBNZ010000090.1:0-14349 GCA_031551145.1 Desulfovibrionaceae bacterium | reverse complement strand
CAGCCGTAAAGATTGTCGAACTTCGACTTGGTCACGGAGTCGTTGACGTTGATGGCCGGGAAAAGCAGCTTGCCCTCGGCCGCGAGCTGGTAGAGGCGATGCACGCCGGTAGTGGTTTCCTCGGAAACGCCGCGCACCTTGGCCGCGATCTTCGTCCAGCAGCCGGGGCGTTTTTTATGGGCCAGGGCAAGGCGCTCCATCACGATGCGCAGTTCCTTGTTTTCGATTTTTTCTTTGAGCAGCTTGGGACTTTTTTCGATTTCCACGCCCTTGTGGATGAGCAGGGTGGCGTCGCCGCCGTCGTCCACAATAAGGTCGGGGCCGGAGCCGTCGGGCCAGGTAAGCGCCATTTCGGTGCACCACCAATACTCCTCAAGGGTTTCGCCCTTCCAGGCAAAGACCTTGGCGTAGCCCAGTTCGGCAATGGCGGCGGCCGCGTGATCCTGAGTGGAGAAAATGTTGCAGGAGGCCCAGCGCAAATCCGCGCCCAGGGCGTGCAGGGTTTTGATCAGCATGGCCGTCTGTATGGTCATGTGCAGGGAACCCGTGACCTTCAGGCCCTTGAGCGGCTTCTTCCTGCCGTATTTTTCAATGCAGCTCATCAGGCCGGGCATTTCGCGCTCGGCGATCTGCATTTCCTTGATGCCGAAATCGGCCAGGCTCATGTCCGCCACGGCGTGGTTGAGGGAGAGATCCAGCGGCCGCGCGCCGGCGTTGGACGTTTTTTCGGTTTTTTTGGACGCGGAAGAAGCCATTGATGCCTCCGAAAAGGTTTTTAAAGTGTGAAAATACGCATGATTATATAGCTTCGGCCGGAGCCAGAAGCAGGGCCAGGCCCTTGCCCACGGGTTTTTTTGCTATCACGCCGGGGGCAAAGCCCGCCTCGGCCAGCATGGCGGCCAGGCTTTCGGCGTCAAAGCCCAGCCAGCGGTCGCCGTATTCCCGGCGCATGAGTTCGTTGCCGTGTTTGTCGAAATCGCTGACAAACAGCCGGCCCCCGCGCCGCAGAATGCGCCGTATTTCCCGCAGGGCGGCGAGGGGATCGGAAAGATGGTGCAGCACGAGGTTGATGCAGGCGAAATCGGCCTCGCCGTCGCGCAGGGGCAGGTGCTCAAGCTCGCCTATGCGCAGCGAGGCGGGAATGTCGCCCGGATCCGTCCCGGCCGGGGCAAAGCGCCTGCGGGCCAGTTCCAGCATGCGCGGGGAACCGTCCACGCCGATCAGTTCCCGCACGTGGGGATGCATGCGCATGAGCACGCTGCCCGTACCGCAGCCCAGGTCGACGGCCGTGCCGCAGTCCGGGGGCAGAGCGGCGCACACGGCCCCGGCGAGGTCGAAATCGCCCAGCACTTCGCGGTTCAGGGCGTCCCAGTCCTCGGCCACTTCGTCGAAGAAGCGGCGGGTTTTGAGGGCGCGGTCCTCTATGATGCGTGCGGCCATGTCGAGGTCGGCGCGCAAGCCGGAGCCGGCGGCAAAGGGGCTGACGGCATCCAGAAAATCCTTGCCGGAGCCGTGCTCCGCCGCGCGGTAAAAAACCCAGAGCCCGTCGCGCCGCCAGGTCAGCAGACCGGCGTCGGCCAGGATTTTCAAGTGCCGGGAAATGCGCGACTGCCCCATGCCGAGCAGCAGCACCAGTTCGTTCACGGAAAGCTCGAAATGCCGGAGCACCAGGGTCAGGCGCAGGCGCGTCCGGTCGGAAAGGGCTTTGAAATAGAGCAGGGCGTCGGGCATGGGGTGTGCTTTATACTAATATCACGAAAAGTTGATATATGAATATCTGAATATCTGGATATAGTCAAGCGGAGTGAAAAGAGAACGGCACCGCTTCCGCGCCAAAACGGAAAGGCCCGTATTTCCGCGCGGGCGGAAATACGGTGTCGTGCCGGTTTCGGCGGGCGGGTTGAAAAAAAATCCTCCCTCGGAGATACTTCACGTATGAGATGCAAGCGTTTGATGGATATGCGGGGCGCCGCCGCGCTCTTTTTCGGCCGATACCCGCTGGAGGCGCGTCTGGCCCGGCTGTGGAGCAACTGGGGCATGGTCATGGGCGGGGAGCTGGCCCTGTCGGCCCGTCCGCTCGGCCGGCGCGGACGCATCCTGCTGGTGGGCGGGGAAGACGCCCTGGTATTGCAGGAACTTTCCCTGCAGCGCGATGAAATGCTGGAGCGCGCCAACGCCTTTATGGACGAGGCCTTTTTTACGGATGTGCATGTAAGCCTGGGACTGGGCAGGCTGCCGCTGGACGCGTTGCCGCTCAATCCAACGCTTCGACGGGCACGGGCGCCCCTGCCCGTGTTGAGCGGGCCGCCCCTGCGCGGCGATGACGCCGTGGCGCGCAGTTACGCGGCCTTTGCCGCCGCGGCCGGAGCGGACAAACATTGAAAATGCTCACCCGGCGGGAACCGGCGGGACCCGAACAGGCGTCCGCAACGACGAAAAAAAAGCAATTGTCGCGCATTGTCAAAGGCGTAAACTGATATTATAGTACACACCGTCGCACCATTATCTTTTTTCAGGCGAACGGAGGCCTCTTTTGAATCAATTTTCAAAAAACATGATGCTCTGGGCAGCCATTGCCCTGGCGATGGTCATGTTGTTCAACATGTTCAACCAGCCCCAGGCGTCCAGCAAACGCATGTCCTACAGCGATTTCCTCGATCGGGTGGACAAGGGGGAAATTTCGGACGTGCTGATCCAGGGCAACAATATTTCCGGCAAAACGGCGGAAGGCCAGCCTTTCCAGACCTACGCCCCGCAGGATCCCAGGCTCGTGGGCAAGCTGCTTGAGAAGAAGGTGACGGTCAAAGCCGAGCCCGGCGAGGATTCGCCCTGGTACATGACGCTGCTTGTCTCCTGGTTCCCCATGCTGCTGCTCATCGGGGTGTGGATCTTCTTCATGCGGCAGATGCAGGGAGGCGGCGGCAAGGCCATGTCCTTCGGGCGATCGCGGGCCCGCATGCTCAGCCAGGAAGGTGCGCGCATCACCTTCGAGGACGTGGCCGGGGTGGAAGAAGCCAAGGAAGAGCTGGAAGAGATAGTCGAATTCCTTTCCTACCCCCGCAAGTTCACCCGGCTGGGAGGCCGCATTCCCAAGGGTGTGCTGCTTGTGGGGCCTCCGGGCACCGGCAAGACCCTGCTGGCCCGTGCCGTGGCCGGCGAAGCCGGAGTGCCCTTCTTTTCCATTTCCGGTTCGGATTTTGTGGAAATGTTCGTGGGCGTGGGCGCCTCCCGGGTGCGCGATCTCTTCATCCAGGGCAAAAAGAACGCGCCCTGCCTGATTTTTATTGACGAAATCGACGCCGTGGGGCGCCAGCGCGGCGCCGGCCTCGGCGGCGGACATGACGAGCGCGAGCAGACGTTGAACCAACTGCTTGTGGAAATGGACGGTTTTGAATCCAACGAAGGCGTCATTCTTCTTGCGGCCACCAACCGGCCCGACGTGCTCGATCCGGCCCTGCTGCGTCCCGGCCGCTTCGACCGCCAGGTGGTTGTGCCCGCGCCCGACGTGCGCGGCCGCAGGCAAATCCTGTCGGTGCACACCAAACGCACCCCCCTGTCCGACGACGTGGATCTGGAAATCATTGCCAAGGGCACGCCGGGCTTTTCCGGCGCGGATCTGGAAAACCTGGTCAACGAGGCCGCGCTTCAGGCCGCCAAGCGTGAAGACGACGTGGTCGACATGCGCGACTTCGAATACGCCAAGGACAAACTTCTCATGGGCAAAGAGCGCCGCAGCATGGTGCTCTCCGACGAGGAAAAGAAAACCACCGCCTACCACGAGGGCGGCCACGCCATTGTCAGCACCCTGCTGCCCGGCGCGGATCCCGTGCACAAGGTGACGATCATCCCGCGCGGCATGGCTCTGGGCGTGACCATGCAGCTTCCGGATGAAGACAAGTACAGCCAGAGCCGCGAAGATCTGGAAAACAAGATCGCCGTTCTTCTGGCCGGGCGCGCGGCCGAACTCATCATTTTCGGCCGCCTGACCACCGGCGCGTCCAACGACATCAAGCGGGCCACGCAGATCGCGCGCTCCATGGTCTGCAAGCTGGGCATGAGCGAACTCATCGGCCCGGTGGCCGTGGGCGACCAGAACCAGGAAGTCTTCGTGGGGCGGGAATGGATTTCCAACCGCGACCACAGCGAGGAAACCTCCCGCACGGTGGACGCCGAGGTCAAGCGCATCGTCTCGGAAGGCATGAACAAGGCCGAAGCTGTGCTGCGCGGACATATGGACGCCATGCACCGCGTGGCCGCCGCGCTTCTGGAGCGCGAAACCATCAACGGCGCGGAACTCAAGCTGCTTATGGACGACAAGCCCCTGCCGCCTCCGCCTCCGCAGGAACCGCCCCGGCCGCGTCGCAAACGTCCGGTCGAGAGGGGAGAGGAAGCGGGCGGAGGAGAAGACGAAGACGACACCTTCCGGATCGAGGACGACGACACGCCGCCGGACGGCAGGGGACGCATGCAGTGACGGTTCCGGCATCTTCGGTTCACTGGCATTTGCGGAGGGGGAGAACGCTGTGCGTCTCCCCCTTCCGCGTTATGGGCATCGTCAACCTGACACCGGATTCCTTTTACGACGGCGGCGCTCACGCCGACGCAGAAGCCGGCCTGGGGCATGCCCTGCTGCTGCTCGCACAAGGCGCGGACATTCTCGATCTGGGAGCCCAATCCAGCCGCCCCGGCGCGCCGGACATCACGGCCGAGGAAGAGCAGGCCCGCCTGCTGCCCGTGCTGCGCGCGCTTAGACAACATCCGGCCGGCGCCGGCGCCGTGATTTCCGTCGATACCTACAGGGCCTCCACGGCGGCGGCCGCGCTGGAAGCCGGGGCCGACATCATCAACGACATTTCCGCCGCGCGCCGGGACCCCGCCCTGCTTGACGTTCTCGCCCACTACAAGCCGGGCTGCGTGCTCATGCACTGCCTGGGCCGGCCGGAAAACATGCAGGACAATCCCCGTTACGACAACGTGGTGGACGAAGTCGCGCGCTTTTTTGAACGTGAGCTTGCGCGCTTTGCCGCTGCCGGTCTCGGGGAGGAAAAAATAGTCCTTGACCCCGGCATCGGCTTTGGTAAGCGTTTGGAGGACAATCTCGCGCTGCTGCGCGATGTCGGCCGTTTTGCCGCGTTGGGCAGGCCGCTGCTGGTCGGGCTTTCGATGAAGTCGCTGTTCGGGGAACTGCTCGATCTCCCGCTTGAGGCGCGCGGCCCGGCCGTGCAAACGGCCTCGGCGCTGCTGGCGGCCAAGGGCGTGGCCCTGCACAGAGTGCACGACGCGGCCGGAACCCTGCGCGCCCTGCGTCTGGCCGAGGCTTTCAGAGCAAAAAGCTGAAGGTTTTTGCTCTTCCGTACTCCAGCCCAAGGAAAAAACGTGTTCGCAGTGCATTTCGCCGGCTTCAGTTTCGACTGGCACGACGTGGCGGACATCCTGCTCGTCACGCTGCTGCTTTATCTCGTCATCACGTTGATCCGGGGCACCAGGGCTCTGACGGTGGTGTTCGGACTCCTGCTGCTCTCCATTGTCTATCTCGCGGCCGAGCGCCTGGGCTTTTATACCCTGACCTGGCTGTTCCAGAGCTTTTTCTCCTCCCTGTTGCTGGTGGTGGTTATTCTCTTTCAGCGCGATATCCGCCTGGGGCTGAGCGTTATGGGCACGCGGGGCTTCTGGGGCAAGCGTTCCGTGCTCAGCGAGGCGCTGCTCAACGAACTGGTGGACGCCTGCATGGAGCTGGCCCGCCGGCGCGTGGGCGCGCTGATTGTCATCGAGCGCGCCGTGCCCCTGCGCGACATGGTGGAAAGCGAGGGCGTGCCGCTTGACGCGCAGCTTTCGCAGGAACTGCTGCAAACCATCTTCGCCCACAACACCCCCCTGCACGACGGCGCGGTAATCATCCGCAAGGGCAAAATCGCGGCGGCGGCCTGCATATTGCCGCTGGCCGTGGTGCGGCGGCAGACCTTCGGCACGCGGCACCGGGCCGCGCTGGGCATCACCGAGGAAAGCGACGCCGTGGCCGTGGTGGTTTCCGAGGAACGGGGCGAGGTTTCCGTGGCCGTCAAGGGCAAGCTGACCAAGAACCTGGACGCGGTGCGGCTGAAGCGCGTTTTGAGTTATGTGCTGTAAGCATGTAGCTGCGCCGAAAAGCGGAATTTTCGGCTTGCTCCGGCGGCGTTGCCGCCGCGCCGGCCTCACGGCCGATGTGGTCGTCCAACCGCAGGAACGCCTGGAATGAGAAGAATATGACGCGACCCGAAATCAACATCAACTGGCAGATTCTGGCCCTTTCCTTCGTGATGGCCGTGGGCCTCTGGTACGCGATCACGGTGCGCGAACGCATGGAAATGCAGGCCGAAGTGAGCCTGACCTATCGGGGCATACCCGACAACCTCATGGTGGTCGACGGGCTTTTGAAAAGCTATACCGTGCAGCTGCGCGGCCCCCGCGAACTCGTCCGGGCCTTGGACACCAAAACGCTCAGCGCGTCCGTGGATCTTTCCGTGCTGCGCAGGGGCACGAACGTGATCACGCTTTCCCCGCCCTCGGTGCTGGTGAACAGTCGCGCGCTCGACGTGATGGGCCTGAGCCCCAACCGCCTCACGCTCGAAGTGGAGGCGGTCATGGAACGTACGGTGCCGGTGGAACCCAGGTTCAATTCCCCTCAACTGGCGCAGGCGCTCAAAGCGGAAAATCTGCGGACCATCCCGGCAGGCGTTACGATACGGGGCCCGGAAAGTGTGGTGAAGAAAGTGAATTCCCTGTCCCTGGAAGTGCCCATCGATCCGCAGTCCGAGGTGGGCGAACGCGAGTTTACGCGCCCCGTGGCAGCACCCCCCCAGGTTTCCTGCTCGCCGGGCGTGGTGCAGGTGCGCTATTCCATTTCCGGCATACGCGGGCAGCTGGACGTGGAGCGCACGCCGGCGGTCAACGTCCGCAATGCGCAGAATTATCATGTGGTTCCCGGCAAAGTGCAGTTGCGGGTGGAACTGCCCGAAACCCTGACCACAAACAAGGCCTATCTCGATAAAATCCGTGTCGTGCTTGACGTGCAGAGTGTGCCGCCGGGCGGCAGGCGCATAATCAAGGCCTCGGTGGAGCTGCCCGAAGGCGCGCGCCTGCTGGGCATCACGCCCACAACGCTTACGGTGACAAATACTTCCAAATGACGTAACTTTGTGCGCACGGCCTATTTTTCAAGGAGAATGTATGCCTGAACGGCTTTTCGGCACGGACGGCCTGCGCGGTCAGGTCAACACCTACCCCATGACGGCGGAAACGGCCCTGCGTCTGGGCCTGGCCGCGGGCACGCGCTTTCGCGGCGGCGAACGGCGGCACAGGGTGATCATCGGCAAGGATACGCGCCTTTCGGGCTATATTTTCGAATCCGCCCTCCAGGCCGGGCTGTGCGCCATGGGCATGGACGTCTTTCTGGTCGGGCCCCTGCCCACGCCGGCTGTTTCCTTTCTTACGCGCAGCATGCGGGCCGATTTCGGCATCGTCATCTCCGCTTCCCACAATCCTTTTCAGGATAACGGCATAAAATTCTTCGACTCCCGGGGCTATAAACTGCCCGACGAGGTGGAGGACGAAATTTCCGCCCTGGTGCTCGACAGCGGGCGCCGCTGGGAATATCCGGCCCCGGAGCGGGTGGGCCGCGCCTTCAAGATAGCCGACGCGCCGGGCCGGTACATCGTTTTCACCAAGAGCAGCTTCCCGCCCCATCTCAACCTGAACGGCATGCGCATCGTGATCGACTGCGCCAACGGAGCGAACTACAAGGTCGCCCCCCTGGCGCTTGAGGAACTGGGCGCGGAAGTGATCAAGATGGGCATCGAGCCCGACGGCCTGAACATCAACCGGGAATGCGGCTCCCTCTTCCCCGACAAGGTGGCGGCCAGGGTGCACGAGGTGCGGGCCGACGTGGGGCTGGCTCTGGACGGCGACGCCGACCGCCTCATAGTGGTGGATGAAAAGGGCACGATCCTCGACGGCGATCAGATCATGGCACTTTGCGCCTGCGACCTCATGGAGCGCGGCAAACTGCCCGGCAACACCGTGGTGGCCACCGTGATGAGCAACATGGCGCTGGAAGTTTTCATGCGCGAACGCGGGGGCACGCTGGTGCGAAGCCCGGTCGGCGACCGCTATGTTATGGAAGTCATGCGCAAAACGGGCGCGCTTTTCGGCGGGGAACAGTCCGGCCATCTCATTTTCCGCGAATACAACACCACGGGCGACGGGCTGCTGGCCGCGCTCCAGATATTGCGCATCATGCGGGAAAAGGAGCGTCCGCTTTCCGAACTGGCCGGCCTGCTCACGCTCTTTCCGCAAACTCTGCTCAACGTGCGCGTCAGCCGCAAGATTCCGTTCGAGGAATGCCCGGCCATACTCGAGGCCAAAGAAGCTGTGGAAAAAGAGTTGGGCGACAGGGGGCGCGTGCTGCTGCGCTATTCCGGCACCGAGGCCGTGTGCCGCGTTATGGTGGAAGGCGAACACAGCGATCAGGTGCGCCGGCTGGCCGAAGATCTGGCGGATGCGGTGCGCAAAAATTTGTAACAAATCTGGTTCGATACAAGGCAAACCGTCCGGAGGGAGAACATGAAAAGCATACGCAAGGTGATCATTCCCGTGGCCGGCTGGGGCACGCGTTCGTTGCCGGCAAGCAAGAACATCCCCAAGGAAATGCTGCCTATCTACAACAAGCCGGTCATCCAGTACGTGGTGGAAGAAGCCATCCAGTCCGGCATTGAAGACGTGATCTTCATCACCAACCGTGACAAAAGCGTTATCGAAGATCATTTCGACTACAATCTCCAGCTTGAAGGCGTGCTCGAACGCGCCGGCAAGCACGAAAAACTCAAGCAGATACGCGAAGTGGCCGAGATGGTGAACATCATCTCCATCCGCCAGAAGCGCCAGCTCGGCCTGGGGCACGCCGTGCTCTGCGCCAAGGAGGTCGTGCGCAACGAGCCCTTTGCCGTCATGGTGGGCGACGACCTCATGTTCGGCGGCGTGCCCGGCATACGCCAGCTTATCGACGTGGCCATGGCAGAAAACATGCCCGTGATCGGCGTTATGGAAGTTCCGCAGGAAAAAGTCAGCAAATACGGCATCATCGACGGCGAAGAAGTCGCCCCCGGCGTTTACCGCATCAACGACATGGTGGAAAAGCCGGCCAAGGAAAAAGCGCCCTCGCGCCTCGCCATTGTGGGCCGCTATGTGCTCACTCCGGACATTTTCGATCATCTGGAAAACATCAAGCCCGGCCACGGCGGGGAGATCCAGCTTACCGATGCGTTGCAGACTCTGGCTAAAAGCAAGGGTATGATGGCCGTGAAAATCGCCGGCCAGCGCTTTGACGCCGGCGACTGGGCGGAATACCTCACCGCCAACATTTATTTCGCCATTCAGGACGAAGATCTGCGCTACGATTTGATAGGGCTGCTGAAGAATATTTTACATTTTTAAGGGAGCTTACGTGCGTTTTGGCGTACGGCGACGCGATGCCCCATCCGTCGTGTTCGGGATTGTTTGCAAAACTGCTCTTTTTCACACGGGCGGCGTTGTTCGCGCTTTTTCCGGCGCGTCTGACCGTGAGGTCAAGCCGCTTGAAAAAAGCCCGCCCGCCTTGCCCGCGTAAAAAATTGCACCATTTTGCATACATTCCCAAACGGGCCGCAGCCGCGCTTTCAGCGCGGCGTCAAAAGAAAAAAGAATCGCGGCCCGGAGCGGCTCAAGATTCTTTACCAAAGTATGAGGATTATATGAAAATAGTGATACTGGACGGGCACACGCTGAACCCCGGCGACATTTCCTGGGACGAGATCGCATCCTTCGGGGAACTGACCGCCTGGGAACGCACGCCCGATAATGCGATTTTGGAACGCTCCAAGGGCGCGCAGGTGCTGATCACCAACAAAACCCCCTTACGGGCGGCCACGCTGGCGGCCCTGCCCGACCTGCGCTGCATCTGCGTGCTGGCCACGGGCTATGACGTGGTGGACGTGGCTGCGGCGAAGGAACGCGGCATTCCGGTGTGCAACACGCCGGCCTACGGGGTGGATTCGGTGGCGCAGCACGTGTTCGCGCTGATTCTGGAACTGTGCCGCAACGTGGGCAAACACGACGAGAGCATACGCAGGGGCGACTGGCTGAACTGCGAAGACTTCTGCTACTGGATCAAGCCCCAAATGGAGCTGACGGGCAAAACCCTCGGCATTGTGGGCTTCGGCAACATAGGCCGCAAGGTGGGCGAACTGGGCCACGCCTTCGG
Source organism: Desulfovibrionaceae bacterium (assembly GCA_031551145.1). Taxonomy (GTDB): domain Bacteria; phylum Desulfobacterota; class Desulfovibrionia; order Desulfovibrionales; family Desulfovibrionaceae; genus WRKB01. Next base: position 4,076 of record JAVBNZ010000090.1, on the reverse strand, counting down.
CATGGAGGTGCTGGCCAATCAGCGGCACAGGAACAACCCCCCCGCCTATGTGCCTTTCGCTTTTGCGGATCTGGACGAATTGTTCGCCCGTTCGGACGTCGTTTCCCTGCACTGCCCGCTCACGGACGAAACACGCGCCATGGTCAACGCGGAACGCCTGAAGAGCATGAAGCCGGGGGCTTTGTTGATCAACGCCGGGCGCGGACCCCTGCTGGACGAGGCCGCCGTGGCCGAAGCCCTGCGCGAAGGCCGCCTGGGCGGCCTGGGGGCGGACGTGCTTTCCGTTGAACCTCCGGCCGCGGACAATCCGCTGCTCGGGACGCCCAACACCTTTCTCACGCCGCACATCGCCTGGGCGGGCCTGAACGCGCGGCGCAACATCATACGTATCACGGCGGGAAACCTGCGCGGCTTTGTGGGCGGCAGGCCCCAAAACGTCGTGAATCCGTAACGTGCCGAGAGCCATGCGCGCCGCAGCCGCACGGAATGTGAAACCTTCCCCTGTCCGGCGGGATCGTCCCGCCGGAGAGCCTTTTGCGGCCCTGCCGCGCGCAACGCTCTACCATGGTGACGCAACGACCGTTATGGCGGAACTGCCGCCGGCTTCCGTGGACATGATTTTTGCCGATCCGCCCTACAATCTCTCCAACGGCGGCACGACCTGCCGGGCCGGAAAACGAACAGGCGTGGACAAGGGCGATTGGGACAAAAGCAGGGGAGCGGAAGCGGATTTCGTCTTCCACACGGCCTGGATCCAAGCCTGCCGGCCGTTGCTCAAACCGCACGGCACGCTCTGGATTTCCGGCACCTACCACAGCATCTACGCCTGCGGCCACGCCCTGCGGATGCAGGACTGGCACCTGCTCAACGACATCATCTGGTACAAGCCCAACGCCGCGCCCAACCTGGCCTGCCGCATGTTCGCGGCAAGCCACGAGACCCTGCTGTGGGCGCGCGCCGACAAGAAAGCGGCGCACTATTTTGACTACGAGGCCATGAAACACGGCGATTGGCTCAAGGACACGCTGAAAAGGCCCGGCAGGCAGATGCGCAGCGTCTGGGCGCTTACCGGCCCGGCCAAGGCGGAAAAGCGCTTCGGCAAACATCCGACGCAAAAGCCGCTGGCCTTGATGGAGCGCATTATCATCGCCTCCTGCCCGCCCGACGGGCTTGTTCTCGATCCCTTTTGCGGCAGCGGCGCCACCGGGGTGGCCGCCCTCAGGCACGGCAGGCGCTTCATCGGCGTGGACGCCGAGGATTCCTACCTGGAAACCCTTGCCTTACCCCGTTTACGCGAAATTTCGCAACCGCGCTGAAGGACGTCCGCATGCCTTTTCCCCTCTCGGTCCCTCTGACGACCATCGGCCTGCTGCTGTGCTCCAACATCTTCATGACCGTCGCCTGGTACGGACATTTGAAATTTCCCACCTTCTCCCTGTGGCGGGTGGTGGTGATCAGTTGGCTCATCGCGTTTTTCGAATACTGCCTTCAGGTTCCGGCCAACCGCCATGGCTATGGGTATTTCAGCGCGGCGGAACTGAAGACCCTTCAGGAAGTTTTGTCTTTAAGCGTTTTTATGGTTTTTTCCGTGCTCTACCTCGGTGAACCGCTGAAGTGGAATTATGTGGTCGGCTTCGCCATGATCGTGGGCGCGGCCTTTGTGATCTTTCACGACTGGTAGCGCGTCGGCGCCTTATCGAAGGAGAGTCCCGTGCAGTTCATCTTTCTCGCCCTTCTCACGCTGTTCGTGGGCTTTTTGTGCGGCTGCACCAGCATAGGCGGGGTGCTGCTTCTGCCGGCTATGGACGCCTGCACGGATCTCGGCCTGCGCAAGGTCACGGGCACCGCGCTGCTCAGTTTTTTCTTCTCCGGCCTGCTCGGCACCTGGCTGCACATGCGATCGGGGTTGATCAGCTTTCGCGCCGCCCTGCCGCTCTGCGCCGGCGCGGCGCTGACGGGTTTCGCCGGGGCCTTCGCCAAAGAGCATGTGCCGGTTGCCGCCATAAGCACGCTGCTGGCCGTGATCATCATCATGGCCGGCATTGTCGCGCTCAAACCGCCTTCCGCCGTGGGGGGCGCACATCCTTCGGGGCGTAAAGCGGATATCGGCCTGTTCGCGCTCGGCGCGGCGGTGTCTTTCGTCTCCTGCATGACCGGCGCGGGCGGGCCCGTGCTCTCCGTGCCCCTGATGATCATCATGGGCTATGCGCCCCTGCTCGCCGTTACCGTGGCCCAGCCCTTTCAGGTGATCGTCACCCTTTCCGGCAGTGTGGGCAACGTTCTGGTCGACTCCATCGACTACCGCATGACGCTCTTCATTACCGTGTTGCTGCTGGCCGGCGTGGGCGTGGGGGTGTTCGCCCTGCGCTTCTTCAAGGCCGACATGCTGCGCAAGGCCGTGGCCCTGCTGTGCATAGGCACGGGCGCGTATACCCTGGCCCGCACATTTTTGTAGAGAAAACGAGGAGGATCTGCCTGTTGGCGGCGTGCAGGTGACAGCCGGGGCTGTGCGGCTGATTCATACTGCATCAGCCTTGCCATTTCCGCTTACCCTTAGCTGCGAGTAGGTATTCTTATACTTTACAGATGGTTCCAGAGAAGATGCTCGCCGCAAAACCGGGCTTTGTCCCCCAGGCAAGCACCTTTTCCAGCACAAAAGGCTATGACGGGCATACTCTCTATCACGCCCCGCAGCATTTTTTAAATTTTTTCCCGCTGCCACAGACGCATGGATCGTTACGACCGATTTTAAAGGGCTTGTTAGGAGCGTTGTTACGTGCTTCGTCAATCCGCTTATGAAAATCTACAAAATCAATATTCCCCATTGACGGCATGCGGAAGCTGAAACAGGTGTAGCCGCCGACATTTGTTATAGAAAAGTCACCTAATGTTATTACATCCATTCCAATCAATACATCGCAGCCAATATTTCCTTCGCAGTCGGATACGACGACTTCAGGGATGATAACATGATTTGGAAGATAGAGGCTTATCAGGTACGTTTTGCACCGGGCAGTTCCGGTCACGCCCTGTATATCGATTTCACCGATTTCATCAAGTTGAAGTTCTTGCGCCAACTGACGTGAGATACTGGTACCCACCGCCCCGGTATCCCAGATCGCTTTGAATGTCTTCGGGTATGGTTCGGGCGTGTTTATTGTCCCACTTTGGGAGGGTTAAAACCCCCAGCTTTAGCTGGCAGCTTTAGCATTTCTTGTTTAAAGTCTGAGGCATGAGCGACTATCGTCATGGCAGCCATAGTGTTTTTTCCATTCACCTACATTTGGTGTGGATCACCAAGTACCGTAAGCCGGTGCTTATCGGCGACGTTGCCTTTCAGACTCGGGAACTGATCCGGGAAATTTGTCGCTCCGAATCTGTGGAAATTATGAAAGGGCACATTTCCAAAGATCATGTCCATCTGCTTGTCTCAATCCCGCCTCAAGTGACGATAAGCCGCTTGGTGCAACGGCTGAAAGGGAAAAGCTCACATAAATTGCTGCATAGTTTTGAGTCACTTCGCCGCCAATATTGGGGTCGCCATCTGTGGGCGAGGGGTTACTTTTGTTGCAGCAGCGGCAACGTCACCGATGACGTGATCAAAGCCTACATTGAACAACAAAGCCATGATGATGGCGATTTCAAGGTCGAAGGCGAAGAATAGCCTTGTTTGCACGGTGCCCTTTGGCGGCTTCCAGCCGCAATCGCCAGCTTTAGCTGTTACCCGATGCCACCGGCTTCAGCCGGTGGAGTATTCACTCTTGCCAAAGGCATATTTTCGCGAAGGAACCCCTTATGCGCACCGGTAAAACAATCTTCTTGGCAATCTGTGTTTTCTTCCTATTGTATGGGGGAACGGCCTGCCAGGTGAAAACCAGCGGCCGCTATGAAGCCGCCATCGGCACACAGCACTGAAACAACCTTTGGACTGGGGAGAGACCTGTGGAATTGAAAGGAACGACCATTCTTGCCGTCCGCGACGCGAACGGCGTGACCATAGCCGGGGACGGACAGGTGACCATGGGACAGGCCATCGTCATGAAACATACGGCCCGTAAAGTGCGGAAACTCCATTC
>JAVBNZ010000050.1:0-15268 GCA_031551145.1 Desulfovibrionaceae bacterium | reverse complement strand
TCCTGCGCCGTCTGGCTCTCAATATCTGTAAACGGTACGCCAACGGCGATAGTAATCCCAAAAAGTTGAAGAAGGCTGGATGGGACGACTCTTTTAGGGAAAAACTCATTTTCGGCCGGGGCTTATAATGCTCTTGCCCTGTCGATATAGCAAAGCTTCCTTGACACTCCCCCCAAAGCGCTGTACATGGTCAAGTCCTTGCTCGCGCGATGGAAGCGCGGGCCATACGCCCATAAGGAGAGATCATGAGAAAATTCGAAACCCTGCTGCTCCTTTCCCCGGAGCTGGCTGCAGACGCGCGCGAGGCCCTGCTGGGGAACCTCATCGCCGTTCTGGAGCGCGAACAGGGCCGCCTGCTTACGGCGGATCACTGGGGCATGCGCGACCTCGCCTATCCGGTGCGCAAACAGATGCGCGGCTATTACGTGCGCCTGGAATACGCGGCTCCCGGCTCGGCTGTGGCCGAGCTTGAGCGCATCATCCGCATCGCGGACGGCGTGTTCAAGTTCATGACCGTGCAACTGAGCGATCACCTTGTCGAGGAGAGTGCGTAATGGCTTTCAAGAAAAAATTCGCCCCCCGGCGCAAATTCTGCCGCTTCTGCTCGGACAAGGAGCTGCCCCTGGACTACAAGCGGCCCGACATCCTGCGCGACTTCATCACCGAACGCGGCAAAATCATCGCCCGTCGCATCACCGGCACCTGCGCGCACCATCAGCGCCGGCTGACCAGCGAGATCAAGCGCGCCCGTCAGATGGCCCTGCTCATCTACACGGCGACGCATGCCAGCGACGTCAAGAAAAAAAGCATGATTTAAGGAGGCTTGGATAATGAAAGTCATACTCCGAGCCGACGTGGAAAATCTGGGCCATCTCGGCGACGTCGTGAGCGTCAAGGCCGGCTACGGGCGCAACTATCTGCTGCCTCAGGGCCTTGCCATGCCGGCTTCCCCGGCCAACCTGAAAAGTTTCGAACTGGAGCGCAAGAAACTCCAGGCCAAGATGGACGCCCTGCGCGCCGCCGCGGCCGACGCCGCCTCCCGCCTCGAAGGTCTGGTGCTGCGCATTGAAATGCGTGTGGGCGAAAACGACAAGCTCTACGGCTCCGTCACCGCCGCCATGCTTCACGATGCACTGCACGCCCGGGGCATAGAGGTGGATCGCCGCCGCATCCTGCTGGATGCTCCCATCCGCACGCTGGGTGAGCATCCGGTGCGGGTGCGCCTGCACGCGGACGTCATCGCCGCGCTGACCGTCAACGTTGTGCCCGAAGGCAGGCACGAACAGCCGGAAGCGGAAAAGCCCGATGCCGGAAACGAACCGACCGAATCCTAAGCGCAACGACGCCCCCGGCCAAGCCGGGGGCGTTATCGCTTCTTCCGAACGCGCCGTGGAGCGCGCGACGCAGGATCTGTTGCGCCGCGTGCCGCCCCACAGCGTGGAAGCCGAACAGGCCGTTCTGGCCGGCATTCTGCTCAATCCTTCCGTCATGCATACGCTGGTGGTGATGCTGCGCACCGAGGATTTCTATCTGCCGGCGCATCAAGTGCTGTTCAACGCCTTTATGGAGTTGTACCGCACCGGCAAGCCCATTGATCAACTTACCACGGCCGAATATCTGAAGGCGTGCGAACAGCTGGAGCAGGTGGGCGGCGCCGTTTTTCTGGCCGAACTCGGCGAGGCCGTGGTCTCCGGCGCGAACGCCGCCTATTACGCCGAACTGGTGCGGAACCGGGGATTGCAGCGCAACCTCATCGCGGCCTGTTCCGAGATCATCGGCAATTCCTACAACAGCGCGCAGGATGTGGCAAAACTGCTCGACGAAGCCGAGCAGCGCGTGTTTTCCGTTTCCGAGCGCATCACGAACACGGATTTTTCCTCCAGCAAGCAGCTCATAGACAAAGTTTTCGACCGGCTCACCAAACTTTCGGCCAGCCGCGACGTGATCACCGGCGTCTCCACCGGCTATTCCCGACTGGATCAACTCACGGCCGGGCTTCAGCCTTCCGACCTCATCATTGTGGCCGCGCGCCCTTCGATGGGCAAGACGGCCTTTGCCCTGAACATCGCCATGAACGCCGCCGTGGACGACGAAGTGCCGGTGTGCGTGTATTCTCTGGAAATGTCCACGGAACAGCTCATGATGCGCATGCTGGCCGCCAGGGCCCGGGTGGACGCCTCGCGCCTGCGCAGGCCCAATCTGCTGACCTCGGAGGACTGGGTCTACCTTCAGCGTGCGGCCGACGATTTAAGCCGCGCCCCCATCTTTATCGACGACAGCCCCGGCCTCACCACTCTGGAAATGCGCGCGCGCACGCGCCGCCTCAAGGCCGAACGCAACATCGGGCTTGTGGTGGTGGACTATCTCCAGCTCATGCGCACCAGCCGCCGCACGGATTCGCGCGAACTGGAAATTTCCGACATCTCCCGCTCGCTCAAAGCTCTGGCCAAGGAAATCAGCGTGCCGGTAGTGGCTCTTTCCCAGCTCAACCGCAAGGTGGAAGAGCGCAGCAAGGACGACAAGCGCCCCATGCTTTCGGATTTGCGCGAATCGGGCGCCATTGAACAGGATGCGGACGTGATCATGTTCATCTACCGCGAAGATGTGTATAAATACCCCAAGCCCTCCGAACGCCCGCTCGTGGGCGACGCGGAAATCATTATCGGCAAGCAGCGCAACGGGCCGGTGGGCTCGGTGGATCTGTCGTTCCACTCCGCGCACACCATCTTTGTGGACAAGGAATTCCGGGCGCTGCCCTCGGAAAACCTGGGCTGAACGGAGAGAGAGCATCCGGCCTGACGCCGCAACGCCGCGCAACGGCTTGACCGGCCCGCGTTCGGTCTTATCTTCCCAAAACCATGAAACGAATACGCTATCTGCGTCTGCCTTCCTCCAAGGCGCGCAGCTATCTGCTCCACGGGGCCAAGACCGCCCTGGCCGTGACCTTGAGTTGCTTTGTCGTGCACACTGTGGGCGTGAGCGGCGGCGTTATGGCCGCGCTCTCCGCCCTGGTGGTGATGCAGATGCGCGTGGCGGACACGGTGGATCTGTCCGGGCTGCGCCTGCTCGGCGCGCTGATCGGCGCGGCTGTCGGCACGGCGGGCCTGCTTATCGCGCCCGACAATATCAGGGGAGTGCTGGCCGCGCTTTTTGTCTCCACGCTGGTCTGTACCTTCATCAACCGCTGGAATCCGCGTTTCCGCATGGCGGCCGTGGCCGCTGCGGCCGTCATCCTGGCCGGCGCGGGGCAGCCGGACAAGATTGCCGTGGCCGGGCACCAGCTTCTGGAAATCTGCATCGGCGTGGTTATCGCGCTTTCCGTTTCCGTCTTTATCCGGCCCGTGCGCGCGGCCGAAGCGCTCTACGTCTCGCTCGGCAGGCAGTGCCGCCTGGCCGCCCAAACCCTGGATCAACTTACCAATGCCTTTCTCGATCACCAGCGCCACCTGCCGCCCACGGTGCTCGATCCCTTTCTGCTCGCCGTGCGCGAGAACCACGAAATGCTCTCCAAGGTCCGCGAGCACGAAGCCCTGCTCTATTATAAAGAGCACGCCCAACTCGGCCATCTTGTGCAGGGCCTTGACCAGGTGACCACCCACCTCAATTCCCTTTTCGACGCCCTGGACGATCTGCACGACGAAGGCACGGAACTGATCATGGCCCCGGAACTCAGGGCGCTTTCCGACGCCATAAGCGCCACGCTCATGCATATTACCGAACCGGCCTCGGCCGCGCCCTGGCCGGATCTTACCCTTCAGGAACGCGCCTGCAAGGCGCGCATGCACGAACTGCGGATCGAAGGCAAGCTGAAGCGTTTTTCCACGGACAAAATGGTGCAGATTCTCGCCTTCTACCTGGCTCTGCTCCACTTGTCCGCCACCGTGGACGTGTTCGCGGACCGCATGGCCCTTGCCTTGGAGAAGACTTCAGCGTCCTGATCACGCGGCATTTCCCTTTGCCGCCGGCTTGACGCGGACCTGTTCTCACGCTATAGGCCGCTTTGTTCATTCATTTTCGCCGGTCAATGCCTATGCCCCATATCTTCCGCATCCTGCTCTGCGTCCTGGTTTGCGCGGCCTTGAACGCCTGCGCCGCCAGGGAACCTTCCCTTCCCTCCGCTCCCAAGCCTCAAAAAACGGCGGAAGAAACGGAACTCAGCGAGGACGTGCAGGAATTGCTGGGAGAAAAAGACGCCGACCTGACCGTGACGCAGTGCGCCAAGGCGAACAACGGCATACGGCGCGACGAATGCTACCGCTACAGCGGCACCCTCCAGGCCATCACCGCCAACGAACCGCCTCAGCGCAAAACCGTCAAGACCGTCAAAAGCGCCAAAACCACGACCAAGGGCAAACAGGTGCAGAAAACCCGCAAGGTCGTCGTAAAAGGGCGCTGCCAGCCCCAATGCCTGATCTACGCCCGCTGCCGCTCCGGCTTCATGAGCTGCCGCCTGGGCAACACCAACCCTTTAAGCTGGTGGCCCTGCGCCAAAAAAGAAGGCGCGACCTCGGAGGTTCCCCTGCCCGGCAGCGTGCTGCTTCTGGATCGGCAGGACGACGCGCGCATGCGCGTGGGCCATGCCGTCTATGTTGAGGAAGTGTGCAGGCTCAAGGACGGCCGGTATCTGCTGCGGGTGTCGCACGCCAACTACAACCGCATGTGCGGCCTGGATCTGGACGCCAAGGTGCTGTACGACGTTAAAAGCCGCAGCGCGAACTTCCTCACCGGCGCCTGGGGCAAATGGGCCAAGAACCTGCGGGCCTTCGGCTTTGTGACGAAATAGAGGACGCTCGGACTCACCCGGGCACTCGCTCCATTCCCGTTTATTCCACATGGCGCATATCGCGCGGATCGGGCAGCCGCGCCGCGGCCCCCGCGTCACGGGGCGTCCGGCTGAAGACCGCCGCGGAAAGAGCGCCGATGACTCCCACCCAGAAAAAAGTCTGCGTAAATATCTGCAACTGATGCATCCCCTGCGCCGGAGCGCCGGCCCCCTGCGAAAATCCGTCCAGCAGCGCGGCGGCCATAGCCACCCCGCAACTCGCGGAAAGCATCATGACCACCGAGAGCAGTCCGTTTCCGCTTGCCGTTTCTTCCACGCTCAGGTCGATCAGGGTCACGGAGTTCATGGCCGTGAACTGCATGGAATTGACGACGCCGAATATGCCCAGCAGGCAGAGCAGCAAGGGATAGGGCGTGTGCGCGTCCACGCGGGAAAACAGGGTGATGATGCCGCCGAGCAGGACGGTGTTCACCGTGAGGAAGGTGCGGAAGCCGAAACGTCGCACCAATTCGTTGATGAGTTTCTTGCCGATCATGCCGGCCGCCGCGCCGGGAATCATGGTCATCCCGGCCTTGAAGGGCGAAAAGCCTATGCCCACCTGCAAAAAGAGCGGCATGAGAAAAGGCATGGCCCCGGAGGACAGACGGGCGAAAAAGTTGCCGAAAATCCCCACCGCGAAGCAGCGGTTTTTGAAAAGCCGTGCGGCGAACAGGGGGTAATCGATGCGCGCGGCGCGCAGCCAGTACACCACCATAAGACAGAGCCCGGCCACACAGAGCAGAGTGGCCTGCACCTTGGGCAGTTCCAATTCCCCCAGTCCTTCCATGGCCAGCAGAATACAGATCATGGAAGCGCTGAAGAACACAAAACCCGCGCCGTCAAAACGCAGCGGCTTTTCGGCGCGTGACTCCGGCATGTAGAGCAGCGAAAGCACGCCGCCGACAAGGCCCACCGGAATGTTGATCAGGAAGATCCAGTGCCAGGAGGCGTACTGCACCAGAAAACCGCCCGTAACCGGCCCCATCAGCGGCCCGATCAATCCGGGTATGGTGATGAAGCTGAGCACCTGCACGATCTGTTCTTTGGGGAAGGCGCGCAGCACGGAAAGCCGGCCCACCGGCACCATAAGCGCTCCGCCCACGCCCTGGAGCACGCGCGCCGCGACCAACGCGGACAGGTTGGGTGAAAGGGCGCAACAGAGCGAGCCCGCGGTAAAAAGAAACAGGGACAAAACAAAAACCCGACGGGTGCCGAAACGATCCGCAAGCCAGCCGGAAACCGGCACCAGCAGAGCCGCCGTCAGCATATAGGCGATCACGGCCGACTGCATCTGCAGCGGATCGGTCTTCAGGCTGCGCGCCATGGCCGGCAGAGCGGTGTTCAGAATCGTGGAGTCCAGCATCTGCATGAAAAAAGCCACGGCAACAAGCCAGGGCAACACGCGGGCGCTGCGCGCCTCCAGTTCGGGAGTTTTTTCCATTGTTGCCGCACCCGCGCATGATGCGCTGTTTATCCGTCAGAATGTACCCGCGTATGTCTTTTGTACAGTGCACAAAAATATAATCACTTTATACAATTATCCTGATTTTAAAAAAAAGCAAGTCCGCGCGACCGAATGGCCGGCACGGACTTTCTCGTCATGCGGGACGTGTTATTGCGTCAGCTTGCTCGCTTCCGGCCAGGCGGCCAAAGAGCAGTTCCTGTCCAGGGTCTGCGATTTTTTCACCCATTCACTCGCGTTGCCGGCCGCGGTGCCTATGCGGTCCATGATCTCGCTGTAGGCGGGAAAGGCATGATCCGGCAGGTTCGCCAGAAAATGATAGCGGGCAAGCAGACCCATCAAGGCGCGCAAAGATTCGCTCATCTCGGCCAAAGCGCTGCACATGCCGGCGCGAATATCCATATCCAACGCCAAAGCCAGACCCTGTTCATCCCGCATCCCGCTCAGATGTTCAAGCAACTCCTGTTCTTCGGGAGAGAGCATGGTGGCGGCCAAGTGCAGAATTTCGTTTTTCATGGGAACTCCTTTGTGCTTTGCGTGGAAAAAGCACAAAGCGTGCCATGAAACATTATATGAGTAATCATGTGTTTTTACAGTAAATATATAGAAATACGGCGTTGTGCCGACAAAAAAACGACGTCGTCCGTGCGTCAATCTTTCAGCGTATGCCCCAGTTGTCTGCAGATGCCCATCAGCATGTCATATTCATGGCGGCGCAATTCCGCGCGCGCCAGAAAGCGGCGCAGCGGAAGCAGAAAATAGTCGGGATTTTCCCCGTGCAGAAAATCTATGCGCAGCAGCAGATCTTTTGCCGCGCCCACAAGGCGTTCCTCTTCCTCATGCCGCGCCCGGCGCGAAGCCGACCCCGCCCCTGCTCCCTTTTTCGCCGGAGCAGCGGCGCCTGCCGCCCTGAAGCATTCGTACAACACCAGCAGCACGGCCTGGGCCAGATTGAGCGAGGACGCTCCTTCCGCCGTGGGGATACGGATGAGATGAGAGCAGAGAGCGGTTTCCTCATTCTCCAGCCCGCGATCCTCCGGGCCGAACACCAGGGCCACAGGCTCCTCTTCCGCACCGGCCCGCGCCGCCAATTCCGCCGCCCGCTCCGGAACGAGAATCTCCCTGCGCCGGCCGCCCACGCGCGCCGTCGTACCCAGCACCAGGGCGGCATCGGCAAGCGCTTCGGCAAGCGAAGCCTTCAGTTCCGCTCCTTCCAGCACACGTTCCCCCTGTCCCGTGGCAAGCGGCCGTGCTTTCTCGACATCCCAGCGCTCCGGCTCGATCAGCACAAGGCGCGACACGCCCATGTTCGCACAAGCGCGCGCGGTCATGCCGATATTTTCCGGAAACCTGGGCCGTACCAGGACGACGCGCAGGTGGGAAAGCGGGGCCGGCATCAGGAGGAAGATTGCGCGATCAGCGCGCCGAACGCAGAAGAATCGACGTTGCCGCCGGAAAGAATGACGCCGATCCGTTTGCCGCGCGGATCGAAGCAGCCCGCGAAAAGCGCCGCCGGTGCAAGGCAGCCGGTGGGTTCGACCACGATCTTCATCCGCTCGGCGAAAAAACGCATGGTTTCCCTGAGCTGCGTGTCCGAAACCGTAAAAATGTCGGCAACCAGACTTTTGATCACGGGAAAGGTCAGCCGGCCGAGCTCCCGGCTCTGAGCGCCGTCGGCTATGGTTTTCGGAATCTCAATGCGCACGATTGTTCCTTTGCGCAGGCTTTGCCGACCGTCGTCGCCTGCTTCGGGCTCCACGCCGTAGACTCTGCATTCCGGGCACAGCGCTTTCGCGGCCGCGGCGCAGCCGGAAAGCAGGCCGCCGCCGCTCACAGGAGCGAGCAGGACATCAAGCGACCCGCAGTCCTCGAACAGTTCCTTGGCCGCCGTGCCCTGGCCGGCCATCACCCGCAGGTCGTCAAAGGGATGGATCAGGGTCAGGCCCTGTTCTTCGGAAAATCTTCGGGCCAGAGCTTCCCGATCATCGGCATAGCGATCGTAAAGCACGACTTCGGCCCCGTACTCCCCGGTGGCCGCAATTTTTGCGGCCGGCGAATCCGAGGGCATGATGATGACCGCCCGCATTCCCAGGAGACGCGCGGACAGGGCCACGGCCTGGGCATGATTGCCGGAGGAAAAGGCGGCGACGCCGCGGGCGCGTTCTTCGGGGCCGAGTTGCGCCAGGGCGTTGTAGCCCCCACGGAACTTGAAGGCGCCGACGCGCTGGAAATTCTCGCACTTGAAAAAAATTTCGGCCCCACAGCGTTTGTTCGCCGTGGCTGAAGTGAGAATCGGCGTGCGATGGGCCACACCGGCCAAACGCTCATGGGCGCGAACAATGTCGCCATATGAAAGAGACGGTTCCATGCTTTCTCCCTATTACAGCTGCACTCCCGGCGTCCCGACGGGGAACAGGGGGACGGCGTCGGGCCATACGGCACGGGCGATGCAGGTAAGAATGACGCCGCCCACGGCGCATTTGCAGACCGTGCCGAGAAAACGCCCCATCATCGCGCCCATGGCGGCGCGCACAGCCTGTGCGTGGCCGCCGCCGCGCAGAAGCTCCATAAGATAGCAGCCCAGCCAGGCGCCGGCCAGCGCGCCGAGCAGCGCGCCGAAGCCGAAAAACAGGGGCGCGCACATGACCGCGCCGATAATCGCGCCGACAACGCCGGCCCAGAGCCCCGGCGTGGAGGAACCGTATTTTTTGGCCTTGATCGCCTGAAGACCGAATTCCAAAGCTTCCCCGAGCACGGCCAGGCCGATAAGCAGGGCGAAGAATTTGAGGCCGAACTGTTCGGAGGCCGGGGACATGTATTTCCACACCCCGGCCAGCGCGATAAGCATCCAGTTCGCCGGCAGGCTGAAGAGGTTGAGCATGAGCACGATGCCGAGCAGGATGATGAAGCCGCCGGCAATGGCGTAGGCAAAGGATTGGGCGAAGAGATCCATTATTTTTCCCGCAGGTCGAGCACGCGCTGGGCTTTGCCCTCGCCGGTGGGCAGGCTGCCGTGCTGCACCAGTTCCACCTTGGGGGTGACGAGGATTTCGTTCTGCAATCTGCGCGCGATTTTCTGGCGCAGGGCGTTTAGGGCGCGCATGTCTTCAACAAAGAAACTTTCGCGTATTTCGACCTTCACTCTGAGATCTTCCCTCGCGCCTTCGCTTTCCAGCACGATAAGGTAATTCTGCCCCACTTCGGGCCGGCTCATCAGCACCTGCTCTATCTGCATGGGATAGATGTTGACGCCCTTGATGATGAACATGTCGTCCGTGCGGCCCTGGATGCGGTCGAAGCGGCGGTGCGTGCGCCCGCAGGGGCAGGGGCCGGGCAGGAAGCGGGTGAGATCGCGGGTGCGGTAGCGCAGAATGGGCATGCCGTTGCGGCAAAGAGTGGTCAGCACGAGTTCGCCGACCTCGCCTTCGGGCAGAAGTTCGCCGCTGTCGGGATCGACGATTTCAGCTACGTAGGCGTCTTCCCATACGTGCATGCCGTTCTGTTCCAGGCATTCAAAGGCCACGCCGGGGCCGTTCATTTCGGAAAGCCCGTAGGAGTTGTAGGCTTTCACGCCCAGGGCTTCTTCCACGCGCCGGCGGGTTTGGTCGCTGTGGGGCTCCGCGCCCACCAGGGCGATGCGCAGTGGCAAATTTTCCGCGTCTTCCCCGCTTTCGCGCAGGGTATTGGCGAGCACCAACGCGTAGGAGGGGATGATGTGGATGACCGTGGTGCGGAAATCCTTGATCAGCTTGATCTGGCGCAGAGTATTGCCCGCTCCGGCGGGGATGGTCATGCAGCCCAGGCGTTCCGCGCCGTAGTGGATGCCGAGCCCGCCGGTGAACAGGCCGTAGCCGGACATGTTCTGAAACACGTCCGAACGCCGCACGCCGACCATGTGCATGCAGCGGGCCATGAGATCGGCCCAGGAATCCAGATCGTCCCGGGTATGGCATACGGCCGTGGGCGTGCCCGTGGTGCCGCTGGAGGAATGCATGCGCACGATTTCCGCACGCGGAACGCACAGCAGCCCCTCGGGGTACTGTGAGCGCAGATCTTCTTTCGTGGTGAAAGGGATGCGGCGTATGTCGTCCGCCGAGCGAATGGAGGCGGGGCTTATTCCGGCCTCGGCAAAGCGTCGGGCGTAAAAGCCGCAACGGGATGCTTTTTCTATGACGTTTCGCAGACGAACGGCCTGCGCTTTCTCAAGAAGGGAGCGTTCCCAATATTCCGCCGGATCGAAGTATTCCATGAACTTTCTCCAATTGCCGGCCGCCTGTTCCGCTGCCGGACGTCACCCGTTCCGACGGTCCGGAAGCAGGAAATATTCTTAATTTACCGCTTTACTCGACAAAGTTTGTCTTCTGGAGTAAAAAAAAAGCATACTTGGAAATAAGCGATATTGCCGTCGGACACCCATCAGGCAAAACGCCGACAGATCTCCATAGGGCATTTTCTTCCGCTATACAAGGCTGTGTGTCTTATGAATTTCGTATTTGATAAAGCCGAATGTCAGAACATCCGCAAGGCCCTGCGCAAGGAATGGCTGATCACCAACGGGCGGGGCGATTATTCGTCAAGTACCATCCTTGCCTGCAATACGCGAAAATATCACGGCATGCTGACGGTGAACGTTCCCGGCAGGGCGGGCCGCTGGGTATTGCTGAGCTGCATTGAAATGTCCGTGCTGGGAGGCGGCAAGGAGTTTTTCTTCTCCTCCCGCAAACATCCCGGCATCATTTATCCGCACGGGCATGAATACCTGGATCGTGTGGAAGTGGGCGACTGGCCCAAGTTCCACTACCGTCTGGCCGATCTGTTTCTGACGCGCGAAGTGCTGTTGCTGCGCAGGCGTCCGGTGCTGCTTGTCCGCACCACGGTCAGGGTGGAAGGCGCGCATCCGCCGCTTACCCTGCGCGTGAAACCGCTGCTGGCTTACCGCAGCTTCCACGAAACCAGGCGCGCCGACCACGCGGTACAAACCGCCGTCCATCCCATCCGCAACGGCGTCATGGTGCGGCCCTATCCCGATCTGCCCCCCCTGTACATGCAGGGCAGGCGGCATTTCCACTTCACGCCCGCGCCGGACTGGTACTACAACGTGGAATACCTGGTGGAAGAGGAACGGGGCTTCCCCTATTCCGAAGATCTCTTCCAGCCGGGCATTATCGAAGGCCCCATCGCGCACGGCGGCTCTTCCATCCGCTCTTTCAGCACGGAAGAAGTGCACGAGGATCTCGGCGAACTGTGGGAGCAGGAAACCGAAAAACGCCGTTCCCTTACAGCCGCCGAATATAGTCTGGACAAGCACTTCGTGCGCAAGGGCACGGACTTTCTTGTGGCGGACGACGAAAACCGCTGGAACGTTATCGCCGGCTACCACTGGTTCGACTGCTGGGGGCGCGATGCGCTGATCAGTCTGCCCGGCCTCACCTTCTGCGCCGGACGCATGAGCAAGGGCATGCGCGTTCTGCAGAACATCAGCCGCACCATCCAAAACGGCCTCGTGCCCAACTGTTATTCCGCCGACGGAAACCACGCCTGGAACTCGGCGGACGCCTCGCTCTGGTACGTCTGGACGGTGCAGAAAATGCTGGCCCACGTGCCCGATGAACTGCCCCTGATACGCGAAGAATTCTGGCCGAAAATCCGGGAAATTCTCACTGCGTATAAAGAAGGCGCGCACCCGGACATCCGCATGGACGACCAGGGCATGCTCCACGTGGGCAACGCCGCCACCCAGCTCACCTGGATGGACGCGCAGGTGCGCGGCCTGCCGGTAACGCCGCGCCACGGCTGCCCGGTGGAAATCAACGCCCTGTGGTACAACGCTCTGGCCTTCGGCGATCATCTGGCCCGGCTGTTCAAGGAACCGGAATTCGGGTGCACCGCGCTGCTGCGCACCCTGCGCGGGGCGTTCAAGCGCCGCTTCTGGATCAACCGGCGCGGCGGCTATCTGGCCGACGTGTGGCAGGGCGACAAGGTGGACGCCTCCATTCGGCCCAACCAGATCTTCGCGGTTTCCCTGCCCTACCCGGTACTGGAGGAAGAACTTCAACCTTTTGTGGTGGAATGCGCGCGCAACCATCTGCTGACCCCCTTCGGCCTGCGCACCCTTTCCCCGAACGATGCCGGGTATTGCGGCAGTTACGAAGGCGATTCCGAACAACGCGACGCCGCCTACCACCAGGGCACGGTCTGGCCCTGGCTGCTCGGCCATTATACCGAAGGTCTGCTGCGCGTGGCCTGGGACATTCCCGCCGCCGTCAGCAGCCTGCTCACCAAAATTACCCCCCTGCTCACCACCCATGTGCGCAACGCCGGCCTGGGTTCGATATCCGAAGTATTCGACGGCTCTCCCCCGCATCTGCCGGGCGGCTGCATAGCCCAGGCCTGGAGCGTGGCGGAGATCTTGCGCACCCTGCGCCTGGCCCGGCGCGCTTCCGCCGACGCCTATGAAAAATGGGAGGCCTCCCTGCCGCCCCTGAGGAGGACGATTTGATGCGTATTCTCATGTTCGGCTGGGAATTTCCGCCGCACATCAGCGGCGGCCTGGGCACGGCGTGCTGGGGCATGACACGGGCGCTCACCGCGCGGGGCACTGAAATCATCTTCGTTCTGCCGCGCCTGAAAGCTGAAGAAAAGGCCGGCGCGCACGTCAACCTGCGCTCCGCTTCGGGCACCCTGGTACGCCACGACGTGGCCGAGATCGGTGCAAATATCCGCGAAATATGGGAAGACAGGCTCACCGTGCGTTCGGTGAATTCTTTTCTCACTCCCTACCTCGCGCCGGAGTGCCGGGAGGAATATCTGCACCGGCGGGAAAAAACCGGAGTGCGCGACGACCACAGTCTGTTCCATACAAACTGGAAAGGAGTGGTGGAACTGGCGGGCGGCTACGGCCCCGATCTTATGGACGAAGTGTTCCGCTACAGTCAGGCGGCCGCCGCCATCGCCTTAAAGGAAGATTTCGACGTCATCCACGCCCATGACTGGATGACCTATCCCGCCGCCATGCTGGTGAAAAAACTCACGGGCAAGCCCATGGTGGCGCATATCCATGCCACGGAATTCGACCGCAGCGGCCGCGACGTCAATCCCGAAGTGGCGCGCATAGAGCGGCTGGGCATGGAAAGCGCCGACATGGTCGTGGCCGTGAGCCACTTCACCAACAATATGGTGCAGACCCACTACGGCATCCCGGCGGAAAAGGTCTGCGTGGTGCACAATGCCGTGGCGCGTTCCGATGTGAAGGCCAAATACATGCCGACTCCGGAGCAAATTCACGAAAAACGGGTGCTTTTTCTGGGCCGGGTCACCTTCCAGAAGGGGCCGGACTATTTTATCGAAGCGGCCAAGATGGTGCTCGACATCATGCCCAATGTACGTTTTTTCATGGCGGGCAGCGGCGACATGCTGCCCCGCATCATCCGCCGGGCCGGGCAGTTGCGCATCGGCAACCGTTTCCACTTCACCGGCTTTTTGCGCGGCAAGGACGTGGACCGCATTTTCGCCTTGAGCGATCTCTACGTCATGCCGAGCGTTTCAGAGCCTTTCGGCATAACCCCCCTGGAGGCCATGCTCTACGACGTGCCCGTGCTGCTTTCCAAACAGTCCGGCGTGTCCGAGGTATTGCAGCATGCCCTGAAGGTGGATTTCTGGGATACGCGGGAAATGGCCAACAAGATCTGCGCCGTTCTTTCCTATCCCCGTCTGGCGGAGGTCATGGTCAAGAACTGTCATGAAGAAATGCGCAACATCCGCTGGGGCAACGCCGCCGAGCTTCTCAACTCTCTATACCGCGACCTGCGCGCGCGGAGAGGAGCCTAATATGTCTCTTGTCTGCCTTTATTTTCAGATTCATCAACCCTTCCGGCTTCGCCGCTATACCGTCTTCGACATAGGCCAGAGCCATCATTACGAAGACGCCGACATGAACTGCGACATTCTGCTGCGCGTGGCCCAGAAGTGCTATCTGCCCATGAACGATCTTCTGCTCCGGCTCATACGCGCGCACAAGAAGCGATTCCGGCTCAGTTTCTCCATTTCCGGCACCTGCCTTGACCAGATGGAGCAGTACGCGCCCGAGGTCATCGACAGCTTTCGAGCCCTGGCCGAAACAGGTTGCGTGGAATTTCTCGGTGAAACCTTTTCCCACTCCCTGTCCTATCTGTATTCCGAACAGGAATTCGAAACCCAGGTAAAGCTGCACGCCGCACGCATCAAGGATCTGTTCGGGCAAAAGCCGAAAGTGTTCCGCAACACCGAACTCATCTACAACAACGATCTGGCCGCCGGCGTGGAGCGCCTGGGCTACAAGGCCGTGTTGGCCGAAGGCGCGGATCACGTGCTGGGCTGGCGCAGTCCCAACTTCGCTTACAAGCCCGCCTCTTGCGGCAGGCTCAAGCTGCTGCTCAAGAATTACAGCCTTTCGGACGACCTGGCCTTTCGCTTTTCCGACCACAGCTGGCCGGAATACCCGCTCACCGCGCCGAAATTCGCCGGCTGGCTCAGACAGGCGGCCGAATCCGGCGACGTGATCAACCTTTTTATGGATTATGAAACCTTCGGCGAACACCATGGGGAGGACAGCGGCATCTTCGACTTCATGCGCGCCCTGCCCGAATACGTGCTGGCCGACAAGGATCTCGCCTTCGCCACGCTTTCCGAAGCGGCGGACACGCTGGAAACCGCCGCCAAACTCGACGTGCCGCAGTTCATGTCCTGGGCGGACGCCGAACGCGACCTTACCGCCTGGATAGGCAACGACATGCAGGGCGACGCGCTGGAGGCTCTTTACCGCCTTGAAGGCCGTGTGCTGGCGTGCGGGAATGAGGATTTGCTTTCCGTGTGGCGCAAGCTGCAAAGCTCGGATCATTTTTACTACATGTGCACCAAATGGTTCGCGGACGGCGACGTGCACAGGTATTTCAACCCCTACGGCAACCCGTATGACGCCTATATCAACTTCATGAACGTGCTGGGCGA
>JAVBNZ010000061.1:0-2943 GCA_031551145.1 Desulfovibrionaceae bacterium | reverse complement strand
TCACAACATTCCCATGCGCCGGTAGCCTTCCATGCTTTGCGCCACGCCTTCGCGCAGGGGCACGGCGGGAGCGTGGCCCAGTTCATCCCGTATGCGTGCGCCCGCGCACAGCCAGCCGGCCTGGCCGGATTCGAGGAATTTGTCGATGTTCCAGGGGCTTTGCGGCAGGCCCAGCCATGCGCCCAGGCTTGCCGCGCCGGCGGAAAGGGCCAGCAGAGGGCGCGGCACGGGCAGAACACGGGCTTTGCGGCCGAAAGCGGCGCACATGGCTTCCCCCAGGGAACGCATGCTGTGTTCGGCCCCGTCGTTGAGGTGGTAGACGCCGCGCGCTTCGGGTTTGAGGCAGCACAGCAGGCCCCGCACGGCGTCGTCGACGTGGACGAGGGAAACGGGCAAATTTTTGGCCGGCGTGACGACCAGCCCGAGCCGGGCGGTCTTGAAATAGGGCAAAAGGCCTTTGTCTCCGGGGCCGTAGATGATGGGCGGGCGCAGAACCACAAGGCGGCGGGACCGTTGCGGGTCGTCAAGAGCCTTCGCCAGAACGAGCTCGGCCGCGTATTTCGACCAGCCGTAGGCGGAAACCGGGGCCGGAACCGCGTCGTCCTCCACGCCGGGACTTGTGCCGCTCGGGCCGGTGGCGGCCAGACTGGAGACCATGAGCACCCGGCCCACGCCGGAGCGCCGCACGGCCGCGCCCAGGCGGGAGGCCAGGGCCGTGTTGCCGCGCAGATATTCCCTCCAGGAGGAAGCGAACAGCACGGCCGCGAGGTGGATGACGCAGTCGCCTTCATCCATGCCGTTCAGGGCTTCGTCCAGACCCGTGCCGCGTTCGAGATCGCCGTAACAGAGGCGCGCTTCGGGCGGCAGAAGATCCGTGCGGGAAGAGGCCCGCACCAGGCAGCGCAGTTCCAGGCCGCTGCCGAAAACGCGGATCAGTTCCCGCGCCGCATGCCGGCCCACGAAGCCGGCCGCGCCGGTGAGCAGGATGCGGCGGGGCGCGCCGAGGCCGAAATCCTCAGGCACGTTCGATCTCCCGGCGATAGATGCGGTAGCGCTTGTCGAGCGTGCCGCCGAAGTCTTCAATGAGATCGTTGATCGGCGCGTTGTCCTCCAGCGACCAGGAACCTTCCACCCATTCCAGAGTCGGACGCTTGCGGGCGCAGTCGAACATCACATCCAGCACCAGCAGGGGCAGGCCCAGCATGCGGTATTCCGGCCGGATGCCGAAAAGCAGCAGCCGGCAGCCCCTGGCCACTTCCGCGCGGGTGCGCAGCAAATGCCAGGGCGCGGCAAGGCCGAGGCGCCCCTTGAGCGCCCGCAGCAGGGGATTGAGATTGGGCAGGGCCAGCATGCCGCCGGCGGGCGCGTCTTCGCCCTTGCGGTAAAAGAGCGCGAACAGGCCGGGATCGAGCACGCTTTTCAGATCCTGCACGTGGCGACGCACTTCGGCTTCGGAAATGGGGCAAAAACCCCAGTTGTCGGCCCAGCTTGCGCCGTAAATGTCGAGCATGAGGGCGATATCGTTCTCCAACGTGGCCTTGGAGGAAAGGCGCACCGTAAACTCCCCTTTTTTCCGCACCAGTTCCATCTCCCGCTCTATAGGCTCGGGCAAGCGGAAATTTTGCCGTCTGAACAGGTAGGCGAAAAGATCCTGCTCCTTGCGCATGTTCCAGGATTCCATGAGCACGGGATAATAGGGGGGATTCCAGGGCATCATGATCGCCGGCGGCTTGTCGAAACCGTCGACCAGCACGGCGCAGCTGTAGTTGGTGGAAGGATTGAGCGGCCCGCGCAGAAAATCCATGCCGGCCGCCGCGTGCCGCGCGTAGGCCGCGTCAAAGAGCGCGTGCGCGGCGGGGAGATCGTCCCTGCATTCGAAAAAGCCCCAGGCCCCGATTTTCTGCCCCGCGTACTTGTTGGCCTTGCGATCGACGAAGGCCGCGATGCGGCCCACGGGTTTCCCGTCCCGCAGGGCCAGGAGCAGCGCGCCTTCCGCCTCGTTCCAGAAAGGATGCTTGCCGGGCGTGAGCAGTTCCTCTTCCTGGGAGATCAGGGGCGGCACCCAGAGCGGATGGTTGCGGTGCACGTCGAAGGGCAGTTCGAGAAAAGCCCGCATGCGCTCGGCGTTGTCGACCTCTATGACGCGGACGGCGGTCATCGGCGCTCCATCCCTTCTTTCCAGGCCTGCACGGTGTTTTTGAGCAGCATGGCTATGGTCATGGGGCCCACGCCGCCGGGCACCGGGGTCATGGCCCGCGCCTTGGCGCTGACCGCGGCGTAATCGGCGTCGCCGCACAGGCCGCTTTCGGTGCGGTTGATGCCCACGTCGATAACCACCGCGCCCTCGCTCACCATGGGCCCGGTGATGCAGCAGGCCTTGCCCACGGCCAGGAAGAGAAAATCCGCCTTCAGACAGTGATCCGCCAGATCGCGCGTGCGGGAGTGGCAGAGGGTGACGGTGGCGTCGGCATAGGGCCCCTGCCGGGAAAGCAGCAGCGCCAGCGGCTTGCCCACGATGTTGGAGCGCCCGACCACCACGGCCCGCTTGCCGGAGGGCGAAAGATCATAGCGCCGCAAAAGCTCCATCACCCCAGCCGGCGTGCAGGGCACGAAGCCCGGCAGGCCGAGGGTGAGGCGCCCCATGTTTTCGGGGTGGAAGCCGTCCACGTCCTTGCGCGGATCGATGGCCGCGAGGCAGACGCGGCTGTCCAGCCCGGCGGGCAGGGGAAGCTGGAGCAGAATGCCGTCCACGTCGGGCCGGGCGTTCAGTTCGGCGATCAGGCCCAGCAGCGCGTATTGCGGCGTGTCCGCCGGCAGACGGTAGGCAAAGGAGCGTATGCCGACATCCGCGCAGGCGCGTTCTTTGTTGCGCACGTAAATTTGCGATGCGGCGTCCTCTCCGACCAGGATCACGGCCAGACCGGGCGGGCGGCTGAAGCCCAG
>JAVBNZ010000010.1:0-59221 GCA_031551145.1 Desulfovibrionaceae bacterium | reverse complement strand
CTAATAACCGGCAGGAAAAAACGCGACCTACACGGCGGCGTCGAGCAGCATGTTGTCCCTGTGGATCACTTCGGGATAATGGGCGTCGCCGAGCACGGCGGCCACTTCGTGGCGTTTGCGGCCCATGATGCGGCGCAGATCGGCCGCGCTGTAGTTGGAGAGCCCCACGCCGAGCGTCTGCCCGCCCGCCAGGATGCGCACGAGCGCCGCGGGCTGAAACGCGCCCTCCACGGCTGTAATGCCGCCGGGCAGCAGGCTGGAGCCGCGCTCCACCAGCGCCGTGGCCGCGCCGGCGTCTATGTCCACGCTGCCCTGGGGTTCGGTCTGGTAGGCCATCCAGTATTTGCGGCGCGAAATGCTCTGGGCCTCGGGGCGCACCCAGGTGCCGAACTGTTCGCCGGCAAAGGCGCGGGTGATAACGCCGCGCTCCCGCCCCGGCAAAATGAGCGTGGGCACGCCGAGCTGGGCCGCCCGGCGGGCGGCCAGCAGCTTGGAATACATGCCGCCGGTGCCGAGGGTGCTTTTGCCGCCGCACAATTCGTCCAGCTTGATTTCGCGGATGTTTTCGATAAGAGGCAGGGGCGCGGCGTTCGGATCGCGCGCGGGATCGGCCGCGAACACGCCGCCGGCCGAAGTGAGATTGACGAAGATCTCCGCTTCCACAAGATTGAGCAGCAGGCTCGCCAAACAGTCGTTGTCGCCGAATTTCAGTTCCTGCACGGCCACGGTGTCGTTTTCGTTGACCACGGGAATCGCGCCCCAGTCGAGCAGTTCGGCAAAGGTATTGCGGGCGTTGAGAAAACGGCGGCGGCTGCGCAGATCGTCGCGGGTCAGCAGCACCTGGGCGGAAAGCAGGCCGCGCGCGGCGAAAAGCTGATCATAGAGGTGCATGAGCCGGCTCTGGCCCACGGCCGAGGCGGCCTGACGGCCGGAAAGGCTTGAGCTGTCGCGCCCCGGCCCGAGAGCCGCGCGCCCGGCGGCCACCGCGCCGGAACTCACCAGCACGACGCGTCGGCCCTGCTCACGCAGCAGCGCAAGCTGGGCGACCAGATCCTCCACCACCGCCGCATCCAGGCCCTTCGGCCCGGCGAGCACGGCGCTGCCCACCTTGACGAGCACGCAGCGGGCTTCGGCCGCGTTTTCCCTGTGCGCGATCATGTCATTCCCTCGTGTATATGACCTCGATGCCGTCCTCTTCCCCGCCTTTGTCCTCTGTTTCCGCAAAATGCAGCAAGGGCGCGTTGGGGTCAAGCGCGCCGTGCAGCTGCCACACAGCGGCGAGCAGTTCTTCAATTCCTTCGCCCCGCGCGGCGGAAATGAAAAAGATCTGCCGGTCTTCCTCGGCGGCCCGGCGGCGCAGTCCGTCGATTTCTCCGGGCGCGGCCAGGTCGATCTTGTTGATGACGCGAAGCTGTTCGCGCTCGGCCAGCGCGGGGTCGAAGCGGGCCAGTTCCTCGTCGATCAGGTCGAAACCGGCAAAGGGATCGTCCCCGCGCGCGTCTTCCAGGCTGAGAAGATGGATGAGAAAGCGGGTGCGCTCCACATGCTTCAGAAAGCGGTGTCCCAGCCCCAGGCCGGCGTGCGCGCCTTCGATAAGGCCGGGAATATCGGCCAGGATGAGGCGGCGATCCGGGTCATGCTCATCCAGCAGCACGCCCAGGTTGGGGGTAAGCGTGGTGAAGGGATAGGCCGCGATTTTCGGCCGGGCGGCGGAAACTTTCGAGATAAACGTGGATTTTCCGGCATTGGGCAGGCCGATGATGCCGGCGTCGGCCAAAATCTTCAGTTCCAGGCGCAGGGTGAGCTCCTGCCCCGGCTCGCCCGGCTGGGCGAAACGCGGCGCGCGCAGGGTGGAGGACTTGAAATGCTCGTTGCCCTTGCCGCCCCGGCCGCCCTGGGCAATAACGACGCGCTGCTCCGGATCGGAAATGTCGACGATGAACTCCTCGCCTTCCGGCCCCCGGCTGAAAACCAGCGTGCCCACAGGCAGACCCAGTTCCAGATCCCGCCCCTTGCGGCCGTTGCATTGGCTGCCCATGCCGTACTGCCCGTTTTCGGCCTCGTACAGACGTTTCAAGCGGAAGTCGTACAAACTGTGCAGGCGGGAATCGGCCTTGAGCACAACGCTGCCGCCGTCGCCGCCGTCGCCGCCGTCCGGGCCGCCCCTGGGCACATATTTTTCGCGCCGGAAAGAGACGCAGCCGTGCCCGCCCTTGCCGGAGCGCACGGTGATCACGGCTTCGTCAACAAATTTCATATTTTGCCTCAAACATACGCAAACGGGGATGGAAGCGCTCCATCCCCGTCACAAATTTTTACCGGCTCTTTGTATCAGATTTTTGCGCCGCAGGAGTTTTTGTCATCTGCCGAGGAGGATGAGTTTTTTACGGAGCGGAGTGTATTCTTTCATACTCGACCGGAGTAAAAAACGAAATCCGACAAAGGCAGGGGCGAAAAAAACGCGGCGCCGAATATCTAAGCCGTTTCCCTTGCGTCGATATGCACACGGGTCAATTCCCGGCGCTTGCGGTAGAATTTTTCATAGCGCACCACGCCGTCCGTGGTGGCGAAGAGCGTAAAATCCCTGCCCATGCCGACGTTCATGCCGGGAAAAATTCTTGTGCCGAGCTGACGCACGATAATGCTGCCGGCCGTCACCGGCTGGCCGCCGTAGCGCTTGACGCCGCGCCGTTGCCCGGCGCTGTCGCGTCCGTTGCGCGAACTGCCGCCTGCTTTTTTATGTGCCATGACTGTGCTCCTGCAAAACCGGCCTAGGCCGAAATAGAGGTAATCTTCAGCGCCGTGTATTCCTGGCGGTGGCCTTTCAAGCGACGGGAATCGTGACGCCGGCGCTTCCTGAACGACAGCACCTTCTCGCCGCGCCCGTGCTCCAGCACTTCGGCCTTCACCGCCGCGCCCTGCACATAGGGAGCGCCCGTTTTCAGGGCGGCGCCGCCGACAAGAAGCACCTTGTCCAGCGTCAGCTCGCTGCCTACTTCAGCGCGCAGCTTTTCCACGCGGATCCTGCTGCCTTCCGTAACGCGGAGCTGTTTTCCGCCCGTTTCGATAATCGCGTACATGCAAAACCTCCGAAAGTGAGACGGAAAGTATTGCCCCACCGCTGAAAAAATGTCAATGACCATTTTTAGGGGCGACGGCCCATTTCGGCGTGATGCTTCGTCAGGCAGCGTTTTTTGCTCCGGTCATGGACAAAAGGGTCCACTCCCGTCGTAAAAACCTTGCCTTCCTTGCCTGACCGCCGAACTGAACCGTCGCCTTTCGTGCGGGGACGCGCGGACGGGAGTCCGGCCATGCAGACTGCCTGCATATTACAGGAGCAACAATGAAGGGCATCATACTCGCCGGCGGTTCCGGCACACGCTTGTATCCCATCACGCGGGGCGTCTGCAAGCAGCTTATCCCGGTCTTCGACAAGCCCATGGTCTATTACCCGCTTTCGGTGCTCATGCTGGCGGGCATACGGGAAATCTGCCTCATCTCCACCCCGGCCGACCTGCCCCACTTCCAAAATCTGCTGGGCAACGGCTCCCAGCTCGGCCTGGACATCACCTATACCCCGCAGCCGAGCCCGGACGGCCTGGCCCAGGCCTTTCTGCTGGCGCGGGATTTTATCGCCGGCAAGCCCTGCTGCCTGATTTTGGGCGACAACCTCTTTTACGGCGACACCCTGCCCTGCCTGTTGGCCGAATCCACCGGGCTTGAGCGCGGCGGCATCGTGTTCGGCTACAAGGTCAAAGACCCCGAACGCTACGGCGTGGTGGAGTTCGACGCCTGCAACCAGGTCATCAGCATCGAGGAAAAGCCCGCCCGGCCCAAGTCGCGCTACGCCGTGACGGGCCTGTATTTCTATGACGACAGGGTGAGCGACATGGCGGCCTCGCTGAAACCTTCGGCGCGCGGCGAGCTGGAAATCACCGACCTCAACAACCTCTACCTGCGCGAAGGCAGCCTGAAAGTATGCTTTCTCGGACGCGGCACCGCCTGGCTGGACACCGGAACTTTTGACTCCCTGCACCAGGCCTCGGCCTTTGTGCGCGCAGTGCAGGACAGGCAGGGCCTGAAAATCGCCTGCGTCGAAGAAATCGCCTACAGCCGGGGGTATATCGGCGCCGATCAACTGGCCGCCCTGGCCCGGCCCATGCTCAAAAACGAGTACGGCATGTATCTCATGGACATTCTTGAACACAAGACTCAGCAACGGAAGGACGGCGTATGAAAAACATGTTCCTCCTCCCGGTCGCCTGCCTTTTGCTGTGCGCCGGCTGCGCCGACAAGGCGCCCGACTACACGCGGGAACAGTGGCTGAAGGGCAGCACGCGGACATACCGCAACGTGAGCGCGGAGCAGGCGCTCCACGCCGCGCAGCGGATCTTTACGGCGGCAGGCGGGGACGAAGTAAAGCTCATTCCCGCCCCCGGGCACCTGAAAGTGATGCGCAGGGTGACCTCCTTCTCCTCCGCCGTTGATTACCATTGGGACATCCTGTGCGGAGAAGCGCCGGAAGGCGTTACCGTATCCGCCGAAATACGCACCGCGTCGCACCGCATCTTCACCGCGCCGACCGGGCCGCAGCCCTATCAGTCCCTTTCCGTGGTCGACCTGTTTTTCAAGCGCCTTTCGTATCTTTTGAAGCAGTCGGGCACCTGGCCGACCTGCGGAGAGTATGCGCGGAACAACCCGGATGCGAGCAGCCTGGACGCGCTCTGCCTCTCGGCCTCGGACGATATGCCGAAATAGCCTTTCCCCGCGCTTTCCCGTCGCACGAAAAAGCCGCCCCGTGGGGCGGCTTTGTTATTAGGAATATGCTCGAAAAGTTACTTGATGTCCGGAACCTTGATGTTCTTTTCCTTGAAGAACTTGGCCGCGCCGGGATGCACGGGCAGGGTGATGCCTTCGAGCGCGCCCTGCAGCGTGATCTGCTTGGCCGTGGCGTGGGAGGCCTGAACAGTGGCGAGGTTGGCGTACATGTTTTTCACGAATTCATAGATGACCTTGTCGGGCACCTTGTCGTGCGTGACGAGCATGGCCACCACGGCCGGGGTCTTGGTGGCCTTGTCTATGCCGCGGTAGGTGCCGCCCGGGATGACGCTGGGCACGAAATAGGGATGCGCCTTGCAGAGCTGGGCGAGGAAGGCGTCGTCAAGGCTCAAAAGGCCCACTTCCTTGGTGGTGGTGAGATCCATGATCGAAGCCGTGGGGAAGCCGGCCACGACGAAGCCCACGTCGATCTGGTTGTCCTTGAAGCGGCTGGTGGTGGCGCCGAAATCAAGATGGTCGACCTTCATGTCGTCGTACTTGAGCTTGGCGACTTCAAAAATGGCGCGCACGTCGGCTTCCACCCCGGAGCCGGCCGTGCCCACGCTGACGCGCTTGCCCTTGAGATCGGCTATGTTGTTGATCTTGGTGTCCTTGGCAATGATGATCTGCACGTGCTCCGGATAGAGCGCAGCCACGGTACGCAGGTTCTTCATGGGCTGCTTGAACATGTTCTGGCCGTTATAGGCCCAGAAGGAGGTGTCGTTCTGCGCGAAGCCGACTTCGATCTCGCCTTTGCCGATCAGGTTGAGGTTCGCCACCGAGGCGTTGCCCGTCTCGGCGGTGGCCTGGATTGTTCCGGCCTTGCTCACGGCCTGGGCGATGGCGCCGCCGATGGGATAATAGGTGCCGGAAGTGCCGCCCGTGGCGATGGACACGTAGTCCTTGGCGGCGGCTGCCCCGGCGAAGGCGAAGAGGCCCAACGCGGCGACGGAAATCAGGGTCATCATTTTTTTCATAACTGTTCATCTCCTGGTTGCTGTTGCAAGGCTTGGGACGGTTTCGCAATGAACCGCTGCCACACATGGATGAAGATCAAAACGCCCACGCCGCACAGGTCGGTGATCGTGCCCGGAATCAACAGGCCCAATGCCCCGCCGAAGGCGAGAATGCGCATAAACCACGAGAGTTGGCCCTTATAATAGCCTATGGTCGTCATGGAAAGCAAATACACGCCCACCAGGGAGGAGATCACCGCCTGGATCATGGGCAGCGGCGTTGCATCCACAAAAAGCAGGATGGGATTGTAGACGTAGATATATGGTATGAGAAAGCCCGCCAAAGCCAGTTTGACGGATACAAATCCCGATTTCATGGGATCCGCCCCGGCAATGCCCGCCGCGGCATAGGCCGCGAGCGCCACGGGCGGGGTGAGGTCGGCCGCTATGCCGAAATAGAACACGAACATGTAGGCCGCGATGTCGGGCACCATCAGCGCCTTCAGGGCCGGCGCGGCCATGGTGCTGGTGACGATGAAGTTGGCCGTGGTGGGCAGCCCGGTGCCGAGCAGGATGCTGGCGCACATGGTCAGGAACAGCGTGGGCAGCAGCATGCCGCCGGCCAGTTCCACAATGCCGTTGGCAATGCGCAGGGCCACGCCGGTGAGCGTGCCCGTGCCCACGATAAAGCCCACGCAGGCGCAGGCGCAGGCCACGCTCAGGGAGGAGCGCGCGCCGGCTTCAAAGGCTTCCAGCAGTTTTTTGGGAGTCAGGCGCGTTTCTTTATCCAGATAGGACAGCGGAATGCTGACGATGATGCCCCAGAAGGCGGCCATCAGCGGCGTGTAGCCGGCGACCAGAAAATAGATGATCGCCCCCAGCGGAATGAGCAGAAAGCCCTTGGTCTTGAGCAGATACCAGACATTGGGCAGGTTTTCGCGCGCGATGCCCGAAAGCCCGAGCCGCTGCGCCTCGAAGTGCACCTGGATGAGCACCGCCGTGTAATAGAGCACGGCCGGAATGGCGGCCGCTATGGCCACCTCGATATACGGCCAGCCCAGAAACTGTGCCATGATGAACGCGCCCGCGCCCATGACCGGCGGCATGATCTGCCCGCCCGTGGAGGCCGCGGCCTCGACGGCCGCCGCGAAATGCGGCCGGTAGCCCACGCTTTTCATCAGCGGGATGGTGAACATGCCCACCGTGCAGACGTTGGCCACCGAGGAACCGGACACCGTGCCCATGATCCCCGAGGCCACAACCGTCACCTTGGCCGGTCCGCCCGAAGCCCAGCCGGCCAGGGCAAGGGCAAGCTCGATGATGAACTTGCCTATGCCGGTCTTTTCCAGCACGCAGCCGAAGAGGATGAACATGAACACGAAGGTGGACGAGACTTCCAGCGGCGTGCCGTACACGCCTTCCGTGCCCAGGTACATGTGGTTGATGATGCGCGAAACGCTGAAGCCCCTGTGCCCCAGGCCGGCGGGCAGATAGGGGCCGAACCAGCAATAGAGCAGCGCGATGATCGCCAGGCAGGGCAGCACGGGGTTGGAAATGCGGCGCGTGGCCTCCAGCAGCATGAAAATCAGCAGAAAGCCCAACGCCAGGTCAAGATCCGACGGCAGGCCCGATCGTTCGACCAGATTCGCGTAGTTGAACACCAGGTACATGCTGGCCCCGGCCCCGGCCAGCGCCAGCATGAAATCATACCAGGGGATGGAGTTTTTGCTCGAATTTTTGGTGGCCGGGTACAAAACGAGCGTCAGCGCCAGGGTAAAGGCAAGGTGCACCGCGCCCTGATGTTGGGCGGGCAAAAGTCCGAAGCCGGCGGTGTAGAAATGGAAGCAGGACATGCCGATTGCGACGAGGGCGACCAGTTTCGCCGTCGGGCCGGTCAGGATACGGAAGCGCGATTCCGTATCGTATTTGCGCATGAGTTCATCAAAATCAATGGCGTTGTGGCCGTGTTCCTTGGTGGCTGCGTCAACGGTATTGGGTTGAGCCATGCATATCTCCTGGCAAAACTACAGGGGTGCGCATCCGGCGGGTACGGCGGCAGGCGCCGGAATCCGGAATCCGGAATTTTTCGGGCAGCATAAGACGGTAACAAAGGACGGGCCGTTGCGCAAGTGCGGGCGGCCCGGCGGAAGGGCGACGATTCAGGGACCGCGCGGACAGGACGAGGCAGGATGGGAAAACGGCGCGGCAACGCGCGCGAACAGCAGGGGCCGGCGCTCCACGGAAAGAAGCAGCAGCCTGCCGGGGCAACACGCGTACAGGAGCACGGGTTCATCTCCGCCCCAGGCGAAGGTGTTGCGGCCGAAGCGCGCGTCTCCCACGCGCAGGGCGATATCTTTTTCCGCCCGTCTGCCGCCCTCGAACACCATCCAGGGCGGCCGCAGGTAAAAGCGTCCGAATTCCGGCCTCTGAAACGGCAGGCCGGCGTTGTGGGACTGCACGCTTTCCCGCCAGGTCCAAATCCGTTCGTTGACGATGCGGTACCTGTCCAGCACGGACGTGCGCTGCACGGAATGGATGTAGGAGGTGTGAAATTCCTGTCCCAGCGGCGCCGGCGCGGCGAAGACCGGCTCGGGTGCGAAACGGGCGTTTTCCCGTTCGGAAGGGGGATTTTCCGGCCGGATGATCAGACTGTCCACGGGCCAGAAGGCGAACGCCGCACAGGCCAGGGCAAGAGCCGCGGCAAGAGTGCATAATTTTCGCTTTGCCGCGCCGCCGAGGGAGGATAGCATCGCGGCACACGCCGTGCCCGGAGTTTGCCCATGCCTGTTCATCCGGCAGCGCTCCTTTCCGCTGTTGCCTACCTCTGTCTCTGCCTGGGGGCCGCCCGCGCCTGCGCGCGGGAAACGGGCCGCGTTTCCGCCGCCTGCCTGCTCGCCCTGCCCGCTTTTGCCTGCATGCCGCTCGGGGGGTTGCCGGCGCTTGTGCCTGTTGCCTGGGCCGGGCTTGCGCTTCCGGCCTGCCTGCTTGCCTCGCGGATCGCGCAGGGCGAAGGGGAGCCGCCGGCCGCCCTGATCTGCCCGGCCGCCGCACTGGGCATTGCGGCCCTGTATGCGCGCGGGCGCGGCCTGCCCGGAGATCTGCTCTCTCTGGACAGCTATGCCGCCATGCCGCTTTTCTCCCTTGCGGAAGGACGCGAAACAGCGGGTCTGCTGCTGCTTGCCGCCGGCGTGCTTGCCGCGTTCAGAGAAGCGCGGCGGGGAAAAAACGGGGCCTCCGGGGACGCGGCGGGCAACAGCTTGAAAACAAACCTCAAAAACGGGATTTGTCAAGCGGCCCGCCGCACCTTGACGACAAACACCGAAAACGGAGCCCGCAAGGGCGCGCCCGCTCCCGGCGACGCCGCACGTCTGTTGCGGCGCTGGGCCTGCGCCGGCATGTGGGTCTGCCTTTTCGCGCCCCAGGGGATCGCGTATCCTCTGGGTCCGGCGCCCGTGCCCGGCCTGGCGGCGGACGCTCTCTTCTTCTGGGCCAAACTTCTCTGTCTGGATCAGGCGCTGCGCCTCAGCGCGCTGTACCCGCCCCGCATGCCGCGCCCGGCGCTCATCATTGCGGCGCTGTTCGCCGCCGGCGCGGCCCTGCTGCTCGCGGAAACATAGAACGCTGCGCTTTTCCCAATCCATAGTATCGTCAATAAAAATCCGTTTCACGCACGGAACGCGTTTTTTCGGCTCCGGGCCGAAAAAGTGCCGGTTCGGTAAAAGCCTTGTCCGCCGTGCCCTGGAGCCGAAGCGGGCCGAATTTTGGTCTTCGAGCCCAATATTCGTCCCACAAAAACCGGGCCGCGGGCAGCGAGCCCGAATATTTTATGTAATAATTTCAGAACAGTTTTCCTGGAAAGCGCCGCGGCACAGCTTTTGCTCATATACGCCGCAATGCCCCTCATCCGGTTTCAACCGGGAGCGCATGAACCCTGCAAGCGACAACGAGGTGGAGTGGTGCAGAAATATTCAACGGATCTTCTTATCATAGGCATGGGCGCGGCGGCGCAACTCGGAGCCCTGTACGCTTCCGAGGAAAACCCCGATATCGACATCATCATCGCCACCAAGGCTCTCAAGGGCAAGGGCGGGTGCAGCCGCATGGTGCAGGGGGGCTTCAACGTCGTCCTGAACCCGGCGGATTCGCACGAAAAACACCTGATGGATTCTCTCAAGGGCGGCCAGTACATCAATGACCAGGAGTTGACAAAAACCCTGGTTGAACAGGCTACGCCCACGGTCAAGGAGCTGGAGACCAAGTTCGGTTGCTTCTTCGACCGATGGCCCGACGGCACCGTCCATCAAAAGGCTTTTGCCGGGCAATCTTTCGACCGCACCGTGCACAAGAGCGACCTCACCGGCATTGAAATCGTCAGCCGCATCACCGAGCAGGTGCTCAAGCGCCGCATCCCCGTACTGGAGGAATGCCGCGCCGTGGAACTGCTGCTGGACGATGCGGGCACGACCGTGACCGGCGCGCTGCTCTTCAACGTTCCCAAGGGTGAATTCATCGTGGTGGAAGCCGCGGCCACCCTGGTGGCCACCGGCGGCGGCCCCACGCAGTACCGCTTCCACGCGCCGGGACCGGAAAAGTGCGCCGACGGCATCGCCATGTTGTACCGGGCCGGGGCGGAGATGAAGGATATGGAAATGCTCCAGTTCCACCCCACCGGGCTCATCGTGCCGGGCAGCGTGGTGGCCGGGGCGCTTCTGGAGGAAGGCCTGCGCGGCGCGGGCGCGCACCTCTTCAACGGCGAGGGCGAGCGCTATATGCAGCGCTACGCGCCCGACGTGAACGAGCGCGCCACCCGCGACGTGGTCAGCCGCTCCTCCTACCTGGAAATGATCAACGGCCGGGCCTGCCCCGAAGGCGGCGTGCACATCTACGCCGAACACCTGGGGCCGGAATTCGTGCTCAAAACCTTCCCCGGCATGGCAGAGCGCTGCCGTCAGTTCGGCTACGATCTGTCCAGGGGCAAGGTGCCTGTTTCTCCCACGGCTCACTTTTTCATGGGCGGCGCGGTCATCGACAAGGACGGCAAGGCCCCGATGGAAAAGCTGTTCGTGGCCGGCGAAGACGCCGGCGGCGTGCACGGAGCCAACCGCCTGGGCGGTAACGGCATCGGCGAATCCTGCGTTTACGGCAGGCAGGTGGGCAAGGCGCTGGCCAAGTATTTGGCGAAGAAGGAAAACCGTTTTATCGCCAAAACCCGCGCCGGCATGCCCGAAGAAATCGTCGAACGCCTGACCGCGCCCCTGCGCCGGCAGACCGGCGACGACCCCTTCGTTCTGCGCCGCGAGATCCAGGAGGTCAACTGGAACAAGGTGGGCGTGGCCCGCCAGGGCGATCATCTTGAAGAAGCCCTGAAAGAGTTCGGCGAATTCGGGGACCGCATCGACAGGATGCGGGTTACGGGCGGCGTGTCGTACAACATGCAGTTCACGGTTTCGCTCGACATCCGCAACATGATTGACGCCTCGCTGATGATCGCCGCTTCCGCCCTCGAGCGGAAAGAAACGCGCGGCGCGCACTTCAGGCAGGATTTCGCCAAGCAGAACGACGAATACGGGCTCTTCAACATTCATATGAAGCGCGGCGAAGACGGCCGCCCCGTGATGTGGGAAAAGCCCGTGCTCTTTACCTACAAGTCCCTTCAGGAATGCCAGAATTACCGGAAGTAGAGCAGAAATCTGCTCTGCCGTGATTTGCCTGCAAATAACGGCCACGAGATTGCCGCGGGCGGGCTTTGCCTGCCCGGACGGCAATATCAAAGTGAAAATGCTAATTAAGGAGAACGGCATGCAGACGAATGTGCGACTTGCCTATCGGCAGGCCCTGAAAAGCGGAGAACACGATCCCTACAGGTACGCCAACGCGCGCCTGGGCATGTGGGCCTGGCTGGCCCAGCGCATTTCCGCCCTGGCCATTGTGGTCTTTCTCGCGCTGCACGTGACGCTGACCTACAAACCCCTGATCCAGTTCCTGCTGCTGCTCTGCGTGACCTTCCACGCGGCGCTCGGCCTGCGGGTCATTCTGCTGGACTTCAACGTGGTCAACGTGAAGTACCAGAAGGCTCTGGTCTGGGGACTGGCGGCGCTGGGATTGGTTGTCCTGTGCATCACCTGGTTCTCCATTTATTGAGTGCGGCCGTTTTATGAAATCGCCGCGTCAAAAAACGCCGGCGAACGGCTCATGACAGACGAACTCAACAACGGGCACACAGGCGGGCGTTCGACACACGGACGCCGGAGCCCTTCCCGAACGGAAGGCCCTGCATGCCGCGGCGCCTCAGGAGAAAACCATGTCTGAACGACAGAACGGCAGAACCGTCAAGGTATTCCGCTATGACCCGGAAGTCGGCGGGGACGGGCGTTTCGACGAATACTCCCTCGTCATCCCCGACGAAAACACCACAACCATCCTGGACGTGCTGTTGCGCATCCAGAGGGAGCAGGATCCCACCCTGGCCTTCCGCTTTGCCTGCCGGGTGAACATGTGCGGCTCCTGCGGCATGGTCATCAACGGCCGCGAGGGTCTGGCCTGCAAAACCAACGTTTCACACATCCCGAAGGGGCAGGAAATCACCATCCGCCCCCTCAACCACTTCCCGATCATCAAGGATCTGGTCGTGGATATGGGGCCGTTTTTCGACAAATTCGAAAAAGTTCTGCCCTACTACGAGCCCAAGATGGAGTATAAGGAGCCGGCCGTTATTCCGCCCGACGCCGCCGAGCGTCTGGACATCGGCATGGACACCGACTGCATCTGGTGCGGCTGCTGCGTTTCAAGCTGCGACATGGTGCACCTGAGAGGAGACTATGCCGGGCCCGCGCCGCTCACCCGCGCCTTCACCCTGCTGAAGGACAGCCGCGACGGCCTGTTCATGGAGCGTTTGGAACGCTCGGTGGAGAATTGCTACAACTGCCGCACGGAATTCAACTGTACGGAAGTCTGCCCCAAGCAGATCAGCGGCACGCGGGCCATCAAGCACATCCAGCGTCTGGCCGCCATACACTTTTCCGGCAAAGTTCCGGCGGAAAAGCGGCTGCCCGATCCGGCCGAAGCCGAAAACGCCGCCCGATGCGCGGCCCCGGCGGCCGAACAAGCCCCGGCCTCTCCCTGCTGCTGCGCCAAGCCCGCGGACGGGCTGATGCAGAAGGAAATGAGCAGGCGCACCTTTATAAACCACGCGATCATGGGCGTTGTGGGCGTGGGCACCGCCGCGGTGCTCGGCGGTCTGGCCCTGCAGACCTTTGTGGCCCCCAGTCTGGCCAAGACCGAAAAGCTCTGGGTTCCGCTCATCAAGCTGAGCGAAATCCAAAAGGGCGCCATCCAGACGCAGACCCTGCGCTACGAACGCAAAAACGGTCCCTACACCACTCAGGTGGCTGTGCCGGTGCTGATTTCCACGCTGGGGCCGGAAACCATCTGCTTCAACTCCTCCTGCACCCATCTCGGCTGCGTGGTGAAGTGGGACGCGGCCGGCGATCGTTTCCGCTGCGCCTGCCACGGCGGCGCTTTCGACAAGGACGGCAAGGTGCTGGACGGCCCGCCGCCCAGGCCCCTGGATCGCTTCAAGACCAGGGTGGACGGCGAATATCTGATGGTGGAGGTGGTGTGACATGGCAAACGGAATCTTCAGGCACCGCATAGGCTGGGAAAAGTATCTCAAGCCCTTCCTGTACAAGGAACTGCCGCCCAAAACCGGCTGGGCCGCCACGCTCGGCACCCTGTGCGCCCTGCTCTTCGTGGTGTTGGCCGTTTCCGGCATCTTTCTGGCCGTGTACTACAACCCCTCGCCCGACAAGGCGTACCAGTCCATTGACTTCATCATGAAGGACGTGGCGGGCGGCGCCATGCTGCGCGGCATCCATCATTGGGCGGCCGGCGCCATGGTGACGGTGGTCTTCATCCACATGATGGTCAACTTCTTCGCCGGCACCTACCGCGCGCCCAGAGAATTCACCTGGATGGCCGGGGCCGCGCTGTTCATCATCACCCTGATGCTGGGCTTCACCGGCTACCTGCTGCCCTGGGACATGAAGGCCTATTGGGCCACCACGGTCAGCGCCAACATGCCCAAGGATCTGCCGGTGATCGGCAATTTCGTCTCCCAGGTGCTGCTGGGCGGTGATACGGTTTCCGGTCTCACCCTCACCCGCTTCTACGCCATCCACACGCTGATGCTGCCCGCCCTGCTCATCGCCCTGGTCGTGTTCCACATCTACATGGTGCGCGTGCACGGCATTACCGAGGACGAAGCGGCCAAGGCGAAAGAAGAGGAAGAAGCCGCCGAAAGCCCGGCCGGCAACGCCGTGCTGCTCGACGCCGCGGAACCGGAAGCCCCGGCCCGCGCGCCGGCGCTCGCCGCCCTGTACCGCTTTTTTCCGGAGCACATGGGCCGCAGTTCGCTGGTCTTCGGCGTGGTTTTCCTGGGCATACTGCTGCTGGCCGTGTACGGCACCATTCCGCGCGAAGACATCGCCGGCACCCTGATCGAAGACTATCTGCCCCGGCCGGAATGGTACTACATGTGGCTGTTCCAGCTCCTCACCTACTTCCCCGGCGCGTGGGAGGCCATCGGCAGCCTGGGCATTCCCATTGTGGGCTGCGTGGTGCTGTTCGCCGTGCCCTTCTTCTCCAAAAACCCGCTGCACGGGCCTTCCAACCGGCCCATCGCCCTGGCGGCGGGCACGGCGGGCGTGATCTGCATCGTGTACCTGACCTGGGCGGCCTATCTGGCCATCGCGCCCTACGGGCAGATTACCCCGGTGCCGGCACGGGAACTCAGCGCGGCCGAACAGCGCGGCCTGGTGCTCTACAATGAAAAGGAATGCGCCTATTGTCACCAGATCAGCGGCCGCGGCGGCGTGCGCACCGGCCCGGACATGGCCAACATGGTGCGCAAGAACCGCAGCGTGGCGTACCTCGCCGACTACATCAAGGATCCTTTGAAAGTGGTCAAAAGCTCGGTCATGCCCAAGTACGACATGCCCAAGCAGGATCTGGAAGCTCTGGGTTCCTTCCTCCGTTCTCTGGATTTCAGCAGGAACTCCATGAAGATCATGACGCGCGCGGAAATCCTGAAAAAGACGGACTAAGCGCAACGGCACCCCATACAACCAGCCCAAGGCAGGTCGAATATGAACAACTTTGATTACAAAATCGTGGAAGAAGCGGCCAAGCAGCTCTATATCAAGGCCCTGTGCGATTTGCCGCCCGACGTGCGCGCGGCCCTCAAAAAGGCCTATGACCGGGAAACCAAGCCCACGGCCAGGGCCGTGTTCGAAACCATCTTCCGCACCATTGAGACGGCGGACAAGAACAAGACCCTGATCTGCCAGGATACGGGCCTGCCCATCTACAAGGTGAAGATAGGCTCCAAATTCCCCTGGAACGGCTACGAGATCAAAACCAGCCTCAACGAAGGCGCAAAACGGGCCACGCTGGAATTCCCCTTCAGGGGCAGTTCCACGCACACGCTCACGCGCATCAATCCCCAGACCTCCGTGGGCGAAGGCCTGCCGGTCGTCTATTACGACTTCGCCGGCGACACCGACACTCTGGACATACTCATGGCTCCCAAGGGTTCGGGTTCCGAAAACATGAGCAAGATGCACATGTTCTACCCGGCCCACGGCATCAAGGCGCTGAAAAAATTCGTGCTTGACGCCGTGGTGGAATCCGGGGCCAACCCCTGCCCGCCCGGCATCATCGGCGTGGGTCTGGGCGGCACGGCGGATCTGGTCACCAAGCTGGCCAAGGACGCCATCCTGCGTCCCGTGGGGCAGCGCCATCCCGATCCCCAGGTGGCGGCAATGGAGGAAGAGCTCGAGGAAGCGATCAACGCCACCGGGCGCGGCCCCATGGGACTGGGCGGCGACATTTCCACCTTGGCCGTGCATATCGAGACGGCCTACACGCACATCACCCAGAACCCCGTGGCCGTGAACACCCAGTGCTGGCCGGCCCGCCGCGCGCGCGCCGTCATCAGCCCCGACGGCTCCGTCGCCTACGGATATTAAAGGAGACCATCATGGCAACCTATCACCTGAACTCCCCGTTTTCCGAAGACGAAATCCGCATGCTGCGCGTGGGCGACATCGTCACCTTTGACGGGCTGCTTTTCGGCATCCGCGACCTTACGCAAATCTACATCTTCGATCAGGGCAACGAGCCGCCCGTGAGCCTTGAGGGCGCGCCCTGTATTCATACCGCTCCCAGCCTGCGCAAGGTGGGGAACAAATGGGAAAAAGTCTGCGTGGGCACCACCACCAGCACGCGCATGGACCGCTTCACTCCCGGCCTGATCGGCAAATACGGCGTACGGGCGATCATCGGCAAGGGCGGCCTGTACCAGGGCAGCCTGGACGCCATGCAGAAACACGGCGCCGTGTATCTGGCCATCGTGGGCGGATCGGCGGCGCTGGAAACGCAGCAGATAGAGGAGGTGGAGGACGTTTATTGGGAACACCTGCACCCCGAAGCCCTGTACAGATTCAGGGTCAAGGACTTCGGTCCCCTGACCGTGGCCATGGACAGCCACGGCGGCAATCTTTACGCCGACGTTTTGGCCGAAGCCCAGCGCCGCCTGCCCGGCATTTACAAGAAGCTCGGCGTTGCGTAGCGTTGAATGAACGGTTGCGCGCCGCCGCGCGCGGAATCGAATCTGCGGTTTTCACGGTGATTTACGTAAAGCGGGTTACCCATGTCTGGTTTGGAATGGTCGGTCGTCATCTTTGCCGTGACTTTCTCCGCTGTCATCAAAAACAGCGTCGGCGTCGGAGCGGGCATCTTCATGCTCCCGGTCATGGCAATGGTGCTTCCGGCCAAACTGGCTCTGGGTCTGGGCGCTCCGGCCATGCTCGTTTCCGACATGGTGGGCTGCGTCAGCTACTACAGGCAATGGAGCACCCGGGATCTGCTCGCGCTTTTGCCGGCGGGGCTGTTCGGCATAGCGCTCGGCGTGTATCTGGTCGATATCATTCCGCCGACGGTTTTCCGCAAACTGGTGGGGGCGCTGGCCGTCGCCTTTGCCGCAAACAGCCTGTGGAAACATTTCGCCCGGAGTGAAGGCAGGTTGCCCCCCTGGATGCAGGGCGTGCATGCGGGCGTCGGCATCGGGTTTCTGGGCGGTGTGGGCTCGTCGATAGCGCATGCGGGCGGCATTATCTGGTCGGTCTTTCTCATGCAGAAGCATCTGCCGAAAAGAGAGTTTGTCGCCACCATCGTCTTCATGTTCCTGATCACCAATATCATAAAAACGGCCTCATTTCTGTATATAGAAATCATCAGCCTCCAGAACGTTGTTACCGTGCTGTTCTGCACGCCGCTCATCGTCGCAGGCGGCATGTGCGGAAACTATATCAACCGGAAAATCGACGTGCGCACTTTTCGCCTGGTCATAATATTGATCATAGCGGCAATGGGTTTTGAAATGCTGATACGCTGAAATCGAGCCGGATAAAACGGCGGGGCGTTCTCCGTGCACGGGATTTTGTTCCGGAATACCGGCACGGACTTGACCGCAGCGCGCCGGAGACGGTGCGGATGGTGAGAAAACAACAGCGGGCGACGCAAACAACATTATACGGAGGGTAGACAACAATTTTTTTCGCGTGTTCGCCGCCTTTACTCCGTCGGAGTGCTCGTAGTCGTCCGACGGTCGGCGGCGGGGGTGCAACACCAATTACTACGAACAAGGAGCAGTGCATGAAAAAAAGTTTTGTCGCGATTCTGGCTTGCGTTATTGCTCTCGTTGCCGGTCAGGCTACGGCGAAAACCAACTATCCCACAAAACCCGTGAACCTGATCTGCCCCTTTGCGGCGGGGTCAACCACCGACCTTGCTTCCCGCTCCCTGTCCAACAGCGCCAAGACGGTTTTCCCGCAGCCCATCGTGGTGGTCAACAGGCCGGGCGCTTCGGGTGTGCTTGCCGCCGCCTCTGTTGCGGCAGCGCCGCCCGACGGCTACACGCTGCTTATGGCGCGCGTGAGCTGCAACGGCTCGGTGCCGGCCCTGAACAAGACGATTCCCTACAAAATCGATGACTTCACCTTTATCGCCATCACGGAAATCACTCCCTTCGTCATCTGCGTCAGGGCCGACTCTCCCCACAAGACGCTGAAAGACCTCGTCGCCGCGATCAAGGCCCAGCCCGGCAAGCTTTCCTTCGGCACTTCGGGCGCGCTTTCCATGCTCGACATCGTGGGCATGATGATGCTCGACGCGGCCGGCCTGCCCAAGACGGCGGCCGTTTCCGTGCCCTACAAGGGCGACGGCGAAGCGAAAACCTCCCTGCTCGGCGGACACACCCAGTTCCTGCCCAACAATCTCTCGCCCATGATGGATGTCATCAAGAGCGGGCAGGTGCGCGCCCTGGCCGTGACCACGGAAAAACGCCTCGACATGCTGCCCGACGTGCCCACGGCGGCGGAAGCCGGCATGCCCGAATTGACCAATGCCGTCGGCTGGAGCGGCGTGGTCGGCCCCAAGGGCATGAAGAAGGAAGACGTGGCCGTGCTCACGGAACTTATGCAGAAGCTCAAGGGCAACGCCGAATGGCAGCAGACAACCAGGAATCTGGGCGCCATCCCCTATGTGCTCGGGCCCGTGGAAACCGAAAAGTTCATCATGGATCAATACAAAAAGTTCTCCGCTCTGGGCGAAAAGCTGCAGATCATCATCAAGTAGAAAACGTTTCAAAATCTCGCGGAGGGAGATTTTGAGACGGCGTGCAGCTGAAACGATTCATGGTAATACGGCGGCGTGCGGAGTGCACAATGCGCGCGCCGCCGCAAACAAAAGGGGGCGCCGTGCGTTCCAACGACGCTGCAATCAACATGCTTGTGGGGCTGTTTTTTGCCTCTGTCTCTCTTCTGTTCCTTCTGGTGCTCAACAAAATCGGCATCGACATTCCCACGGCCAGTTATCAGGCCGAATCGACCGCCGTATTGCCCGATTTTTTCCCCAACCTTATCTGCTGGTGTGTCTTTTTTTTCAGCCTCGGGCTTATGGTCTCGAATATCAAAGCCTTTCGTTCGCCGCCGGGAAAGGTGGCCTGCGCCTCGGCCATTGACGATTCCAAGATGGAGGGAGGATTTCTTGTACGCGCCGCCGCAATGGGAACCTTGATAGTTCTTTATTATGTGGCGGATTTTTTGGGCATCGTCATCGCGGGATTTGTTTTTTACCTTTTGTTCGCCCTTTTCACGGGCGAGCGCAAACCGGTGCGTGCCGTGGTAGGGGCCGTTCTGGCCTCGCTTGTGCTCTACTATTTCTTCGTCAAGGTGGCCTCTGTGCCGCTGCCTCTGGGCTTGCTCAGCGAC
The DNA here is from genome assembly GCA_031551145.1 of Desulfovibrionaceae bacterium. Taxonomy (GTDB): domain Bacteria; phylum Desulfobacterota; class Desulfovibrionia; order Desulfovibrionales; family Desulfovibrionaceae; genus WRKB01. The sequence continues at coordinate 40,119 of JAVBNZ010000010.1, read as the reverse complement.
GTCCTGTAACGCGGAATATCCAAGGAGACGCCATGCTGGAAAATCTCATGCAGGCCCTGGCCCTGGCCGCCACATTCGAAAATCTGCTCGTCATGTTTTTCGGCATGCTGGGCGGAGTCATCATCGGCGCCATACCCGGCCTGACCGGCACCATGGCCGTGACGCTCGTTCTGCCGTTCACCTTTCACATGCAGCCGGTGCCGGCCCTGCTTTTGCTGGTGGCCATATACAAGGGCGCCATGTACGGCGGCTCGATTTCCGCCATTCTCATCAAAACCCCCGGCACGGGCGCGGCAGCCTGCACCGTGCTCGACGGATATCCCATGGCGCAGCAGGGCAAGGCGGGCAAGGCGCTCTACATGGCGCTGTACGCCTCCTGCATAGCCGACTTTATTTCCAATCTCTCCCTGCTGTTCTGCGCGGGCGTCATAGCGAGCTTCGCCTTGAGCTTCGGGCCGCCGGAATTTTTCATGCTCATCTGTTTTTCGCTGACCATTGTGGCAGGGCTTTCGGGCGACTGCTTCTTCAGGGGGCTCATTTCAGCCGGAATCGGACTTTTTCTGGCCATTATCGGGCTTGACCTCGTCTACGGCACCACGCGCTACACCTTCGGCAGCGTCAATCTCATGTCGGGCATCAGCTTTATCCCGCTGATCATCGGACTTTTCGCCATACCTGAAATACTCAAGGGCTGTACGGGCAAGCCCGCCGCGGAGGAAAAAGTCATCGCCGTCGGCGGGGACCGCGTCAGTTGGGCGGAATTCAAACGCTGTTTCAAGAGCATTATCCGGGGCAGCTGCATAGGCGTCATACTCGGCGCCATCCCGGGCATCGGCGGCGCGCCGGCCGCTTTCATGGCCTACAACGAGGCCAGACGCACCTCGCCCTATCGCGACAACTTCGGCAAGGGCGAAATCGAGGGGATAGCCGCGGCCGAATCCGGCAACAACGGCTGCGCGGGCGCCACGCTCATTCCGCTGCTGTCTCTCGGCGTGCCGGGCGACGTGGTCACCGCCGTCATTCTCGGCGCTTTCATGATGCACAACCTCACGCCCGGCCCGCTGCTCTTCCAGGAAAACATCGTGCTGGTCTATGCCGTGTACATAGGCATCATGATCAGTTCCGCCTTCATGTACATCACGGGCATCGGCTGCATACGCTCCTTTTCCAAGGTCGCCAACATTCCGAAATCCATACTCTACCCCTGTGTTTTGCTGGTCTGCTGCTACGGGGCGTTTTCCATCAACAACAGCATGTTCGACGTGCTGGTCATGGGGCTGCTCGGCATACTCGGCTATCTGCTCTCGCTCTTCCGCTTTCCCGAAGCGCCGCTGCTGGTGGCCTTTGTGCTGGCGCCGCTGTTTGAAGACAACCTGCGCCGTTCATTGCTCATTTCCCACGGTTCGCCGGCGATCTTTTTCTCGTCGCCCATCTGCTGGGTCTTTCTCGTCATGACTCTGCTTTCGCTCGGATACACCATTTACAGCATGATCAAACACCGGCCCATTCCCATGGATGAAGAATAAAGCAGGATATAATGGCCTCCTTCAGGAAAAATGACCTCTTCCGGAACGCGTGCGGCATTCTGCTGCCGATGTTCCTGATTATGGTTCTCGCGCCGGCATTTTCCGCTCCTGAGCGGCAGGCGGAGCTTCCGCACGCCGTTCAGGAGGCTTTTGCGGCGTATGACGGCGACACCACGGCAACCGTCCGGGGCGTATATCGCCTGGACCGGGGGCAGGCCGCGCCCCGGCGCGCCTGCAAAGAATCCATCTCGTTTATTATTGAAGACGGCCAGCTGCTCTTTTCGAACCGTCCGACAATCAAAATCTCGGACAAAGCGGTATACGGCAACGAGCTGTTCCGCTTCTCCATACATCATTTCCTTGCTTCGCGCATGCCGGACGCGCCTGACTTCATCGCGTTCGCGCAGCCTCTCGCCGCGTACAATCCCCGCGCGCCCTGACGAACGTTTCTGCATCTGTACAGAAAATACGCGAACATCCTTATTCACAGACAGGAACAACGTCAATTTTTCAAAGGACGCAGTATGAATAATGACCGTCACAACAAAGATGGCACGGGGAAAACATTTCTGCAAAAAATACATATTCCATTACCCTACCGGGTCATTGGATTCCTGATCATCGGGCTTTCACTGGGGTATACGTTCCCGAAAAATGAAGTCATCAACGCGCTGTACATCAGCGGAACGTATTTTCCCAAAACCGTCGTCACTTTTGCGGCCCTGCTCATTTTCAATCTTCTGGCCGGGGCCATGGCCAAACTTATTCTCTATCATAAAGACAAAGCCGGCCGCATGTTCGGCCTGATTGTCGGCCTCTACATCTTCATGGGCTTTATTTCACTGTGCTACGCCAGCACCTGGCTCATGGTCCTGACCAATGTGCCCTGGAGTCTGCCGGGCGTGGAAGTGCCGACCGCGGCCGCCTGGATGGCCCAGATCGGCCACACTTTCGCCAACGTGCTTACTCAGCAGCCTCTGCTCCAGGCCCTGCTCGGCGCCATGTTCATAGGCTGGGCCTCGGCCAGATTCAAGGTGCTGCGCCCGATCGCCTACGGCTTCATCACGCTGGGCGACTGGATACTCTGGTTCTTCAAGAAGTTGCTGTGGTACTACCCCATCATGATCGGCTGCCTGGCCATCGGCATCCCCATGAAGTTCGGCAGCAAGGGCATGCTCCTGTACGGCGAATCCGTGCTCTGGGTCATGATCATCACCTGTTCCTGGGTGCTGCTCATGATCTTCCTCACCCGCGTCGGCACCAAGAGAACCTGGAAGCAGATCCTTTCCTACTACGGCACGGTGTACCCCACGGGCTTCGGCACGGGCGGCTCCTACGACACCCTGGCCATCAACATTCTTTCCGCCGAACACGACCTGGGCCTGGATGAAGACATCGCGGAGGTTTCCATCGTCTTCGGCACGGTGCTGAACAAAAACTGCAGCACCATGTCCGTGCTTGTATGCACCATCGCGGTATGCACCTTGCTCAACATACCGCTCTCGTTCATGGAGATCCTGGTGCTCATACCGCCGGTCATGATTCTGGGGCTGGAGTCGCCGGGCATTCCGGGCGGAGCCGGCTATTTCATGTCTCCGGTCATCGCCGCGCTCTTGAACGTGCCGGATCAGGGCCTGTTCATCACCACCTTCGTCACCCTGTTCAGCGGGCTCATCCCCATGTTCAGCACGGCCGGCAACACGACGGACGACGGCGTGGTCGGCGCGTTCCTGCAGGACAGGTTCTACACCTACATTCACGGCAAGCTGCCCCTGAAGGGCTCCCTGTTCGGGGAAAAGGAGAGCGTCGATGTCGCGTAAAATTCTCGGCGGTGTATTGCTCGCTCTCGCAGCCTGGATGATGGTCTCCCCGCAGGCGCTGACGGGCCTGAAAGGCCTGCAGTGGATGCACAAATATTCTTTTCCCGCGGAAATACTCGTGGCCATCCCCGTGATTTGCGCGGCCCTGTATCTTCTGGAACTGAAACCCCGCTCCGGCGTCGACAAAGTCAGCCACTAGCGAACATTCGGAACGCCGCCGCGTGTCCGGCACGCGGCGGCGTTCCAATCCTCCCTGAAGGCCGGCTACGGCACAAGCTTCAGCATCGGCAGAGAGGGCTCTTCCGAAATCTGGTACCCCAGGCGGGAGGAAATTGTCCTGGCCGCCGCCGCCACCTTGGGAACGAGTTCTTCCGTGGTGGCGCTGATGCGGAAGGTGGGCCCCACGATACTGACCCCGGCCACCAGGCGGCCGAAATAGTCGTACACCGGCGCGGCCACGCAGGACACGCCCACGTTGTTCTCTTCACGGTCAAAGGCGATGCCTGTTTCGCGGATGCAGTCCAGTTCGGCCCGCAAGGCCTCCGGGCTGGTCAGGGTCGCAAGGGTGTGGGCCACCAGGGGCGTGCGCGCAAGATAGTGTTCAAGCTGATCCGGGGACATGCCCGCAAGCATTACCTTGCCGGTGCCCGTGGAGTACAGCGAACTGCGCCGCCCGATGTGGAAAGAAATGCGCGTGGCCGCCGTGGCTTCTATTTTATCGACAATGACGGCTTCGTCATTCTCGTTGACGGACAGATGGACGGAATCGCCCACTTCCTGCGACAGGTCGCGCAGAATATCGCGCGCGATGTGGCGTATTTCGATCCGGTTCAGCACCATGTTGCTGAAGGCTGTTATTTTAAGCGTGGCCGCGTATCTGTCGGTGTCTTTTTCCTGCCCTACATAGCCGAGAGAGATAAAGGTCTGCAGTATACGGAACACTGTGGTCTTGTTCATATTCAGGGCGCGGGCGATGTCCGCGATGCGCATGGGCGCATCGGCCCGGCAAATGATCTCCAGAACGGCTATGGCCTTTTCCAGGGCTTGAATGGGCGGCGTGCTGACTACGGGCACTCAGGCTCCTTCTGTTTTTGGATGCAGGGGGATAGGCAAACCGATACATATCGTATTCATATCCACTTCACAAGGCAAGTGATCGGCACGACCCTTTGCACGCTTTCACCGCCGCCGGCCCCCGGATGATGCCCGGAGCGCTGCCCCGGCGCAATCCGGAACACGTTGGACGTAACGCTCCCACGATACTTGAACACGTCGAACACAATATCCTGTCTCCGATCCTTGGTTTTGGAATTTTCTGAGCGGACAACGCTCCCTTTTTATTGCTATTTTATCCTGTTGATGACGATATTGACATAATTTCGAAATAATGTTTTGTAGAACGAAATAGTATTTTCTTTTTACCGCTTCTTGCGGGTCATTCTGTCACCCCGCCGGAAAAGCAGCCGAATCGGCGGCCCGGCGCATGTCCAAGGCCGGCGGAATTTTTGCAGATGTAAGACGAAAGCGTTTCCATGAACCCGCTCGTCAGCGCGGCCCAAGGAGACAAAAACCATGTTCGTCACCTCCGGCACCGGCCATGATCTGATGCAGGAAGGCATCAGTTGCGCCGTCGTCCCCCCGGCCTCTTTGTGCCGCGCCTCCCCTTACGGCACCCAAACTGTGCCGCTTGGCTGCTGCTGAAAGTGCGGAAAATTCTGGACACTATCCGAATACGCGGGGTACATTGTGACAAAAGCTTTTGTCAGGAACGCACGCGGCATCCTGCTGCCGATACTCCTCAACGCGGTCTGTCTTGCTCCGGTGTTCACCGAGATATTTGCCGCCGCCGGCCGCAACGACGTCGCTACCGCCTTGAGCGTGGGCAGCACCGATGTGATGCACGCCGCGCCCCGATGTATCGGTGGTAAAGAATCCATCTCGTTTATTACCGAAGACACCCGGCCGCTTTTTTCGCACCGTTCCACCGTTCAGGTCGCAGACAAGTCTGTTCGTGACGTCGAGACGTTTTTTTCTCCCCATGCTTCACGCATGCCCGCAACGCCTGATTTCATCGCATCCACGCTGTCCGTCGCTGAATACGACCCTCGCGCTCCTTAGCGCTCCCGCGATCCGGACGATGCAGGCGCGGTATTTTCAGAATTTATTGCAACTTTTTTACTATTGAGGCTCATATGGCACCTCCCGATCCGGCACGGAAAGAAGGCAACATGCCCGACAAAACGCAGAGCTTTACGGAAAAGACGATCAATGCCGACGTTGCGGAAGCGACATCCGCGAAGATTGATGTAACTGAAATACTTGCGAAATATGATAAAGAATCCGTCTTCAGAACCTTTGAAGGCAACTTGGGATTCTTCATCAAACTTGTCTTCATCGCTTTTTCGCTTTTCCATCTCTATACGGCGGGCTTCGGCGCGTTTCCTCCTCAGATTCAGCGCGGCGTGCATCTGGGCTTCACGCTTTTTCTCGTCTTCATGCTCTATCCCATTTCGCTTTCTCCCGCCGCCAGAAGCAAGCTGCCGCCGTGGGACATTGCGCTCGCCCTGCTCGGCCTGTGTGCCTGCGCGTATATGCTGTTCAATTATGAACGGATTGTCATGGATACGGACGCCCCCCTCCTATGGGACTATGTGGCCGGCGGCATCACCATAGTCCTGGTGCTGGAAGCCACGCGGCGCATTGTGGGCGCGGCCATTTCCCTGGTGGCGATAGTCTTTCTCCTCTACACAAAAATAGGCCCCTGGCTGCCGGGCATGCTCGGCCATGCGGGCTACAGCAACGAACGCGTGATCACGCACATGTATCTGACGACCGAAGGCATTTTCGGCATGCCGCTCGGCGTTTCCGCCACCTTCGTCTTTCTGTTCATCCTGTTCGGCGCCTTTTTGCACCGCACGGGCCTGGGGCGGTTTTTCATCGATCTGGCGCTGTCGGCCACAGGACACCGCACCGGCGGCCCGGCCAAGGTGGCCGTGCTGGCCAGCGGCTTTTTCGGCACCATTTCAGGGAGCTCCGTCGCCAATACGGTCAGCACGGGCACCTTCACCATCCCCCTGATGAAGAGCGTGGGCTACAATCCGGCCTTTGCGGGCGCTGTGGAAGCCGCGGCCTCAACCGGCGGACAGATCATGCCCCCGGTCATGGGGGCGGCCGCGTTCATCATGGCGCAGTTTTTGGGCATGGCCTACATCGACATCGCCAAGGCCGCGGCCGTACCCGCGATTCTGTACTATCTGGCCGTCGGCTGTATGGTGCACCTGGAAGCCAAACGCATGGGACTCAAGGCCATCCCCAAGGAACGCCTGCCGCTCATCTGGCCGGTGCTGCGCGAGGGCGGTTACCTGCTCCTCCCCATCTTCGCTCTCGTGTACATGCTTCTGGCGGGCTACACGCCGTTCATGTCGGCTTTCGTCTGCATCATCACAACGGTCGCCATCGCCGCTCTGGCAACGTACATCAAAGCGTATATGGGAGCACGCGCGACGAACATCCCGCAGTCTACGGCCTTTATGGCGGCAACACGCAAAACGTTCGTGGAATGCGTGGAAGCGCTCGAATCCGGCGCACGCGGCGCCCTGTCGGTGGCCTGCGCCTGCGCCTGCACGGGCATAGTCATCGGCGTGGTCACGCTCACGGGCATAGGGCTCAAACTGGCCAACGGCATCGTGGCGCTTTCCAGCGGCATTTTCGCGCTGACCCTGCTGTTCACGATGTTCGCCTCCATCATTCTCGGCATGGGCCTGCCCACCACGGCAAAATACATCATTCTGGCCACCATCGCGGCGCCCGCCATTCAGTCTTTCGGCGTGCCCCCCCTGGCCGCGCACCTTTTCGTCATGTATTTCGGCATCCTGGCCGACCTGACGCCGCCCGTGGCCCTGTGCGCCTACGCTGCCGCGGGCATTTCCGGGGCCGACCCGAACAGAACGGGCTTCATCTCGGTCAAACTGGCTTTGGCGGGTTTCATCATACCATACATATTCTGCTACAACCCCGGCATGCTCATGATCGACGTCGGGTTGGGCGAATTTCTCATGATCGCGGCCACGGCCATGGTGGGCATTTTCGCGTTGGGCGTCGCCTCGGTCGGACACTGGCTGACGGTCGTTCCGCTGTGGCAGCGTCTTCTGCTGCTGACGGCCGCCTGCGGGCTGATCACGCCCGGGCTGTACACGGACCTTTTCGGCGTGGCCATCATTTTGCTGACCTATTTCACCCAAAAAAGGGCTGTGTCCCGCCCCGAACCGGCGGCCGAGGCCGGTTTTTAACATCAGCGGCGCAATTTTTTTGAAACCTGCAACACCCAAGGAGAAAGCCATGAAACGGATGATTACGTCGGTACTGGCGCTGTGCGCGTTGGCCTTCGCCCAGACCGCGGGCGCGGCCGATATTCCGCGTCTGAACCTGGCCACGGCGGGAACCACCGGCATTTATTACGCCCTGGGCGGCACCATAGCCCAGGTGCTGAAGGAAAAGGGCGTGGCCGAAATTACGGTGCAGGCCACGGGTGGAGCGGGCGAAAACCTGCGTCTCATCCAGAGCAGGGAAGTGCAGATCGCCTTCACCCAAAACGATCTCGCCTACGCGGCGTTTAACGCCATCGAACCGTACAAGACGAAATTCACGAACCTGCGGGCCATCGGCTGCACGCACCAGGAAGTGCTCCATGTTGTCGTGCGCAAGGGAACGAACATCAAGGACATCAAGGACTTCAAAGGGCAGAAAATTTCCCTCGGCGCGCGCGGCAGCGGCAACGAAGCGAACTGCCGCCAGATTTTCCCCTTCTACGGCCTCAGCTATTCCAACATCGAGCCGATCTTCCTGCCCTACGGCGAAAGCGCCGACATGTTCAAGGACAGGCAGATCGACGGTTTCATCTTCACCTTCCCGTATCCGCATCCCATTATGCTGGACATAACCACGAACCAGGAAGTGGATTATCTGCCCATCACCGGCAAAGTGGCCGATGATATCATTGCCAAATTCCCGTATTATTTCAAGACCGTCATTCCGGCCGGCACCTACAAGGGCCAGACCCAGGACGTGCATACCCTGGGCGTGAAGGCCATGCTCATGACGCACGACCAGATGCCCGCCGACACCATCTACAGGGTTACGAAGGGCATATTTGAAAACCTCCCGGCCATTGCGGCGGGGCATAACAAGGGCAAGGAAATCAGCCTGGGCAAGGCGCTGGAATCCTGCACCCTGCCTCTGCATCCGGGCGCCGAGAAGTACTACAAGGAAAAAGGCATCATCAAATAAGTCCGGAAAACGCGGACACACGAACAACGGCGGGGCGGTGCACTGCAAGGGCGCACCGCCCCGCGTACAGCAGGCGTACCAAGGAGGACACAAGCGTGGCGTCGCCGCTGAATCAACTTCCCATAAGCGTGTTTGATGCGGGAATCGGAGGGTTGTCCGTCCTCAGGGTATTGAGGGAAAAGCTGCCCGGCGAACAATTCCGCTATCTCGCCGATCTGGAGAACATCCCGTACGGCACGAAGCCGCCGCACGCGGTTTCGAAGATTTGCAGCGATATCGTTTCGCAATTTCTGCGCATGGGCGCCAAGCTCATCGTCGTGGCCTGCAATACGGCGGATGCCGCATCATCGGCGGATTTGCGGACGAAATTTCCCGCCGTGCCCGTCATCGGCGTCATAGAGCCCGGTGCCGCGGCGGCCTGCGAGGCGAGCCGCAACGGGCACATCGCGGTCATCGGCACGGAAGGCACCATACGCAGCGCCTCGTACACAAGGGCCATCCATGCCCTGCGCCCCGAAGCGCGGGTATCGGGCATACCCTGTCCGCTGCTTTCGCATGTCGCGGAAGCGGTGCTGACGGATGCGGATCTCGTGGAACGCATTGTCGCGTATTATCTCAAAGACGTTTTTTCGGCCGGAAAGAAGGACGTTCCGGATACACTCGTTCTCGGATGCACGCACTTTCCTCTTCTTATGGAGGCTTTTCAAAAACTTCTTCCGGATACAACCATTGTCGATCCTGCGTACAGGACGGCGGATACGGTCAAAAACCATCTGGAAACGCACGGCATGCTGAATGCGGCAACCAACGCGGGCAGGCCGGATGTGCGGTATTTTTCGAGCGCCGACAAAGAACAGCTGGCAAAGGGCATTTCCGTATTCATGCGGGAAAACCCGCGGGAATGCGAAATACAATCGTTCAGACACAAATGAGTTCCACCCACTACACGGAATCGGAGTTGACGACATGAGCAAAAAAGCAGCCGCCCTCGACACCGCCATGAAAAGCCTGGATCACGTCGCGGCTCTCATGAACCTGAACGACGAAGTTTTGGGCTTTCTGCGCGCTCCGCAACGCGCCCTCGTCGTGGAGCTTCCCGTACGCATGGATGACGGATCCTTACGCTTTTTCACCGGCTTTCGCGTGCAGCACAACTATGCGCTCGGGCCGGTCAAGGGCGGCACGCGCTTTCATCCCGAGGAAACGCTGGACGACGTCAAGGCTCTCGCCTTCTGGATGACCATCAAGAATTCGCTGGCCGGCCTCCCGGCCGGGGGAGCCAAGGGCGGCATCGCCGTCGATCCCGCCGCTCTTTCGGCAAACGAGCTCGAACGCCTGTGCCGCGCCTACATCCGCGCCGTCTACCCCATGCTCGGCCCCAAACTCGACATACCCGGCCCCGACGTGGGCACCCCCCCGCAGGTGATGGCCTGGTTTCTGGACGAGTACGAAAATATATCGCAGCACCGCGAACCGGCCGCCTTCGCCGGCAAGCCGCCGCTGCTCGGCGGCTCACAGGGGCGCAACCGCGCCACCGGGTGGGGGTTGGTGTATGTCACGGAAAAAATGCTGCAGCTGCAGGGCGAAAGCCTGGAAGGCAAGCGCGTCGCCATCCAGGGCTTCGGCAACCTGGGCACGCACGCGGCTGACTTTTTCACGAAAAAGGGCGCGCGCATCGTTGCGCTGTCCGACGTGTACGGCGGGGTTTTCAACGCCCGGGGAATCAACGTGGAGCAGGCCGCGGCCCACACGCGGGAGCGGGGCAATCTGAAAGAGCTGCCCGGCTGCGACGCGCTGAGCAACAGCGAACTGCTGGAACTGGATTGCGACATTCTGGCCCCCTGCGCGTTGCAGAGCCAGATCACCGAGGACAACGCCGGGCGCGTCAGGGCGCGTTGGGTCGTGGAGGGCGCCAACGGCCCCACGACCCCGGAAGCGGAAAAAATTCTGCACGACGCGGGCATCTGCGTCGTGCCCGACATAGTCGCCAACGCCGGCGGCGCCGTGGTCGCGTATTTTGAACTGGTGCAGGATCTTTATCATTACTATTGGACGGAAGAAGAAGCGCTTTCGAAGATGTGCGTGATTTTGCAGAGAAGCGCCGAAGAAGTTTACGCCCGGGCCGAGGAACGCAAAATCGGTCTGCGCGCGGCAGCCTGGATCGCCTCTCTCGACAAAGTCGTTACCGCAATGCGGCTGCGCGGCTGGATCAGATAAGCCGCACAGCGCCGCACGGCATGGCCCGACCGGGGCGCCTGAACACGGTGACGGTGCTCCGGCCTCTTTACGGAATGAACAAACAGGACGAGAAAAATGAGTAAAAACGTCAGAATGATGCAGGGCAATGAAGCCTGTATTGAAGGGGCGCTGCTGGCCGGTTGCCGCTTCTTTGCGGGTTACCCCATCACGCCCGCCAGCGAGCTGGCGGAGGTCTCCGCCGCGCGCATGCCGCAGGAAGGCGGAGTGTACATCCAGATGGAAGACGAACTGGCTTCCGTCAACGCGCTCGTCGGAGCGAGCTGGGGAGGCATGAAGGCCATGACCGCCACCTCCGGCCCCGGCTTTTCGCTGATGCAGGAAGGCATAGGCTACATGGCCGTCACCCAGACGCCGGGAGTCATCGTCAACGTCATGCGCGGCGGCCCCAGCACCGGGCAGCCCACGCTCTCCTCGCAGCAGGACGTGTATCAGGCGCGCTACGGCAGCCACGGCGACTATGAGATCATCGTGCTCGCGCCCTCTTCGGCTCAGGAAGCGCTTGATCTGACCATACGGGCCTTTGCCCTGGCCGAACGTTATGCCACGCCGGTTATCGTGCTTTCCGACGAAATCGTCGGCCACACGCGCGAAAGCGTGGCCCTGCCCGACAAGCCGGACACGACTTCGCGGGCAAAGCCCCCCAAGGGGTGGAACTACAAGCCGCATGAACCCGTGGCCGCCAATCGGGGCGTTCCCTATCGGGCGTTCTTCGGCGAAGGGCACAACATTCTTGTGGACGGGCAGCTGCACGACGGCATGGGCACCCGCAAAGGCCACGACCCTGTTGCCTCCGCCCTGTGCCTGAACAATATCTGCGCAAAAATCCGCAACAACGTCGAAGACATCTCCGACTACGAACTCTACGACGTTGAAGACGCCGACAAAATCCTCGTCGCCTACGGCAGCGTGGCCAGAACGGCCCTGCGCGCCCAGCGCGACGCCCGCGCCGCCGGCCTCAAGGTCGGCATGGTGCGCCTGCGCACGCTTTTCCCCTTCCCCGACGCGCTCTTTGCTTCCCTTGCGCGTGAAAACCGGACGTTTTTCGTGCCGGAAATGAGCATGGGCCGCATGTGGCGGGACGTGAAGCTGGCTTCCGGCCGGCCCACGGTCAGCCTGCCCAAGATCGGCGGAGAACTGCACACACCTGCTGAAATCTTCCATGCCCTGGAGGGGAACTGACATGCACCCGCTCGGAGAAAAATATCTGCGCAAAACCGCCCTGCCCACCATCTTCTGCCCCGGTTGCGGCGACGGAACCATATTGAGCGCCGTCATACGCGTGCTGGACAAAACGGGCGGCACGGACTCCTTCGCCTTTGTTTCGGGCATAGGCTGTTCGGCCTGGATTCCCGTGATGATCAACGCCGACGTGCTCCATACCCTGCACGGCCGGGCCGTGGCCGTGGCCACCGGCCTCAAGCTGGCCATGCCCGACAAAAAGGTGGTGGTCTTCACCGGCGACGGCGACTGCATGGGCATAGGCGGCAACCATCTCATCCATGCGGCCCGCCGCAACCTCGACATCACCGTGGTCATGGTCAACAACTACATTTACGGCATGACCGGCGGCCAGAGCTCGCCCACCACCCCTGAAGGCAGCCGGACGAAAACCGCGCCCTACGGCAACAACGAGTCTCCTTTCGACGCCGCCGCCCTGGTTACGGGCGCCGGAGCCGGCTTTGTGGCCCGTGAAACAGCCGCCCATCCGCGCCGCCTTGAAAAAACCTTTGCCCAGGCGCTGGAGCATAAAGGCTTTGCTTTCCTGGAAGTCATGACCCAGTGCCCCACTCAGGCGGGCCGCAACATCTTCGGCAACGGAACGCCGAGCTTCATCTTCAACGAGCTCAAACGCCGCGCGGTCATCAAGGCCGACGCTCCCGTCGAGCCCGGACAGTTCCGCGTGGGCGTGCTGCACAAAGACGCGGGCAAAGCACCCTATCGCCCCGCAACGGCATAATTTCATACCGGCAACGTACGTAGAGGAAAACATGAAATTCAGTATCGACACCGTGTATTGCAAGGGCTGCAACCTGTGCATCGCCGTGTGCACCGGCAATGCGCTGACAGCGGGGAGCGCGCGCAACGCCAAGGGCTACATCGCGCCCGACTGGGACGAAAAATCCTGCGTCGGCTGCCTGAACTGCGGGATCACCTGCCCCGAGATGGCGATAACAGTGGAAAAGGAGAAAAAGTGATGCGCAGGGAAATCCGCATAGCCGGCTTCGGAGGGCAGGGCGTGATCACCATCGGCGTGCTGCTGGCCAAGGCGCTCGGACAGTACGGGGAAGCCGCCGTGGCGCAGACGCAGAGTTACGGGCCGGAAGCCCGGGGCGGCGCCTGCAAGACGGACGTTGTTTTCAGCGACAGTGAAATCGACTACATCAAGCCGCTCGCCCTGGACTGCATGACCGTCATGTCACAACCGGCTCTCAACACTTATGGCGAAAGCCTGCCCGATCAGGGAATATTGCTCGTTGACGACACGCTGATTGAAAAAATTCCGGCGCGCTTCTCGAAAGTGTGGAAAATCCCCGCCACGTCCCTGGCCGAAGACAAGCTGGGCATGCGCGTGGTCGCCAACGTCATCATGTTCGGCGCTCTGGCGAAAGCCACGGGCTGGGTGACGCCCGATGCCTGCAAAAAGGCTCTGGCCGATACGTTCCCCGCGAAGATTCTGGCGAAAAACACCGAAGCCTTTGATCTCGGCTGGGAGAATGTGCAGGCGGCGGCAGGGGGTGCGGCGTGAGAATGCTCGAATATGAAGGGAAGGAGCTGCTTCGTCGGCAGGGCATAGCCGTGCCGGCGGAAAAGACGGCCTCCACAGTGGAGGAAGCCGTCGCGGCGGCCGCCGAGCTCGGGTATCCCGTCGTGGTCAAGGCGCAGGTGCTGGCCGGCGGTCGCGGCAAAGCGGGCGGCGTCAAGCTTGCTCCTTCGGAAAAAGAGCTGCGCGAGGCGGCCGGCAATATTTTGGGCATGACCATCGGCGGCGAGCGTTGCGACATACTGCTCGTGGCAAAAGCCGTGGACATCAAGCGCGAAATGTACGCCGGCGTCACCATAGACGCGCTGGAAGGCAGGCCGGTGCTCATCTTTTCCGTGCAGGGCGGCATGGAAATCGAAGAACTGGCAAAGACCGACCCGGACAAGGTGCGCACCATGCACCTTTCCTGCCTGGTTCCGACCAGACGCCACGAGATTCTCGACTTCCTGCGCCGTTCGGGCCTGCCTTCGGCATTGCTGCCGCAGGTCTGCACGACGGTGCAGCGGCTTATCGACGCCTTTTTCCGCAACGACTGCACCACGCTTGAAATCAATCCCCTTGTCGTGACAGGCGCGGACGAGCTGATCGCCCTGGACGCCAAGGCGGTGCTGGACGATTCGGCGCTCAAACGCCAAAAGCGCGTTCAGACCGACGGCGCGCCGTCCACCGCGCTCGAACGCCGCGCGTCGGCCATAGGCGTGAACTTCGTCACTTTGGACGGAGATGTGGCGGTCATCGCCGGCGGAGCGGGTTTGGCCATGGCCACCATGGACATGGTGAACCATTGCGGAAGAAACCCCGCCTGCTTCCTCGACACCGGCGGAGGCATCAGCAGCGCGAACATGGCCGAAGCCCTGCGCATCTGCTGTTCCGACCCCAAGGTGAAAGGCGTTGTGGTCAACATCTTCGGCGGCATCAACAACTGCGCCGAAGTGGCAAAGGGCATAGCAACGGTGCTGGATGCCGACAATCCCGCGGCAACGCTGGTCGTCAAAATGCGCGGCCACTCCCAGGATGAGGGCTGGGCCATGCTGGAAGAAAAAAATCTGCCCGTCATCAAATACGGCACCACGGAAGACGCGGTCAGGGAACTGTGCGGCCTGCTGGAGGGCAGATAAGATGGCGATACTTCTCAAAGCGGACAGCCGCGCGATCATTCAGGGCATCACCGGCCGGCAGGCGCGCGCCCACGTTCCGCATCACCTGGAATACGGCACCCAACTCGTGGGCGGAGTAACGCCCGGCAAGGGCGGGGAAAACGTGGACGGCGTGCCCGTTTTCAATACCGTGCGCGAGGCGCTTGACGCTCTCGGTTCCATCGACGCGAGCATGATTCTCGTGCCGCCGGCCGCGGTGCTCGATTCCGCGCTTGAAGCCATCGACAACGGCATCAAGCTCCTTGTCGTGATCACCGAGCATATTCCCGTGCACGACACCATGAAGATCCGCGAAGCGGCCAAGGCGGCCGGCACCATAGTCGTCGGGCCCAACACCATCGGGCTCATCAGTCCGGGCAAATCGAAGCTGGGCGTCATGCCGGGCTTTTTGTACAGCGAAGGCAACGTGGGCATCGTCTCGCGCAGCGGCACGCTCACCCACGAGACCTCCTCCTGCCTGACCGTGCGCGGCATAGGCCAGAGTTCCTGCGTGGGCATAGGCGGCGATCCCGTGCCCGGTTCCTCGTTCGAAGACATACTGGAAGCCTTCCGGCACGACCCCGAAACCCATGTGGTGCTCATGGTGGGCGAAATCGGCGGCGCCGCCGAGGAAAAGGCCGCCCGCTACCTGAAAGAAGTGAAGTTTGAAAAGCCCGTGGTGGCCTTCATCGCCGGGGCTTCATCGCCTCCGGGCAAGAAGATGGGGCACGCCGGCGCCATCATCGCGGGCGAGGCCGGCACGGCAAAATCCAAGCACGCGGCGCTTTCGGGTGCGGGCGCATATGTGGCGGCCACGTTGGAGGACGCCTACGCCCGGATCGAAAAGCTGCTTGCGGCGGGAAGGAACTGAGCACGATTCCGGATAAAAAACCCGCGCGCCGCATCCGACGGGGCGGCGCGCGGGACAACCTGAAAAGGAGTGCATATGCGCAGACTGTTCCTGTTTCTCGTGGTCACGGTGATGACGGCTTTTTCTTTGGGTTCGGCCCTTGCGGCATATCCCGACAAGCCCATCACCCTCGTCGTCCCTTACGGTTCCGGCGGAGTGGCGGATCTGGCCGGCCGCACCCTGGCAGGCGCGGCCCAAAAACAGCTCGGGCAGCCGATCATGGTGGTCAACAAAACCGGCGCGGGCGGCGCCACCGGCTCCAGTTTTGTGGCCAAGGCCAAACCGGACGGCTACACCCTGCTTGTGTCGCGCATAGGCTGCCAGGCCATTTATCCGGCGCAGAACCTGCCCAACAAGCTCTATGAATGGGACGACTTCACCTTTTTGACCATTCTGGACGAAAACCCCTTCGTCTTCGTGGTGCAGAGTTCCTCGCCCTACAAAACCTTGAAGGATTTGGCCGACGCCATCAAGGCCAACCCCGGCAAACTGAAGTACAGCCACTCCGGCACGGCCACCGTGCTCTCCCTGGGTCCCCAGATGCTGTGCCGGGAATTGGGCCTGCCCGTCAATGCCGCGGTGGGCGTGCCCTTTACCGCGGACGGCGATTCCAAAGTCGCGCTCATGGGAGGCAACGTGGACTTTCTCGGCGCGAACCTCGCGCCGGTCATAGACCAGATCAAGGCCGGCACCCTGCGCACGCTCGCCGTAAGCAGTGAAAAACGCCTGCCGGAGCTGCCGGATGTGCCCACGTTCGCGGAAGCCGGCTTCCCCAGCCTGATGGCCATTACCGGCTGGAGCGGCCTCTACGGCCCCAAGGGCATGCCGAAGGAAGTGGTGGACGTGTGGGCGGAAGCCATCAAGAAGGTGGCCGCCGACCAGAACTGGCGCGAAGTGACCCTGAGCCTCGGCAACGTGCCGATCATGAACACGCCCGAAGCCTGCAAGGCCTATGTGCAGAAGCAGGTGGAGAGTTTCAGGCAGATTTACGCAGCCGCGGCCGCCCGGTAACAAACGCGCCGGGAGGGGTGGACGCGCCCCTCCCGTAAACATCAGCGAATTTCAAGGGATAGCCATGTCTACCACCATGCGCAATGTTGTTTTCTGGGGCGGCGCTTCTCTCATTTTCGCATTTTTACTTTTTTGCGGCATCAACCTGGGGATCCACGACCCCGGCGACAGTTCGGCCGGCATCAGCCCCCGCACCTGGCCGCGCATTGTGGCGGCGGTGCTTATGCTGTCCGGCCTGTATATGACCTGGGAAAGCTGGGTGCACCATAAAAAAGTGCGCGCGCACACGGCCAAACTTGATGAGACGGATATAGGCGTTGCCTACTCGACCAAGGATCTGCTGGTCACGCTCGTGATTTTTGCGGCCTATTACGCCGGCATGCACCTTCTGGGCATCGCCGCTTCCTCCTTGCTCGCTTTTTTGCTGCTTACGCGCCTGAGCGGCGAGCGGCGTATGCCGCTCATGCTCGCCATAGGCGCGGCAATGGCGGTGGGCCTGTATTATTTCTTCCTGCACGTAGCCTATATTCCCATGCCGCCCGGCCCCTTCGGCGGGCTGATTTAGGAGTCGCCCATGTTTGATTCCCTATATGACGCTTTCGTTCTCTTCGCTACCTGGCACAACGTGCTGGCCGTATTCGGCGGCATGGTCATCGGCGTGGTCATCGGCTGCATACCGGGCATGACCGGCAACATGGCCGTGGCGCTGGTGCTGCCGTTCACGTTTTATCTGCCTTCCGTCGTGGCCATTCTGCTTCTCGTGTCCATCTACAAGGGCGCCATTTACGGCGGATCCATTTCGGCGGTGCTCATCAAAACGCCGGGCACGCCGGCAGCGGCGGCCACGGTAATGGACGGCTATGCGCTGGCCGAAAAGGGCCAGGCCGGCAAGGCGCTCTACATGGCCCTGTACGCCTCGTGCATAGCCGACTTCATCTCCAATCTCTCCCTGATCTTCTGCACGGGCTTTATCGCCGCCTTTGCCCTGCGCTTCGGCCCGCCGGAATTTTTCACCCTGATCTGCTTCTCGCTGACCATTGTGGCCGGGGTTTCGGAATCCTCGCTGGCCAAGGGTCTGGTCTCGGCCGGCATGGGGCTCTTTCTGGCCGCCGTGGGCATAGACGCCGTATACGGCACCGAACGCTTCACCTTCGGCGACGCGGACATGATGGCCGGGCTCAACTTCATTCCCGTGCTCATCGGGCTCTTTGCCCTGCCTGAAATCATTGCCGCCTGCGCCGAACGCATCAGGGAACACATCAGGGCCGCGAGCTTTGACGACAGCCACGTGACCTGGCCCGACTTCAAACGCTGTTTTCGCACGATCATCCGCGGCAGCTTCATCGGCGTCATTCTGGGCGCCATACCGGGCATAGGCAGCGCGCCGGCGGCCTTTCTTTCCTACGGCGAGGCGCAGCGCAACTCCAAGCACCCGGAAACCTTCGGGCACGGGGAACTGGAAGGGGTGGCCGCAGCCGAAGCCGGCAACAACGGCTGCTGCGGGGCCACGCTTATTCCGCTGCTCTCTCTGGGAGTGCCGGGCGATGCCATCACCGGCATCATCCTCGGCGCGTTCATGATGCACGGCCTGCTTCCCGGCCCGCTGCTCTTCCAGCAGCACGCAAGCACGGTCTATGCTCTGTATTTCGGCATCATGCTGACTTCGATCATGATGCTTGTCACCGGCTATTTCTGCATACGCTTTTTTTCGAAAGTGACGGACATCCCCAAGCGCATCCTCTTCCCCGCTGTTCTGGTGCTCTGCTTCTACGGCTGCTATGCCATCAACAACAGCATGTTTGACGTGCTGGTGATGCTGCTTGTCGGCGTGCTCGGCTATACGATGCGCTGCTGGAAAATCCCGGCCGCTCCCTTTCTCATCGCCTTCATCCTCGGGCCCATGCTGGAAGACAACCTGCGCCGCTCGCTGCTCATGAGCGACGGCTCCTACCTGATCTTCATGCGCTCGCCCATTTGCTGGTTCTTCATCGCCGCCTTCTTTCTCTCTCTGTTCTATATATACAGGCAGAACAGGCGAACCGCGGCCGTGAAAAAAAGCGCGCCGCTGCCCGAACCGCAACCCGAGGCCTGAGAGGGATTGCCGCAATTCGACAAGGATCAAGAATGAAAAGGGAATTCATAGAACGAATGCGGGCCGCGCTTGCGCCCGACTGTTTGCTGGACAGACCGGAAGACCTGCTGGCCTATTCGTATGATTCGCAGGCCGAAGAACGCAGGCCGGAACTGGTGGCGACTCCGCTTTCCACGCGCGAAGTCGCGGCCGTGGCCGCCCTTTGCCGTGAGTACGGTGTGCCCCTGACGGCGCGCGGGGCCGGCTCCGGCACCACGGGCGGCTCCGTGCCGCTTCAGGGCGGCGTGGTGCTTTCTTTACAGAAGATGAACAAGATTCTGGAAATAGACGCGGAAAACTTCACCGCGACCGTACAGGCGGGGGTGATCACCGCCGACCTGCACAAACAGGTGGAAGCGCTCGGGCTCTTCTACCCGCCGGATCCGGCCAGCATGGCTTTTTCCACGATCGGCGGCAACATTGCCGAAAACGCGGGCGGCATGCGCGCGGTCAAATACGGCTGCACCGCGGCCTATGTGATGGGGCTGGAAGTGGTGACGGCAGACGGCGCGATCATCAACCTGGGCTCGAAATGCATCAAGGATGTCGTGGGACTGAACCTCGCCCCTCTTTTTATCGGTTCCGAAGGCATGCTCGGCATCGTGACGGCGGCCACCCTGCGTCTGTTGCCGCTGCCCGAAAGCAAGCAGACGGCCCGCATCGCCTTCAAAGAAATGCACGATGCGGCGAGAGCCGTGAACATCCTGCTGCGCCGGGGCCTAAGCCCGATCACAATGGAGTTCATGGACAACACCACGATCAACAGCGTGGAGGCGTATCTGGGCATGGGACTGCCGACGGCGGCCGGCGGCATGCTGCTGGTGGAACTGGACGGCAGCCCTTCGCTGGTGGAAGAGGATATGGCCCGCATGCGCGCCTTGTGCGAAGAACTTTCGCCCCTGGAATACGTGGTCGCGAAAAGCCCGCAGGATCAGGAGCTGCTCTGGAAGGCGCGGCGCTCCATCCCTGCTTCGCTTTTCCGCATACGGCCGTGCCGTTTCAATGAAGACATCGTGGTGCCGCGATCCTCGATTCCGGACATGGTGCGGCGCATACAGGAGATCGCAGAGGAGCGCGCCCTTGTGATTTGCGCGTTCGGCCATGCCGGGGACGGCAATATCCATGTCAATGTGCTGTTCGGCGAAGAAGACGGAGAGCGGGAACGGGCCCACCATGCCGTGGAGGATATCTTTCGCGCCGCGGTCGCGCTGCAGGGGCGGATCACGGGCGAACACGGCGTGGGCCTGACCAAAAAACCCTTCCTCCACCTGAACGTGGATGCGGACACCTTACGGCTGATGAAGGCGCTTAAAAAAGCTCTGGATCCCACAGGCATATTGAATCCGGGCAAGATGTTCCCCGAGGCGTAGGCATGGCACGAAACGAAGCGAGAACCGGCGCGGAAGCGCCCGAAACGGACCGCGTGATCAAACTGCGCGCGAAACTGGAAAAAACGTTGCGGCGCGAACTGGCAAAATGCGCCAAATGCGGAGCCTGCGCCGCCGTATGCCCCGTATATGCCGAAATGAAACACGAGGCTTTTTGCGCGCGCGGCAAGCTTATGCTGGCAAAAGCCCTGGTCGAGGGCCGACTTGAGCCCGCCAGCGTGACGCAGGATATTTTCAACGACTGCCTCATCTGCATGGCCTGCGTGAAAAACTGCGGCAGCGGCGTGCGCTTCGATCAGGTCATTACGGCGGCCAGGGAACTGCTGGTCGCGCAAAAGGGACAGCAGCCCGTCAAGCGCGTGGCCCTGCGCCACGTGCTGCACGCTCCGAAGCGTCTGGCGGCCCTTATGAAGGGCGGCGGCGTGCTGCAAAAACTCGCCTACGGCGTGATTCCGGAAACAAGCGGCCTCAAGTTGCGCTTCCCGCTCCCGCTCCTGCCCGCCGATCTGCCCGTGCCGGCGATAAGCCGGCGCCCCTTTACAAGCCGGGTGCCGGAATTCAACCCGGCCCCGCAAGGCGCGTCCGCCCTGTCGCCCGGCGCGGCACCCGGATCCGCGCCCCCTGAATCCGCACACAACATCGTGTATTTTCCCGGCTGCGCGGCGAATTATCTCTATCCCACCATCGGCGAAGCCCTGTTGTATGTGCTTGCGCGCTGCGGATTCAGCGTGCGCGTGCCCAAAGATCTGGTCTGCTGCGGAACTCCGGCCGCCGCGGCCGGGGAGGGCGACGTGGTGCGCCGGCTTGCCGCGCACAACCTTGCGCGCCTCGGCGCAACGGCGGGCACCGTCGTCACCGCCTGCGGCTCGGGCGGGCTTATGCTCAAGCACGAATACGCCCGTTTTCTCGAAGAGGACGAACGTGCGGCTGACGACGCGCGCACGCTTGCCGCGCGCTGCATGGACATCAGCGAAATCCTCATGCGGCGCGTCGGCGCGGATCGCCTGACGGACCTTTTCACGCGGCGCATTGCCGGACGCCTGACCTACCACGAAGCCTGCCATCTGGGGCGAGGGCTGGGGATCAGCGCCGAGCCGCGCGCCCTGTTGAAACTCCTGGGGCCCGGATTTGTCGAAATGCCGGACGCCGGCCGCTGCTGCGGCTCGGGCGGCACCTACGGCCTGACGCACTGGGAGGAATCGAAAGAGATCCTGAAGAAAAAAATGGACAACGCCGCGCGCGTTCAAGCCGTGATCATCGCGACGGGCTGTCCTTCCTGCATGGTGCAGTTGACGACCGGCGCGCGGATTATGCGCGCGGATCAGGCGATTTTCCACGTTGTCGAACTCGCGGCCTGGGCCATGGGGTATACGCCTTCCGACAGGACGGAACGGGCGCGTTTCGACAGGCTCCGTCCGGCGTGATGCGCCGGCATCGGCAAGGCGGCGGACAGTGCTCAGAGAGGAACGGGAACATGCCCCGTGCGCCGCGCATGCGGGTATGGCGGCCTGCCGCCTCAACCCGTCATGAGCGGACTCATCGTTTTCCCGCCCATCCGCTGCCGCGGCCGGACACGCCGCGCCGGCCGAACACGCGATACAAGGAGCAACAATCATGCAACGCTCCACAGATCCCCAGCCTGACGCCCGTCCCGACGATTCCGGGCACACTCCCTCCTCCCGGCGCAGGGTGCTGACGGCGGCCTGCCTGGCCCATATGACCAACGACGGCCTTACTGACATGCTCTATGTGTTCTTCCCCGTCTGGCAGTCGATTTTCTCCCTGAGCTTCGCCCAGGTGGGACTGATGAAGGCCCTGTTCTCCGGGGCCACGGCCGTGTTCCAGATTCCCTCGGGCTATCTGGCCGGGGGATGGGGTCTGCGCTCCACGCTCGTGGCCGGCTCCCTGCTCACCGGCCTGGCCCTGTTCTGCGGCTCGCTGACGGCTTCACTTCCGCTGCTCTGTCTCTGCCTGATCCTGGGCGGCATGGGAGCAAGCGCCCAGCATCCCCTGGCCTCGGCCGCCATTTCCCATGTTTACAGCGGCAAGGCTTCCAGGGTGTCCCTCTCCACCTATAATTTCGCCGGAGACCTGGGCAAGCTGCTCTATCCCGCCCTGGCGGCGCTCATCATCTCCCGTCTGGACTGGCAGCCCTCCCTGGCCGTTCTGTCCCTGACGGCCCTGGCGGCCGGCGTCGCGATCATGCTCATCCTGCGC
This sequence comes from Desulfovibrionaceae bacterium, assembly GCA_031551145.1. GTDB lineage: Bacteria > Desulfobacterota > Desulfovibrionia > Desulfovibrionales > Desulfovibrionaceae > WRKB01. The sequence continues at coordinate 17,674 of JAVBNZ010000010.1, read as the reverse complement.
CCGGTATCTCTGGACGGGGCGCGGGCGGGCAAGGCAAAAACAGGAGGCGCGCAGGGCGGCGGCTTCATGTCCACGGCCTTTGCGGGCCTTATGGGCATCGGCATCCTGGACAGCGCGACCCGCATGGGCTTTCTCACCTTTCTGCCCTTTCTGCTGCGCGACAAGGGCGCGGACATGCCCACCCTGGGCCTTGCCCTGGGGCTGATCTTCGCGGGCGGGGCCGCCGGCAAGCTGATCTGCGGCATCATCGCCACCCGGGTCGGGGCGCTCAAATCGGTGATCCTCACCGAGACCGCCACGGCCCTGCTGATTTTCAGCATGGTTCCCCTGCCCCTGTGGGGCGCGCTGTGCCTCTGCCCGTTTTTGGGGGTGATACTCAACGGCACGTCCTCGATCATTTACGGCAGCGTGCCCGAACTGGCGGGCAAGGAGGCGCACAGCCGGGCCTTTGCCGTGCTGTATACGGCCACCGTGGGCGCGGGAGCAATTTCTCCCTATTTTTACGGATTGTTGGGCGATCTGGTGGGCGTGCCGCAGGCCATGCAGGCGGCGGCCCTGATCATCCTGGGCGCCGTGCCCTTGACCATTCCCCTGCGCGGCAAGCTGGCGGCATAGAGCATTTTAACTCTGCTCCAGAAGCGACGGCGGGGTTGGGTTTCTTACCTGACGCCGTCATTCCCCTTTGCGGGTCATTCGTCGTTGTAATGGCCCCTGCATTGGGCTATCCGGATATCTCCGGTATCCTCCATGACGCGGTAGACAAGGCGATGCCGCTCGTCAACGCGGCGGCTCCAGAAACCGACAAGGTTCTCTTTCAACGGTTCCGGTTTGCCGATGCCTTCGTTGCCGTTACGCTCAATGTCCTTGATAAGCTGGTTGATGCGTTTCAGCATCTTTTTGTCCTGCATCTGCCAATAGAGGTAATCGGCCCAAGCCGTATCATGCCAAACCAGCATGTCATTCCTCAATCAGCTCATGGGCGGCGCTGTTTCTCCCTTCGCGCAAATCCTCGGCAACCCGCGCCAGATGCGCCTGATTGCCGACGCTGTAAAACGGGTCGCGCTCCAACGAAAAAGGAATGCCGTTGCTGATGATGGACTGCCTGAGAAACAGCCGTATGGCCGTGGGCATGTCCAGACCGATATCGGAAAAAAGCTGCTCCGCCTCGGCCTTGAGTGCCGGGTCAACCCGGACTTGAATGTTTGTCGCTGCCATGCATATTCTCCATCTTTCATTACATGTGTAATGATTTTCTATTTAAAGTCAAGGCGCAAAGCTCCACGCCAAGCACCTGCGGACGCATGTGACCGGCCGGAGCGAGCGCCGGCCGCTGTGCATGCGCAGGCGAAATTTACTTTCGCCGGCCACGCCGGAGCGGGCGTCTCAAAGGTAACCCGCTCTAAGAGACGTGTCGCATAATCTGCGGGAAACAAGCCGCCGGCGGGCTATAGAAGAGCGAGGCGTTCTTTATGCCGGGAACAGGCGCCCGCCTCAGGCGTAATCCGCGGGCCGCAGGCCGTGCTTCTTCAGCTTGTACTGGAGCGTGGATTTCGGCAGTCCCAATATCCTGCAGGCGCCTTTGCCCCCCCCCACGACGCCCCTGGACATGGTGAGCGCCCTGATGAGGTGTTCGCGCTCCATCCGGCCCGGGTCAAACGCGGAAGTTTCGGGTTCCGCCCGGTCAATCACGCCCAGCAGGGCGGCCATGTCTTTGCGTTTCACGACCTTGTCGCTGTGGATGATCAGCAGCCGGTTAAGAATATTGCGCAATTCCCGCAGGTTGCCCGGCCAGGGATGGAGCCGCATGACCTCCAGCGCGCCGGCTGAAAGCACGGGCGGCGACTTGCGCCGCTCCTCGGCCAGCCGGCGGAGCATGTTGACCGTCAGGGTTTCCAGGCCGTCCATGCGCTCGCGCAGGGGAGGCAGATGCAGATGCACGGTGTTCAAACGGTAATAGAGGTCGGAGCGGAAGGTTTTTTCGCGTATGGCTTCCTGCAGATCGACATTGGTGGCCGCAACAATCCGAAAATTCACTTCTATCGAACGGCTGTCGCCCACGCGCTCGAAACGGCGATCCTGCAGCACATGCAGCAGCTTGGCCTGCATGGAACCCGGCAGTTCGCCTATTTCGTCCAGAAACACCGTACCGCCCTCGGCCATGGCGAAGCGCCCCATCCTGGCATTGTGCGCGCCGGTGAACGCGCCCTTGACATGCCCGAACAGTTCGCTCTCGAACAGCCCCGGCGACAGGGCCGGGCAGTTGACCTTGACGAACAGGGCGTCGCGCCGCGCGCTCATGTTATGAATGTACCGGGCCAGATGATCCTTGCCGGTTCCGGTTTCGCCGGTGATAAGCACGGGTTCGTCAACATTCACTATCAGCGGCAGCTGTTCCATGATGGCCTGCATGGCGGCGCAGTCGTGGAAAAAAATCGGCTCGGTGGGCGGGGAATAGGTTTCCAGCAGATAGTCGTTGCGCTGCTTCAGGCCGGCGTTCATTTTCACGAGTTGGGTGTGCGAAAGCATGTTGTCCACGGCCAGGGCCACCTGACTGGAGACCTCGCCGAGGAATTCGGCCATATGCTCGTGATCTTCGGGATTCTTTTTGAAAGAGATGTTCAGGGAACCCACAACCCGGCCCCTGGCGATGAGCGGGAAAGCCATGGATGCGGTAAGGCCGGCCTCGACCATATGCCTGACCGTGACCAGGTGGGTGTATTGCCGCATGTCCGGAATCAGCCAGGGTTCCCGGGTGGTGATCACCTTTTTGGCTATGGGGGCCACTTCCATGGAACGCGGACAGAGATCCATCTGGGCGACCGTAACGCCCTCCGCCATGGCGAACCAAGTAAGGCTTTCCTCTTCCTGATCGTACACGCTGATGCTGAAGCGGTCGCAGGCGACAACGCGGCCGAGCTCCTTGGCAAGACAGCGGAACAGCCCTTCCTGCGTGGTTTCGCCGATAATGGCGTTGTTCAGCGTCAACAGGGTCTGGTAGCGCGCCGCAAGCAGGTGGGCCGGACGTTTCGGCGTCCTGTGCGGAGACAATTTTTCCGCCAAAGAGGCGGAACCGGCGGCAGACATGCGTTTTCTCGGGGTTCAAACTTGAGCGCGGCCGCGCGTACGGCCGAAGCGTGCGCGCCAGTATGCGCCGAAAAAATCTGAATGGCAATGCATGCGCAGGTTGAAAACGCGCGCGCGACAGGGTCGTGCAACCCGCCGCGCGGAGCTCTTTCAATGCTTGTAAAGCGGGATATTTTCAGATATCAGGAAATATTCTTATAACCCGGCGCTCCGTTTGTCCGCGCTTTCGACATTCTTGAGGAAAACATGCTCAATCCCCCGCCCCGGGAAAATATCCCCGCGTACCAGATCGTACAGCGGAATGTTCTAGAAATTATTCAGGAAAATAAACTGCACGCGAACGATCGCCTTCCTTCGGAAAGCGAGCTTGCCGAGCGGCATCAGGTCAGCATCGGCACGGTCAAGAAAGCCCTGGGCGATCTGGTGTCCCAGGGCGTTCTCTACCGCCGCCAGGGCAAGGGCACCTTTGTTTCCGGCGGCTTCGTCCGCCCGGATTCCACGCGCATTTACAAGGCGGTGAACTTTTTTGACGAGGAAGAGGAGGAACAGGGTTCCGAATTCATCAGCAACGTCAAAAGCACGGCGGACTCCAGCTTCGCGCGGGCCACGGACCTGCCGCAAGGCACGCCGATCTTCATTCTGCGGCGCATCATCCGCATGGGCGCAACGCGTTTTGCCTACCTCATTTCCCACATGCGCGCGGACAAGTTGCCGGGTTTTGAGGCCATCACTCGGGCGGAATTCGAAAAAAGCGCCTTGTATGTCATTTTGGACAAACGCTACGGCATCCACAACCTGCGCCTGCGGGAACTGCTCTCCGTCACGCCGGCCGACGCCGACGCGGCGCGATATCTGGACATTCCTCAAAACACGCCGGTACTGCGGTCGGATCTGCTTTTCAAGACGTACAACGGCGAGCCCTATGAATACCGCGTCAGCTTCTGCCGCACGGACAGACTGAAGCTGTTCCGCGAATTCTGACCTACATCTTCAGGGCCGCCGCCCCGCACACCACGAAAACCACAGCGGCGATGCGGGCCGGGGTCATTTTTTCCTTCAAAAAGATCACGGCCATAATTGCGCCGAAAACCACGGCGGTTTCGCGCAGGGCCGTCACCTCGGCTATGGGCGCCTTGGTGATGGCCCAGAGGGACACCCCGTAGGCCGTCACGCTGCATATGCCCCCGCCCAGCCCGAAATACCAGCGCCGTTTCACATACGCGAGCACCTGCCCCCTGCGGGCGAAGAGCGTGAAGGTCGCAATGGGGATGGCGTTGAACAGAAATTCCCAGCAGGCGTAAGAAACCGGGTTGCCGGCAAGGCGCACCCCCGTGCCGTCCACCACGGTGAAAGCCATGATGATGAAGGCGTTGCCCACGGCGAGCAGCGTGGGCACAAGGCGAAAACAGCCCCGGCACAGGCTGTCCACGGCCAGCACCAGCACGCCGAAGCTGAGAAGCAGCACTCCGGCCCAGCCCTTGAGCCCTATGGCCTCGCCCATGATGACCACGGTGACCAAGGCGGTGAGCAAGGGCGCGGAACCACGCATGATGGTGTAGACGTAGCTGAGATCGGAACCCCGATATGCGTAGGCGATGCACAGGTAATATCCGAGATGGATGAAGGCCACCACGCCGAGATAGGGCCAGGAGGCGGGCAGGGGAAAGGGCAGAAAGGGCAGAACGAACAGCACGGCAAAAGCCCCGCCGCAGTTCTTCATCGCTGTTTCGATAAGGGTGTCGGTTCCGCCCTTGATGATGACGTTCCATATCGCGTGGAGTACGGCCGAACCGAGCATGGCCGCGATGATCAGGGTTGACATGGCTTCTCTCGCAATGTTCCGGGGAAGCCCGCGCACGCTCCGGAGGAGGAGCGGCGCGGGCCGGAAGATCCCCGGATCGTGCGTCCGCAGGAGGGACGGCGCGACGGCGATCCGGGGAGTGGGTTTATGTTTTCACAATCCGCGTCCTTGTCGCGTGCCCGGACACGGGCCTACACAAGTTCCGGAGCGGGGCATTCCTTCTGCGTCTGCGTGGCCTCCTGCTCTTCCCTGCTTTGATCGAGCTTGATCCAGGTGGCCGCCGCCGCGCTCATCAAGCCTATGATGAGCGCGTAGGTGCAGAGCATCCAGGGCTGGTTGTCGTTCATCCTGACCAAATACAGCGCTACCATCGGCGTGCCTCCGGAAAAGACCATGCTCGCCATCTGGAACGTGAACGATATGCCCGTATAGCGCACATGCGTCGGGAAAAGGCTGGAGAACATGGAAGGATTCAAGCCGGATATGATGCCGTGTATAAAGCCGAGATAAATGGCCACCCCCGCGCAGGCGATGACGAAATTCCCCGCCGCATGGTTGATCATGTAGAAGATCGGGAAGGCGCAGGCTCCTTCCAGAAGGCAGCCGATGATGAAGACCCGCATCCGGCCGAACCTGTCGCCCAGCCAGCCGGCAAAGGGAATCATCAGCGTCAGGAAGATGGTGCCTATGTTCACCGCCAGCAGGGCATCCTGCTTCGGCACCTTGATGATCTGCGTGAGATAGGTGATCGAGTAGGCCGCCATGATGTTGAAGCCCACGCTGCCTATGGCGCGGGCGAAGAAGCCGGCGATCACGCGCTTTCTGTGGTTGGTGAGCAGCTCGACAAGAGGAATCTTGACCTTCTTCTGCTCGGTTTTCTTGGCCTGGGCCTTCTGGAAGTCCGGGGTCTCCATGATGTTCATACGGATGTAATAACCCACGCCCAGCATGACGATGCTGATCAGGAAAGGCACACGCCAACCCCATTCCATGAAGGCTTCGTTGCTGAGCAAAAAGGTCATGACGCCCACAATGCCCGAAGCCAGGAACATGCCTATGGACAACCCGAGCTGCGTCAGGCTGCCGTAGAAACACCGCGTATCTTTCGTCGCGTATTCAAAGGTCATGAGCACCGCGCCGCCCCATTCGCCGCCCAGGCCTATGCCCTGGCAGGTGCGCAGCACAATGAGCAGGAAGGGCGCCCAGAGGCCTATCTGGTTATAGGTCGGCAAACAGCCGATGAGCACCGTGGAGATGCCCATGATGAGCAGGGTCAGCATCAACATGGCCTTGCGGCCGAGCTTGTCGCCGAAATGGCCGAAGATGATGCCGCCCAGGGGCCGGCTGATAAAGGCTATGCCCACCGACCCCCAGGCCAGCATGTTGGAAACAAAGGGGTCACTGGAGGGGAAGTATTGTTTATTGAGAACCAAGGCAGCCACAACGCCGTACAGGAAGAAATCGTACCATTCAAGCGTGGTGCCGATAACGCTCGCCACAACAACCTTGCGGCGCATCTTTTTCATTTCTGTCGATTCTTTTTCCACAATTCGCTCCCTAGTCTGTTACTGCGTTTTACGCTTGAAGCAGTCGCGTTCGGGCGGGCGCCGCCCGCCTTGCGCCCGTTTCGCGGCGTGAATTCAGAAAAATCCACGTGGAGCATGTTATGGCGGACAGGGCGGCGTACCCTCCGGCCCTGCCCGCCGTGCCGGCGGGCTATTTCAGCAGGTACGGCATCCCCGTCAGCGTAAGAGCCTGCCGCGGGCACAAAAAGGCGCAGGCGTCGCAGTACCAGCAGTCGTCGTGGTATTTTAGGCGCGGAAAGCCGTCCTCAGCGTTGCGCAGGCAGTCCATAGGGCAAATTTCGACACATACGCCGCATTTGTTGCACTTTTTGCGGTCGATTTCGATCCAGGTATATTCCGTTTCTTTGTTGGAATTCGTGTAGCTATACATATTATTCACCTTCCTTCGGATCAACCATGAAGCGGCGGGGAGTTTCCATTCCTTCGACCTTGATGTGGTCTATCATCCACTGGTCACGCGTCACGTTCTTGCACTCGGGATCAAGCTTGAACAGTTCGCCGAGGTCGTACTTCGTCGCCGGATACTTGTACGGCATGCTGTCCGGGCATTCCATGATGTAGTCCGGCACTCTGCGCTTGGAAAACTCCATCTTGCCGTCTTTGCAGGAAACCACGGCCCAGGTGCGATCCCATTCGGGCTTCTTGGCCGGCATGTCGAGACGCCAGTGATGCGCGCCCCAGCGGCTTTCGTCGCGGAACAGGCTGGCCTTGGACATAATTTCGCCCATCAGCAGAATGCTCTGCACTTCGTGGCATTTGAGCAGGTTGTGATAATCGTCGGCCTTGATCAGCGGGATATCTTCCCGGCGTATGCGCTCCATCCACCACGCGCCGGTGCGGAGCATGCCGGGGGCCTGCGGAGGACGCATGTAGTACATGATGCGGGTTCTGGCCTTCTTTTCCACCAGATGCACGGGAATGCCGCCCTCGCGGTACAGGGGAGCTTCGAACTCGTTGATGAAGGAACGAATGAGCGGCTTGGGATTTTCGATCACGGCGTGGGGCACTTCGGCCACGTATTTGGCCGCTTCTTCGCCGGCGATGCCGCCCATGACAAAGGCGCCGCCGAGGTAGGAGTGCGGCAGGCCGCCGTCCACGTCGCCGGCGGCGTAGAGGCCGGGCACCGTGGTCTGCGCGTTTTCGTCGGTCAAAATGCCGCCGCAGCCGTGGCCGCCGCAGATGCCCAGGTCTTCAAACAGGGCCAGTTCCACACAGAACTCGTCGTCATAGGTCAGGCCGCGCTGATGGTGGAACATGCCGCGGGTGGTGCGCTCGTTGCTGAACTGCACCTTTTCGACAACCTGGCGCATGTCGTCGTCCAAATGGCTGATCTTCAGATAGGTGGGGCCGCGTCCTTCGGCATAGGCCAGCCACACCGCCAGGCGGGTGTCGCCCGATGCGTAGGGATGCGCGCCGACCATACGGTTGCCGTTCGCGTCGATCTGGTACGCGCCGCGCGGGCCGGCCACATAGCCGCATGCCGGGCCTTCGTGGTCTTTGATGCGCGTGCTGGCCTGCACGTATTCCATGTTGATCAGATCCGCGCCGGCTTCATAGGCCAGACGGTAGCCGTCGCCGGTGTTGCCGGGGAATTCGTAGCAACCGGAAGGATAGCCGTGGGAAGCCTGGGACAGGCGGCCCGCCGCGCCGGCGGTGATGATCACGGCCTTGGTCTTGTAGAGCCAGTATTCGCCGGTGCGGATGTTGAAGCCGATCACGCCGGCCACGCGACCGTCGCGTACCAGAAGCTTGACGGCCGGGGTGCGGTCATGAACGGTGCAGCCGAGCGCGCGCACGCGGGTGGCGAGGGCGCGTTTCATCTCCTCGCCGTGCATGGGCAGGAGCATGGGCTTGTCGCTGGGGTGCAGGTAATAGAGGCGGTAATTGCCCTTTTCATCTATGGGAAAGAGATCGCCGGGCGCGCGATCCATGATTTCCTCCAACTCCTTCACCATTTCCGGACATCGATCGCCGAACCTCTTGGCGATGCGTTGATCGAGTACCCCCTCGGTCACGCGCGTCAGCATTTTCACCAGGGCTTCGGAATCGCTGTACGGCGGCAGACATACGGTATTCAGCGCGTCCATGCCCCGCCCGGCCGCCCCGGAAGTCTCGAATTTACTTTTTTCGAGCAGTGTGATGCTGAGCTTGGGGTTGGCTTTGTGAGCGTGGATGGCGGCAAACGCCCCGCCGGCGCCGGCGCCGATGATGACAATGTCTGTCTCTTTAATGTGATACATACAAAACTCCTGATTTGAAGGACTGTTGGACGGGCCCCGCATCCCGAAACGCATGAGCCGAAACCCGACGCGATGCATAGAGAAGTACACGCTGCCATATCATATGCATCATATAACTCATATATATGTTATAATCCAGGCGCAGGTCAAGCGAAAAGAGATGGGGAACGCGAAAAATTTAAGAAAAATTATTCAATAAAAATGGTATGTTTTATGTACAGATGCGCCGTCAAACGCTGTGCTGAAAACGGTTGCAGGGGCAACATGCTTAGCCAAAACTTATCCAAAAACGAGAAAGTTTGCCCAAGCGGAAAGGATTCCCGCAGAGGAAGGGGCAAGGTGACATTCACCGACATATTCTGTACAGAGAAAGGCGGCGGCCGCGGCCGCACAAGGCTTTGGAGGGGACACCATGCAGAGGACATTCCGCGCGGGTCTGATCGGCGTTACGGGCTATACGGGCATGGAGCTCGCGCGCCTGCTGGCCGGACATCCGTTTTTCACCCTGAGCTTTGCGGCTTCGCGTTCCGAGGCCGGCAAACGCCTCGGGGATCATTATCCCTTTCTGGAAGGCCTGCCCGGCGCGGACTGCGTCATCAGCGAGCCGGACGCCCGCGCGGCCGCGCAAAGCTGCGACCTCGTCTTTCTGGCCGTGCCCCATGCCGCGGCGGCGAAAATCGCCGGAGAACTGCGCGACGCCGGGACCATGGTGGTCGATCTTTCGGCGGATTTTCGCCTGAAGGATGCGCAAAGCTATCAGCAGTGGTACGGGGTGGAGCATTGCCGGCAGGATCTGCTGCCCGGCGCGGTCTACGGCCTGCCGGAACTGTATGAGGGCGCAATCGCGAAGGCCAGGCTGGTCGCCAATCCCGGCTGCTACCCCACGGCCTGCATTCTGGGGCTCCATGCGGCGCTGAAAAACGACTTCATCCACACCGACGACATCGTCATCGACGCCAAGTCCGGCACCTCCGGCGCGGGCCGCAAGGCCGCCGTGCCCTATCTGTTCTGCGAGGTGCACGACAGCTTCCGGCCCTATGCGCTCGGCGGCACGCACCGCCACACGCCGGAAATAGAGCAGGAGCTTTCCGCCGTCGCGGGCAAAGACATCATCGTGTCCTTCAACCCGCACCTTGTGCCCATCGATCGCGGCATTCTGGCGACCATTCACACGCGGCTCAAAAGCAAAATTTCGTTGAAAGAACTCCACGCGGCCTATGCGGCCTGCTGGGAAAAAGCCCCCTGGGTGCGCGTGCTGCCTGAAGGCCGGCTGCCGGAAACGCGCAACGTGCGCGGCTCCATGTTCTGCGACATCGGCTTGGCCCTGGACGCGCGCACGGGCAGGCTGACCATTGTTTCGGCCATAGACAATCTCTGCCGGGGCGCCTCCGGCCAGGCGTTGGCCAACGCCAACCTCATGTGCGGCCTGCCCCTCTCCGCCGGACTGATGCAGGCCCCCCTCATGCCGTAACGGAGTTTTTTTATGCGCGCGTTGATCTGCCTGTGCGTTTTTTGTCTGCTTGCCGTTGCCCACCCGGCGCCCGGCGCGGATTTTTTCAGCCGCGACAAGGCAGCCGATTACCGTTTGGGCGCTGAAGTCGTTCAGAGCCCGAACCTGGAGGCCGACCCGGCTACGGCCCGGCAGGGCCTGGAAGAAGCGCTGCGCCTGCGGCAGAGTGCGCCTGAGCGGGCCTTCGAGGTCGCCAAACGCGCCATGTTCCAGTGCATCCGCGCCTGGATGCGTCTGCAGAATCCCGCGCAGGCGCGCACTCCGGAGCAGGAAACATCGGCGCGCGTCACGCTGGGAGAACTGCGCGGCTTCTTCGGCTGGGACAAGGAACGGCTTGACGCCGCGGTCGCCGGCATCGGCGACATACTTGACGACGTGCTCACCGCGAAGGACGCGCGGGAGATCATTTCGCGCCAAGGCGTGGACCCCAAGGAAGAAGCCGCCGCCAGGGCTCTGGAAAAGCGATAGATGGCCAGGATACTCTACGGCATTCACGGCACCGGGCACGGCCACGCCATGCGCGGCCTGACCATCGCCCGCAGGCTGCCGGAACACGAATTCCTCTTTGTCACCAACGGGGACGCGCCCTCGGTGCTGGAGAAGGAATTTCCCGTGGCGCGCCTGGAAAATCTGGGCACGGTCTGCCGCAACTACAAGGTGGATCTCCCGGCCACGCTTGCTGAATCCATTCCCAAGCTGCTGCGGCGCAACAGCGTGACGCGCAAACTGCTGCGCATCATGGACGAGTTCAAGCCCGACCGCTGCATGACGGATCTGGAATACTTCGTGCCGCGCGCGGCCGGGGAAACCGGCCTGCCCTGCCTGACCCTCGACCACCAGCACGTCATCACCTGCTGCCGGCACACGCTGCCGCCGGATATGTGGTTCGACTATTTTATCCAGGGACTGACGCCGAAATACCTCTTTTCGCCCACGGAAGAAAATCTGATCATTTCCTTCTACGCCCCGCCTGTGCTGCCGCAATACAACGCCGTGATCGCGCCCCCCATTCTGCGCGAGCGGGTGCTGAACCTCAAGCCGCAGGACAGCGGACATTTGCTCGTCTATCAGAGCAATTCCACCCACCACGGGCTGATCGATTTTCTTAAAAAAGCGACGAACCGAACCTGCTTTGTATTCGGTTATCCGCAAAAGCAGGGACAGGACGGCAACGTGGTCTTTTGCCCCAAGTCGGAGGAAGGCTTTCTGGATCTGCTGGAAGGGGCGTCCTACGTTATCTGCGGCGGCGGGCACACCCTGATGACCGAAACGCTGTACCTGGGCAAGCCCATACTCAGCCTGCCGCTCAAAGCCTTTGTGGAGCAGCGTTTCAACGCGCTCTACGTCGAGCAGCTCGGCTACGGCATGCAGGCCGACATGTTCAAACTGGAACCTTCCCTGCTCGCCCGCTTTGAAAGCCGGCTGGACGAGTTCAGGCGCAACATCGCCAAAGGCGAATTCTGCGGCAATCAGCGGGTGTTCGAACTGGTGGACAATTTTATCCGCAGCGGAAAGCTCAGGCCGTAGGATCGATTCCAACTAAATTGGAGGGCTGTATGGACGCTGAAACAGTTCGCGGACTTACTCTACGGGCCAAGCAATACGCCGGGCGCAATCTGAACGAAGCGCAAACAAAAACGGCGATTGTCCAGCCATTCATAGAAGCACTCGGCTATGATGTCTCAAATCCTTTTGAGGTAATCGCCGAGTACACAGCGGATCAAGGCATAAAGCGCGGAGAAAAAATAGACTACGCCGTCATGTACAACGATATTCCGGCCATGCTCATTGAATGCAAACCCCTTGGTGCTGCTCTGGACGAGGGAAAATGCTCTCAGCTTCGCCGTTACTTTCAAGCAGTGCCCGAGGCAAAGATAGGTATCCTCACCAACGGAACGCAATACCTCTTTTTCTCTGATAGAAATCGGGAAAACATCATGGACGACAAACCGTTCATGGAAATCGATCTTCTGACCTTCAACGAGCAGCTTCTTCCTGAAATTCAGCGCTTGAGCAAAGCTTCTTTTGATATTAGTGGAATATTGCGATCTGCAGATACTCTACAATATTTCCGCGAGCTGATGTTGGCTTTTTCAAAAGAGATAGAAGAACCAAGCGATGATTTTGTGCGCTTTTTTGCTCACAAAATTTATCAAAGCCGCGTTACTTCCAAGGCAATTGAATTTTTAGAACCTATTTTTCGTCAAGTTGTATCTGGCTATATGGACGAACGCCTGAATCAACGCCTTGAAGCTTCGAAGAAAACGCCTGAAGCTTTGAAGGCCGAGCCCAAGGAGAAAGACAACGAAATCATCACCACCAATACGGAAATATGGGGATTGATCATCGTTCGGACGCTGCTCCACGGATTGATAGACGATACGGCCCGTATCGTCATGCGCGATGCCAAAAGCTACTGTGCCATCCTTCTGGATAACAATAACCGCAAAACGATATGCCGATTCTATAATTTCTGTGAATGGAAGGAGGAGGATCCGAATATAGGCGAAAACGCCCATGTACTGATTTTCAACGGAAAAGAAGGCGGCGAACGCTTTTCCGTGCGCTTTGTGGAAGACATGAACCCCTTGAAAGAACATTTTTCCAAGGCAATTAAGCTGCTCGTGTGAAGCAACTCGTCTCTGTTCCAGATACTACAGGCCCAAAACATTGCGTTGCATGGTGATATAGGCATCCTTCACCATGCTCAGATTTTCTTTCCTCTGGCGCAGTATATTCTTTTCCAGCATGGAGAACGGCCCGGCCAAACGGTTGCTCAGACGCGTGACGTGGCTTTTGAGAAATTCTCGGAAAGAGTCGAGCGGCAGGCCGGCTTCCATCCGCTTGCCGGAATAGGTGGCCGTGGCCGCTCGGTAGCTCTGCGGTTCTTGGATAACTGCCAAAGACTTTTGCGCTTCAGCAAGCTGCTCCAGGGCGGCCTTGATACTGCCGGCTTCTTCCGGTGAGTTGGCGTATTTCGCCAGTTCGTCATGCAACAGCATCATCTCGATGCCCAAGGCCATTTTGATATCTTTGTCGGCACGAGATTCTTTGAGAAGCTGAAGCGTTGCCCGCAAGCCTGCATCATGAGCCTGCGCTTCTTTCGATTCGGCAAGCTGGCAATAGGATTCCCAGTTACGCTCCAGTTGATCTATCAGTTCACGCATCAAGCCAGTCTTTCCCATATGCCGCCTCGGCTTCGGAGAGGTCATAGCCGCTCTCAAGCAAAAAAGCCTTGCCCATAACTTCTTTTGCGGCCATGGCCAAGTGCGGAGCCAAGGGCAAGCGCGCCGTCAGTCTGTGGGCTTCTTCATAATTGCCGGCCGCGCTCGCTGCGTTGGCTTGTACGACGATATCAAAGCGTTCTTCTTTCGTCAGTGTGGACATTCTTTCCTCCCGGACATCCACGACACCATATGACAGGCTCGTCCGGGCTTCAAGCGGCTTTCGGTGTATCGCATTTCCGCGTCAGGCGCGGAAGGCGAATTTTTTATGGAGGGAGCCCGACCGAAGGCAGCCTTGGAGGGGCTGTTTCCGTAGGCGAAGCGTTGCGTGTCAGGCGTAGGCGAGTCTTTGAGCCGTACGGATGACGACAGCAGAGATGAGCCATACGGGAATCGAGAGCAGAGATGGACTCTTTCGTCCATGACCGGAATAAAAAACGAAGCGTGACGACGCATCACGCGAAAATCCGCCCCTTTACCGGGCCATGGCCGGCGGCGGCCCGTCGTTCCCCGCCCTCAACAGCGATCCCAGATGCTTGCGCACCAGGGCGATTTCGCTGTCCGCCACCTTGGGCATATCCTTGGGCAGTTTGTCCGTGAGGTCGGTGCCCTCCTCCACCAGATAGAGCGCGGCCGCCGTGCGGCCCAGCAGGCAGAAGAAGCGTTTGGGCTCGGCCCAGCCGAGTTCGCGCGCCTTGGCGGCGGCTTCGGGCGGGTAAACGAAATCCGGCTTGCCCGCGCTGTTGAGCTGCGGATTCACGGCGGCCCTGGTTTCACGCACCCAGCGCCGGAATTGGGGCAGAGTGTCCATGAAGGAAAGCAATTCTTTTTCCGTGAAGGGAGGCTGGTCGTACACGTTTTTATCGCCCGCCGGTCCTGCCGGGGCCGTGTTCGGCGCGGCGGCCGGGACGGTCTGCGGGGAGGCCGGGTTTTTTTTCGCGGCGGCAAGGGCCGGAACGGCAAGCAGGGTTAAACAGAGACACAGCGCCGGGACGAGGACGGCAAACGGAGCAAGGCGCGCGCAAAGGCCGGAATTCATGCGTTCTCCCGAGGGGAAATCCAAATTTTTCAATATTGAACGGCGCTTATGCGCGAAAGCAACTTCATGTTGTGGTACGACTCCACATAGCGCAGAGTGCCGGTTTTCGCGCGGATGAGCATGGAATGCGTCACCGCGCCGCTGCCGGTATAGCGCACGCCTCCAAGGAAGGTACCGCCGGAAATGCCCGTGGCGGCGAAAAAGGCGTCTTCGCTGCGGATCAGGTTTTCCACGGCCAGCACTTCACGCACGTCTACGCCCGCCTCCTGGATGGATTCTTTTTCCACATACGACTGCGGATCGAGCCGGCAAAGCATCTGCCCGCCCATGCCCTTGATGGCGCAGGCCGCCAGCACGCCTTCGGGGCTGCCGCCGGTGCCCATCATCACGTCCACCTCGGCGCGCGGGTCAACGGCCATAAGCGCGCCGGAAACGTCGCCGTCGGTATGCAGTTGGATACGCGCGCCCACCGCGCGGATCTGCTGAATGATCTTTTCGTGCCTCGGCTTGTCGAGCACGAAAACCACCAGGTCATGCACGGATTTGCCGAGGGCTTTGGCGATGTTGTGCAGGTTGTCCTTGATAGGCGCGTCGAGATCGATGACGTTGCGCGCCTCGTGCCCCACAACGAGCTTTTGCATGTAAAAGCTGGGGCCGGGGTTGAACATGGAGCCCGCCGGAGCCGCCCCGACAACGGAAATGGCGTTGGGCCTGCCGTAGGCAAGCAGGCGCGTGCCTTCGACGGGATCAACGGCCACGTCCATGGCCGGCCCCGTGCCCAGGCCCACTTCCTCGCCGTTGAAAAGCATGGGGGCTTCGTCCTTTTCCCCTTCGCCGATGACGATTTTTCCCTGGATATGGAGACCGGCGAAAGATATACGCATGGCGTCCACTGCGGCCTTATCGCCTTCGTTCTTGTTGCCCCGCCCGAGCCAGCGGGCGGAAGCCAGGGCGGCCGCCTCGGTCACGCGGACAAAGTCGAACGCAAGATTTTTTTCCGGTGCTTCCATGTTCTCCTCCCAAAAAATTGCGGGCGTTGCATATGAAAGCGCTTGTACTCCAGCCTTGAACTCGCTTCAAGTGCCGAACCGGACGCCGGCCGGCGCCTGGTGCCCGCCGGCCACAGAGCGGCTATATATCCAAGTGATTTTATTAATCTAAAAAAAAAGTTTGAAAAAAAATCTCCTCGCCCTCTTCTCAAGTGGAAAGAGAAGCTTATATTTTGCCACGCCGGGGAGGGGCCGCAATACGGCCGCCTTCGGAATTTCTTTTCGGCACACCGCCCCCTCTGCGGGGCCCTTACCGTAAAAACCGTAAATGCAGTGTGGAGGAAGACGGATTATGAAACTCAAGCCCCTTAATGATCGTGTACTGGTGAAACGCCTGGAATCCGACGAAAAGACCGCCGGCGGCCTGTATATTCCCGATACCGCGAAAGAAAAGCCTTCGCGCGGCAAGGTCATCGCGGCCGGCCCCGGCAAGCTTGCGGACGACGGCAAGCGTACCGCCCTGGCCGTGAAGGCCGGCGATCTCGTGCTCTTCAACAAGTATGCGGGCACGGAAATCAGTCTGGACGGCGAAGAACACCTCGTGATGCGCGAAGACGACATCCTCGCGATCATCGCGTAGAGCGGCTGGCCGCTTTCAAAGCCGAACCGCTCCAATAATCCGCAACACATATTAAGGAGAACAATACAATGGCTGCCAAAGAAATTCTGTTCGACGCCAAAGCCCGCGAGAAGCTTTCCCGCGGTGTGGATAAACTCGCCAATGCCGTCAAGGTGACCCTCGGCCCCAAGGGCCGCAACGTGGTGCTGGAAAAATCCTTCGGCTCCCCGATCATCACCAAGGACGGCGTTACCGTGGCCAAGGAAATCGAACTGGAAGACAAGTTCGAGAACATGGGCGCCCAGATGGTGAAGGAAGTCGCCTCCAAGACCTCCGACGTGGCCGGCGACGGCACCACCACCGCCACCCTGCTGGCCCAGGCCATTTACCGCGAAGGCGTCAAGCTTGTGGCCGCCGGCCGCAATCCCATGGCCGTCAAGCGCGGCATCGACAAGGCCGTTGAAGCCCTGGTCGCCGAACTCGGCAACCTGGCCAAACCCACCCGCGACCAGAAGGAAATCGCCCAGGTCGGCACCATTTCCGCCAACGCCGACACCACCATCGGCAACATCATCGCCGAAGCCATGGCCAAAGTGGGCAAGGAAGGCGTGATCACGGTCGAGGAAGCCAAGGGCCTGGAAACCACCATGGACGTCGTCGAAGGCATGCGCTTCGACCGCGGCTACCTCTCCCCCTATTTCGTGACCAACCCCGACAAGATGGTCTGCGAAATGGACAATCCCTACATCCTCTGCACCGAAAAGAAAATTTCCGGCATGA
Source organism: Desulfovibrionaceae bacterium (assembly GCA_031551145.1). Lineage (GTDB taxonomy): Bacteria > Desulfobacterota > Desulfovibrionia > Desulfovibrionales > Desulfovibrionaceae > WRKB01. The sequence continues at coordinate 802 of JAVBNZ010000010.1, read as the reverse complement.
AGGACATGCTGCCCATTCTTGAGCAGGTCGCCAAGATGAACCGCCCGCTGGTGATCATCGCCGAAGACGTGGAAGGCGAAGCTCTCGCCACGCTGGTGGTCAACAAGCTGCGCGGCGCGCTTCAGGTCGCGGCCGTCAAGGCTCCCGGCTTCGGCGACCGCCGCAAGGCCATGCTTCAGGATATCGCCGTGCTGACCGGCGGCCAGGTGGCTTCCGAAGACGTGGGCATCAAGCTTGAAAATCTGACCGCCTCCGACCTCGGTTCCGCCAAGCGCGTGGTTGTCGACAAGGAAAACACCACCATCGTGGACGGTTCCGGCAAGGCCGCCGACATCAAGGCCCGCGTCAAGCAGATCCGCGCCCAGATTGAAGAAACCACCTCCGACTACGACCGCGAAAAGCTCCAGGAACGCCTGGCCAAGCTGGTGGGCGGCGTGGCTGTGGTGCATGTGGGCGCCGCGACCGAAACCGAAATGAAGGAAAAGAAAGACCGCGTGGAAGACGCGCTCAACGCCACCCGCGCCGCGGTTGAGGAAGGCATCATCCCCGGCGGCGGCACCGCGTACCTGCGCGTGTCCAAGGTGCTCGGCGACCTCAAGCCCGCCGATGACGACGAAACGGCCGGCATCAACATCGTGCGCCGCGCCATTGAGGAACCCCTGCGCCAGATCGCCCACAACGCCGGCTTCGAAGGCTCCGTGGTGGTCGAAAAAGTGCGCTCCGGCAAGGACGGCTTCGGCTTCAACGCCGCCACCGGCGAATACGAAGACCTGATCAAGGCGGGCGTCATCGATCCCAAGAA